>CANHKG010000172.1 GCA_947460455.1 Rhodospirillales bacterium | reverse complement strand
TAGGCCCCAGACCCCGATACCTTTTCCGCCTTCGGCGGGGAGGGGCCGTCGAGGCGGTGGAGAGACCCGGGCGGCCCCTCCCCGCCGAAGGCGGAACTCATGTGGGTCCAGGGACCTCAGGTCCCTGGCGGGTCCAGGGCAGAGCCCTGGCCTTGCCTTCCTCCCCCACCCATCCGATCCTGGCGGTCCTCAGGAGATTGCGGGGCGGATGGCGGACGACGCGGGAGAGGATGGCTCGCCGGCATGGCGGGTCACGCTGTGGGCGATGGTGGCGGTGCAGGTCATCATGACTTTGTCCTTCACCATCCACAGCCCAGTGCTGCCGCTGCTGTTGCCGGAGCTTGGCGTGGAGACCGATTTCCACCTGTTCATGTGGGCGGGTTTCCTCGGCTCCATCACCTCGCTCATCGCCGCCTTCACCTCGCCGATGTGGGGGCGCGTGGCGGATCGCTATGGCCGCAAGCTGATGGTTCTGCGGTCCGCCTTCGCCATTTCCATCTGCACGGTGCTGATGGGCATGGCGCAAGACGTGTGGCAGCTGCTGGCCGCGCGCCTGTTGATGGGCGGATTTGCAGGTTTTTCAGCCGCCTCCGTGGTGCTGATCGCCAGCCAGGTGCCGCAACGGCGCTTGGGCTGGGCGCTGGGCATCATGAGCAGCGGGCAGCTTGTCGGCTCCCTGGTGGGCCCGGTCATCGGCGGTGTGGCGGCCGACCTCACTGGCAGTTATCGCCTGCCCTTCCTGGTGGGTGGCGCGCTGTCGATGCTGGCCTTCGTGCTGGCCTGGTGGCTGGTGCCGGAGAACTTCGTCGCCCCCAAGGCCAAACAGAACCGCCGCTCCACCTTGGCCTCGATGCGCCTGCTGATGTCCAATTCCAGCATGGCCGCCCTGGTGCTGGTTCTGCTCCTCACCCAGTTCGCCACCCAGGCGGCGCAGCCCGTGGTGACGCTCTACGTGCAGGACATCCTGGGCGACCGGCCAGACCTCGCCACCCTGGCGGGCGTGGCGCTCTCGGTCACCGGGCTTGCCGGCATCTTCGCCGTGCCGCTGCTCAGCCGCGCCTCGGACCGCTTCGGGGAGAAGCGCATGGTGATGGTGGCGCTGGCCGGTGCCGCGCTGATGACCGCACCCCAGGCGCTGTCGCACAGCTACCTGCTGTTCGTGGCCGAGCGCTTCGGCCTCGGCCTGTTCATCGGCAGCATCGTGCCGATCACCAACGCCCTGATCGGCCGCCTGACGCCGGCGGACGAGCGCGGCTTCACCTATGGCATGACATCGTCGGCCTATTTCCTCGGCAACTCCATGGGCCCGATCTCCGGCGGCACGGTGGCGGCCTTCATCGGCATTCCCTGGGTGTTCGTGCTGACCACCGTGCTGCTGCTGGTGGGCCTGGCCTGGGTGGCGGTCTCGGTTCCGAAGGAGACACCGCAATGACCACGCCGGAGTGGCAGGCGCTGGCCAAGGCACGCTACCTGAACCTGGAATCCCTGAAGCGCGACGGCACCGCGGTGCGCACGCCGCTATGGTTCGCGCCGGATGCGGACGGCATCTTCTACATCTACAGCCAGGCCGAGGCCTACAAGGTGAAGCGCCTACGCCGCACGCCGGGCTGCCGGGTGGCGGCGTGCGACATGCGCGGCAATGTCAGCGGCCCCTGGCTGGAGGCACAGGCGGAGATCCTCTCCGGCGACGCGGCCGCGCGCGGGATGGCGCTGCTGGACCGGCGCTACTGGCCGTGGAAGCAGATGCTGGGCCTGTTGGCGAAGCTGCGGCCGGATGCCGCGCGGGCGGTGATCGCGCTCAGGCCGGCTTAACGAACCTTACCCACTGAAGGCGGGGCGTTGCGACCGCTTTCCTTGGCCCAGGTGTCGCGCAGGCCCACGGTGCGGTTGAACACCAGGGCGCCGGGGGCGCTGTCCGGGTCCGGGCAGAAATAGCCCTGGCGCTCGAACTGCACCACCTCGCCTTCCGCCAGCGTGGCCAGGGCGGGTTCCACCATGGCGCCCGCGAGGACGTCCAGCGACTCCGGGTTGAGGTCGGCGAACACGTCGCCATCGGCGCCGGGGTCGGGGCGGGCGAAGAGCGGGTTGTAGACGCGCACTTCGGCCGGCACCGCGTCGGCGGCGCTGAGCCAATGGAGCGTCGCCTGCACCTTGCGGCCGTCGGGCGCGTTGCCGCCCTTGGTGGCGGGATCGTAGGTGCAGCGCAGCGCAATCACCTCGCCGGCGTCGTCCTTCACCACTTCGCGGCAGGTGATGAAGTAGCCGTAGCGCAGCCGCACCTCGCGGCCCGGGGAAAGGCGGAAGAACTTCTTCGGCGGCTCTTCCATGAAATCCTCCCGCTCCACCCACAGCTCGCGGCTGAAGGTGATGGGGCGGGTGCCCTGGGCCGCGTCGTCCGGGTGGTTGATCGCGTCCAGCGTTTCCGTCTGGCCTTCGGGGTAGTTCTCGATGATCACGCGCAGCGGCCGCAGCACGGCCATGCGGCGCGGGGCGGTACGGTTCAGCCCCTCGCGAATAGTGAAGTCGAACAGCGCGGGATCAACCACGGAATTGGCCCGCGCCATCCCTACTCGCTTGACGAACTCGCGCAACGCACCCGGCGGCACGCCGCGGCGGCGCAGCCCGGCCAGGGTGGGCATGCGCGGATCGTCCCAGCCGCGCACATGGCCACCGGAGACGAGGCGCGTCAGCACGCGCTTGGACAGCACCAGGCCGGCGATGTTCAGCCGGGCGAATTCATACTGGCGCGGCCGGCCGGGCTTGCCGAGGGCGGCGATCGGCAGCTTGTCCAGCAGCCAATCATACAGCGGCTTGTGGTCCTCGAACTCCAGCGTGCAGAGCGAGTGGGTGATGCCCTCGATCGCGTCGGACTGGCCGTGGGCGAAATCGTAGGTTGGGTAGATGCACCAGGCATCGCCGGTGCGCGGATGGGTGGCGTGCAGGATGCGGTACAGCGCGGGGTCGCGCAGGTTCATGTTGCCCGAGGCCATGTCGATCCTGGCCCGCAGCACGCGCGCGCCGTTCGGGAACTCTCCCGCGCGCATGCGGCGGAACAGGTCGAGGTTCTCGGCCGCGCTGCGGTCACGCCAAGGGGAGTTGCGGCCAGGCTCCGTGAGGGTGCCGCGGGCGGCACGCATCTCATCGGGCGACTGGTCGTCCACATAGGCGTGGCGATGCTGGATCAGGTGTTCGGCCCAGGCGTAGAGCTGCTCGAAATAATCCGAGGCATGGTACAGGTTCTCGCCCCAGTCGAAGCCGAGCCAGCGCACATCCTTGGCGATGGCGTCGATGAACTCCTGCTCTTCCTTGGTGGGGTTGGTGTCGTCGAAGCGCAGGTGGCAGCTTCCGCCGAATTCTTCCGCCACGCCGAAATTGAGGCAGATCGACTTGGCGTGGCCGATATGCAGGTAGCCGTTCGGCTCCGGCGGAAACCGGGTGACGACGCTCTGCACGCGGCCTTGCGCGCGGTCTTCCGCGATGATGTCGCGAATGAAGTCGCGCCCGCCGTCCGGAACGTCTGCCGCCGTCTCAGCCACCCTTGTCGCCCTTCGCCGTATGCCGGCCCTGTCTAGAGCAGGCAAGGGAGGGAAGGAAGCGCCTTCTTTTTTCTGAAGAAAAAAGAAGCAAAAAAGACTTCATTCGCTTGCACCTCGTCCAGGACGATGACCACCGCGCAAACGAACAAAAGTTTTTTGGTTCTTTTTTTCAAAAAAGAACGCGCTTTCTTACTTCGGCAGCATTTGCACCCCCAGCCGCGCCATCCGTATCGCCCGCGGCCCACGCGCGACCGAAAGGGAGGTCTGGATGCTATGCAGCCGCGCATCCAGCTTCGCGCCACGGCGCGTGGCATAGGCGTCACGGAAGGCGGAGGCCCGGGCGTGGAAGTGCGCGGCGTGCTGGCGCAGGCCGATCAGCAGGGCCTGCGCCTCCGGCCCGTCCCAGGCGCGCGCATCCACGGCGCGGGCCAGGGCAGCGGCTGCGGGGGCGACCAGGGCAGCCAGGCCGGCGAGCGCGCCGAGTTCGGCCACGGCTTCCTCCGGCGTGGGATCGGGCAGTTCGGCGGCCAGCAGGCGCACGATCCCGGGCAGGTTGCCGGCCTGGCTGGAGGTGCCGATCGCATCTTCCGCGTCGCGGAAGGGCAGCGCGATGGCGTCATAGGCGCCGTCCTGCGGGCCAACCAGGGCCTCGGCGGGCACGCGGCAGCCCTTCAGGCGCAGTGCGACATGGCCGACGGGCCACATGGAGGGCGGCGTCTCGGCCTCCTCCACCTCCAGCCCCGGGGTGTCGCGCGGGACCATGAAGAAGGAGTAGCGCTTGCGGTCGCCCTGCATCGCGGTGATCGCCAGCACCATGTAAAGCCCGGCGCGGTCACCGTTGGTGACGTAGGATTTCTCGCCGTCCAGCACCCAGGAATCGCCATCCCGCGTGGCCGTGGTGCTGAGCAGCTTGGGGTGGGCGCCCACCTTGGGCTCGGAGATCGCCACGCCGCCGGTGAGCGCGCCGCTGGTGAAGCGGGGCAGCCAGTGGGCCTGCTGCGCGGGCGTGCCGAAGCCGACGATGAACCAGCGCGGCACCATCTGGTGGCTGGCCCAGATGCCGGCGAGCCCGGTGGAGCCGCCTTCCTGCACCAGCACGCGCTCGGCCTCGGCGATGTCGGCGTAGCTGCCGCCGTCGCCGCCGTGTTCCGTGGGCAGGCCGATGCGGAACAGCCCGGCCGCGGCCATTTCGGCCCACAGGTCCGGCGGCAGGGTGGGGCTGGCGAGCAGGTCACGCGGGGCGATGTGGGCGCGCGCGAAGGCGGCGAGGTCGGTCATGTGCGGCATCCTCCGGATGGGGCATCGTCGCACCGCCGGGCCGGGCGCGGCAACCGATACGGTATGGTACGGATTGGCCGGATACGTTTGCTTGCCGTGCCATTCATGGTAATCGCCGCGAAAGAGCATCGTTCAGGCGCCGCCGCAGGCCGCGCCACAGATGCCGCCGGCCAATGGGAGGACTACCACGTGCTGCGACGAACCGCCGCCCTGTTTGCGTCTGCCTTCGCTCTTGCCGGTGTCCTGGTGGGCACCGCCGCCCTTGCGCCCGCCATGGCGCAGGAGCCGAAGCGCGGGGGAATCCTGCGCATGTACCAGCGCGACAACCCGCCCAGCGCCTCCATCCATGAGGGTGCCACCTTCTCGGTGAACGCGCCGTTCATGGGCCTCTACAACAACCTGGTGATGTACGACCATTCGAAGGAGCTGGATTCCTTCGACACCATCATCCCCGAATTGGCCACCAAGTGGGCCTGGGGCGATGGCGGCAAATCCCTCACCTTCACCCTGCAGCCGGGCGTGAAGTGGCACGACGGCAAGCCGTTCACCGCGGCAGACGTGAAGTGCACCTTCGACCTCGTGCAGGGCAAGAAAGAGGACAAGCTGCGCACCAACCCGCGCCGCTCGTTGTATGACAACGTGCTGGATGTGGTGCCGAACGGCGACCATGAGGTGACGCTGAAGCTGGGCCGGCCGCAGCCCTCACTGCTGAACCTGCTCGCCTCCGGCTACACGCCGATGTACCCGTGCCACGTGAACGCCGCCGGCATGCGCACGCGGCCGATCGGCACCGGGCCGTTCAAGCTGGCCGAGTTCAAGCAGAACGAGATGATCCGCCTGACCCGCAACACGGAATACTGGAAGCCGGGCCGCCCGTATCTGGATGGCGTGGAGATGCCCATCATCACCAACCGCTCCACCGCGATGCTGGCCTTCATCTCCGGCAAGCTGGACCTCACCTTCCCCACCGAGGTGACGCAGCAGGTGCTGCGCGACCTGCGCACCCAGGCGCCGAAGGCGGTCTGCCACATGGGGCCGGTGAATGTTTCCACCAACCTGATCGTGAACCGCGACAAGCCGCCCTTCGATAACGCGGATCTGCGCCGCGCCATGGCGCTCTCGCTGGACCGCAAGGCGTTCAACACCATCATCGCCGAGGGCGAGGCCTCCGTCGGCGGCACCATGCTGCCGCAGCCGCAAGGCGTATGGGGCATGCCGAAGGAGATGCTGGAAAGCATCGCCGGCTATGGGCCGGACATCGCCGCCAACCGGGCCGAAGCGCGCAAGCTGATGGAGAAGCACGGCTACGGCTCCGGCAAGCGCCTGGCGGTGAAGATCTCCACCCGCAACATCGCCGCCTATCGCGACCCCGCCGTGATCCTGATCGACCACCTGAAGGAGATCTACATCGACGGCGAGCTGGAGATCGTTGAAACCGGCGTGTGGTTCGGCAAGGTGGCCCGCAAGGACTACGCCGTGGGCCTGAACCTCACCGGCAACTCGGTGGACGACCCCGACCAGAGCTTCTTCGAGAACTACTCCTGCAAGAGCGAGCGCAACGTGACGGGCTATTGCAACCCGGAGCTGGAGAAGATGTTCGAGGCGCAGTCGATGGAGACAGACCTGGAGAAGCGCAAGCGCATGGTGTGGGAGATCGATCGCCAGCTGCAGGAAGACGTGGCGCGCCCGATCATCCTGCACAACCACTCCGGCACGTGCTGGCACCCGGAGGTCGTGGGCTTCCGCATGGCCAACAACGCCTCCTACAACCGCTACCGGTTCGAGGATGTCTGGCTGAACAGGTAGTTTTTTGCTGCGCGAGACCGTATCCGTTTGCGCCCCAGGCCGGGGTGCAAACGGATAAAAGTTTTTTGGTTCTTTTTTTCAAAAAAGAACCGCTTGCTTTCAGGAGTAACCCTTGGGCGCCTATCTCGTCCGCCGCTTTGGCCTGATGCTGCTGACGCTGTTCGGCATCTCGGTGATCATCTTCACCCTGCTGCGCATCGTGCCGGGCAACATCGTGGACATCCTGTTCGATTCCGCCGGCATGGTGGATCCGGCGGAGAAGCAGCGCATCGCGCGCGAGCTGGGGCTCGACCTGTCCTTGCCGCAGCAATACGTGGCGTGGATCTCCGGCATCCTGCGCGGCGACCTCGGCTATTCCTACGTGTCGGAGAAGCCGGCGCTGGAGGAGATCGCGCCGCGCATCCCGATCACTGCCAAGCTGGCCGTGCTGGCGCTGGTGTTCTCGGTGCTGATCGGCGTACCGTTGGGCGTGATCAGCGCGGTGCGGCAGAACACCCTCACGGATTACGCGCTGCGGGTACTGAGCCTTTCGGGCTTGTCCCTGCCCTCGTTCTGGCTCGGGCTGTTGGTGCTGATGGCCTTCGTGTCCTGGTTCGACACGCTGCCGATCTACAGCGACCGCATCACCGGGTTCTGGGCGCAGCTCGCCCTGTTCAGCGTGCCGGCCGCCGCCGTCGGGTTCCGGTCCTCGGCGCTGGTGATGCGGCTCACGCGCTCCTCCATGCTGGAGGTGTTGCGGCAGGACTACATCCGCACGGCGCGCGCCAAGGGCGCCACGCGGCAATCGGTGAACTACCGCCACGCGCTGCGCAACGCGCTGCTGCCGGTGGTGACGGTGATCGGCATCGAGGCGGCGTTCCTGATCGGCGGCCTGATCGTGACGGAAACGGTGTTCAACATCCCCGGCGTCGCCCGCTTCCTGGTGGAGGCGATCCGCGCGCGCGACTACCCGATCGTGCAGAACCTGGTGATGCTCATCGCGGTGGTGGTCGTCGTCGTCAATTTCGTGGTCGACATGCTCTATGCCGTGCTCGACCCGCGCATCAAGTATGGCGGATAGGGCGATGGCAGGCGGCACCTACCAGGCGGAACTGAACCGCGCCGGGGCCAGCACCACCGGCGCCTGGAGCCAGGCGTTATTCCTGGTGCGGCAATATCCGCTGGGCGCGATCGGCGCGCTGATCATGGCGGTGTTCGTGCTGGCGGCCATCTTCGCCGATGCGATCACCACGCAAAGCCCGCTGGCCACCAACCCGCGCGTGTCGCTGGCCGCGCCCGACGGCACCTGGCTGATGGGCGCGGATTTCATGGGCCGCGATGTCTATGCCCGCATCGTGTATGGCGCCCGCATCTCGCTGGCCGTGGGCATCGGCTCCACCTTCCTCGGCTGCCTGTTCGGCGTGGCGATCGGGCTGGCCAGCGGCTATCTGGGCGGCTGGTTCGACCTGATCGTGCAGCGGCTGATGGATATCATGCAGGCCCTGCCACTGTTGGTGCTGGCGCTGGTGTTCTCCGCGGCCATGGGGCCATCGCTGCAGAACACGATCATCGCGATCGCCATCCCCCTGGTGCCCGCCGTGGCGCGGGTGATCCGTTCCAACACCCTGGCCCTGCGCGAGCTGGCCTTCGTGGAGGCGGCGCAGGCCACGGGCATGAGCGAGTGGCGCCTGGCCATCCGCCACATCCTGCCCAACACCATCGCCCCGCTGATCGTGCTGGCCACGGCGCAGCTCGGCAGCACGATCCTGACCGAAGCCTCGCTCTCCTTCCTTGGCCTCGGCGTGCCGGAGCCGCACCCCTCCTGGGGCCGGATGCTCAGCGAATCCGCCGCCGAATACATGCGTCGCGCGCCCTGGCTGGTGATCTTCCCGGGCCTGGCCATCAGCCTCGCCGTGTTCGGCACCAACCTGCTGGGCGACGCGCTGCGCGACCTGCTGGACCCGAGGCAACGTGGTTAGGATGGGGCGGATGACCGAAACGCCGATCCTGCAGGTCGAGGGCCTGCGCACCCTGTTCTTCACCCGCCAGGGCCTGGTGCGGGCCGTCAGCGACGTGTCGTTCGAAGTGGCGCGCGGCGAGGTGCTGGCCATCGTCGGTGAATCCGGCTGCGGCAAGTCCATCACGGCGCTGTCGCTGATGCGCCTCGTCCCCACCCCGCCCGGCCGCATCGATGCCGGCAGCGTGAAGCTGGAAGGCCGCGACCTGCTGGCGATCAGCGAGGAGGAAATGCGCCAGGTCCGCGGCAACGAGATCGCGATGATCTTCCAGGAGCCGATGACCAGCCTGAACCCGGTGCTGACCATCGGCGACCAGATCGCCGAGGCCATCCGCCTGCACCAGGACGTGACCTCCACCGAAGCCCATGCCCGCGCCGTGGAGATGCTCACCCAGGTGCGCATCCCGGAACCCGCCCAGCGCGCGAAGGAATACCCGCACCAGCTTTCCGGCGGCATGCGCCAGCGCGCCATGATCGCCATGGCGCTGGCCTGCAACCCCAAGGTGCTGATCGCCGACGAACCCACCACGGCGCTGGACGTGACGATCCAGGCGCAGATCCTCGACCTGATCGTGAAGCTGCAGGAGGATCGCGGCACCGCCGTCATCCTCATCACCCACGACCTCGGCGTGGTGGCCGAAACCGCGCATCGCGTGGTGGTGATGTATGCCGGCCGCAAGATCGAGGAAGCCGCGGTGGAGGAGCTGTTCGACCGCCCGCTGCACCCCTACACCCACGGGCTGATGGCCTCCGTGCCCAAGCTCGCCGTGCTCGGCGGCGGCCCGGCGGTGGAGCGGTTGCAGGAAATCCCCGGCATGGTCCCTGCCCTCTCTGCCCTGCCCACCGGCTGCGCCTTCGCCCCGCGCTGCGCCCATGCGGACGAAACCTGCCGCGCCACCTATCCGGAGTATCGCGAGCACCAGCCGGGGCATTGGGCCGCCTGCTGGCACAGCGCCCGCCTCTACGGAGGCACGGAATGACCGCGCCCGTGATCGAGGTCCAGGACCTCAAGAAGCACTTCCCCATCAAAAAGGGCCTGCTGCGCCGCACCGTCGGCCAGGTGCATGCGGTGGATGGCGTCAGCTTCAGCATCAACGAGGGCGAAACCCTCGGCCTCGTCGGCGAATCCGGCTGCGGCAAGTCCACCGTGGCGCGCACCGTGATGCGCCTGGTGGAACCCACCGCCGGCACCATCCGCCTCGGCGGCACGGACGTGACGCAACTCTCCAAGGCCGAGATGCGCCCCTTCCGCCGCCAGATGCAGATGGTCTTCCAAGACCCGTTCAGCTCGCTCAACCCGCGCATGACCGCGGGCGCCATCGTGCGCGAGCCCCTGCTGGTACATGGCGTTGCCAGCGGTGCCGAGGCCGATGCCCGCACCGCTGAGATCTTCGCGCAGGTGGGCCTGCGCGCGGCGCAGATGAACAACTTCCCGCACCAGTTCAGCGGCGGCCAGCGCCAGCGCGTTTCCATCGCCCGCGCCCTGTCGCTCAACCCGCGCCTGATCGTGGCGGACGAGCCCGTCTCCGCGCTCGACGTCTCGATCCAGGCGCAGGTGATCAACCTGCTGATGGATTTGCAGCGCGAGCACCGCCTGTCCTACCTGTTCATCGCCCACGACCTGGCCGTGGTGGAGCACATCAGCCACCGCGTGGCGGTGATGTATCTCGGCCGCATCGTGGAACACGCCACCAAGCAGGATCTCTTCCTGCGCCCGCAGCACCCGTACACCCAGGCGCTGCTGGCCGCCGTGCCGGTGCCCAACCCGCGCCTCAAGCGCAAGAAAACCTTGCTCCAAGGCGACGTCCCCAGCCCCGTGCGCCCGCCCCCTGGCTGCGCCTTCCACACACGCTGCCCGCACGTTATGCCGCGCTGCAAGCAGGAAGCTCCGGTGCTGCGCGAAGGCGCCCCCGGCCACCTCGCCGCCTGCCACCTGCTCGACGCATAATCGCGCCGCCTGAAGGAGAGACGACCATGGCCACCGGCGGCGGCAGGATCATCGCGGAACGCAAAGGTGCCGTCGGCACCATCACCATCGACAACCCGGACCGCCACAACGCCATCTCCAACCCGATGTGGCAGGCGATCACCGACGCCGCCCTGGCCTTCGATGCCGATCCCGAAGTGCGCCTGATCACCATCGAAGGCAACGGCCGCCGCGCCTTCGCCTCGGGGGCGGACATCTCGCGCTTCGAATCCGCAGAAGGCCCCGTCACCCGCGGCGGCGGCGCCTTCTCCACCGCCTGCGCCACCGTCCACGCCGTATCGAAGCCCACCGTCGCCGTCATCCGCGGCTGGTGCCTGGGCGGCGGCATGGCGCTGGCGATCAGCTGCGACCTGCGCCTGGCCAACGACCGCGCCCGCTTCGGCATCCCCGCCGCCAAGCTCTCCATCGGCTACCCCGTGGAAGGCCTGCGACGCCTGGTGGAGCTGGTGGGCCTCTCCACCGCCAAGGAAATCATGTTCACCGCCCGGCAGTACTCTGCGGAGGAAGCCCTGCGCCTCGGCATGGTGAACCACCTGCTGGCCGACGACGCGATCGACGCCTTCGCCGCCGACTACATCGCCAGCATCGCCGCCGGCGCGCCGCTCACGCAGAAAGGCGCCAAGCTCGCTTTGGCCGAACTCGCCAAGGACGAATCCCGCCGGAACCTCGCGGCCGCGGAAGCGATCATCGCGCAGTGCTCCACCAGCGAGGACCATGCCGAAGGGACGCGGGCGTTCCTGGAGAAGCGGCGGCCCGTGTTCAAAGGCAAGTAAGAATCTTCTTTTTCTGAAGAAAAAGAAGCAAAAAGACGGCGGTTTCCAACTCCGGGTGCAACGCCTTTGATGTTTGCGTTTGCTCGGAGGATGGGATGGCTGGCTATCACGAGTTGAACCTTGCCGAGCGT
>CANHKG010000171.1 GCA_947460455.1 Rhodospirillales bacterium | reverse complement strand
TCCACCACCTGCCCCGGCAGCATCGCACCCTGCGGACCTATCACTGGCCACAACGCCGGCTGACCCGCCAACGCCGCGGCCGGCAGCTGCAACCGCCCCACCCAGCGCACCGCCAGCACACCGCCCTCGCGCCCCAGCACCAGATCACCCGCCGCCAGCCGCTCCACCGGCACCATCCCGTGCGGGGTCGCCAGCCGGCTCCCGCCGGTGCACAGCCACGTCATCACGACCTGCATCCCATCGCGCATTCCATGCCGCATCATCGCCTCCCATGCCGGGTTGATCCAGGCCACCACACCCGGCACCCTGCCCGGCCATCAAGGAGGCTCCGCCATGCCGCGCATCGCCATCGCCATGCTGAGCCACGAGGGCAACAGCTTCACCCCTGTCCCCACCGACATCCCGGCCTTCCGCTCCGGCACCTACGCCATCGGCGAGGCAGACGCCCGCACCCTGTTCCAGGGCAGCGAGAGCGAGATCGGCGGCGCGCTGGAATTCCTCACCGCCAACCCGTCCTGGCAGGGCGATTTCCTGCGCATGGCCCAGGCCGGCCCCGCCGGCCCGCTGCCGCGCGAGACCTTCGAGACCATCATGGACGGCATCCTCCCCGCCCTCTCGTCCACGCGCTACGACGCCGTCTATCTCGCGCTGCACGGCGCCATGCTGATCGAGGACGAACCGCGCGGCGACCTGGAGGCCATCCGCCGCGTCCGCCAGGCCATCGGCCCCGAAATCCCACTCGGCGCCAGCTTCGACCTGCACGGCAACATGGACCCGGAGATCGTCCAGCTGCTGGATTTCGGCGCCGGCTACAAAACCCACCCGCATATCGACCAACGCCCCACGGCGCTGCGCGTGCTGTCCGTCCTGCAACGCTGCGTCGAACAGGGCCTGCGCCCGAAGGGGGCCATCGCGCCGATGGAAGCCATCCTGCCCAGCATCAACATGCGCACCGCCGAAGGCCCGATGGCAGAGCTGGAAGCCTTCGCCGCCGGGGTGGAAGCCGCCGACCCCGAGTTGCTCGATGTCTCCACCTTCGGCGGCTTCACCTATGGCGACACGCTGTCGGCCGGCGCCACCGCCATGGTCTGGCACGCCAGCAGCGCCGACCGCGCCGCCACCATCGCGCACGCCCACGCCGCGCAGATGAAATCCCGCCGCGCCCGCTTCTTCATCCGCCTGCCCACGCCCTCCGAGGGCATCGCCCAGGCGCTCGCCGCCGGTAAATTCCCAGTGGCCGTGACCGACCCCGGCGACAACGCCGGCTCCGGCGGCATCGGCGACACGCCCGGCCTGCTGCGGGCCCTGCTCGATGCCGATGTCGATGTGCCCACCGTGTTCGCCTACATCACCGATCCCGGCCTGGTGGAGCGCGCCCAGCAGGTGGGCATCGGCGGCGAACTCACCGGCAGCCTCGGCGGCCGCCTCACCCCGCTCTACGGCGCCCCCATCCCCTTCAACGGCACCGTGCAGGCACTGACGGAAGGCACGTTCCGCAACACCGGCCCGATGATGCGCGGCGTGCTCTCCAATTTCGGCCCCACCGCCCTGCTCTCGCTCGCCGGCACCCCGGGCGGGCGCAACGTGCGCGTCATCGTCACCACCTACAGCCGTTCCCCGCACGACCCCGGCCTGCTCGCCCTGCACGGCATCGCGCTGGAGGATGTCAGCCTGCTCTGCGTCAAGGCCAAGAACCACTTCCGCGCCGCCTTCAAGCCGCTGCTGACCGACATCATCGACATCGACGCCCCCGGCCCCGCGGCGCTGGAGATCAAGGCCTTCACCTTCCGCCACGCCCCGCGCTCGCTCTACCCGCTGGCTGATTGACGCCCGTGCACGCCCACGACGCCCAGGTCGCACGCGACCTCGACCTCCTCGGCCTCCCCCCGCGCCCCTGGACCGCGACACCCCCCGGCACGCTCGATGCCGTCATTATCGGCGCCGGCATGTGCGGCATCGCCGCCGCCGCCGCGCTGCTGTTCAAGGGCATCCGCGCGATCGAACTGCTGGACGAGGCCGCGCCGGGCCAGGAGGGGCCGTGGTCCACCACCGCCCGCATGGCCACGCTGCGCAGCCCCAAGCACCTGCCCGGCATCGCGCTCGGCATCCCCTCCCTCACCTTCCGCGCCTGGTACACCGCGCGCCATGGGGAGAATGGCTGGGCCGCGCTGTACAAGATCGCCAACGCCGATTGGCAGGCCTACCTCGCCTGGCTCCAGCGCGTTCTCGCCCTGCCCATCCGCCACCACACCCCAGCCACCGCCATCACCCAGGATGGCGATCGCCTGCGCGTGGAAACCCCCACCGGCCCGCGCTTCGCCCGCCATGTGGTGCTCGCCACCGGCCGCCTCGGCGCCGGCGGCATGAACCTGCCCGCCTTCCTCGCCCCCGCCCTGTTCCCCACCCGCGCCGCCCACGCCTCCCAACCGATCGACTTCACCCGCCTCGCCGGCCAGCGCGTGGCCGTGCTGGGCGCCAACGCGGCGGCCTTCGACAACGCCGCCACGGCCCTGGAAGCCGGCGCCGCGGCAGTGGACATGTACTGCCGCCGCCCCACCCTGCCCCAGGTGAACAAAAGCCGCGGCGCCACCAACCCAGGCTATTTCGAAGGCTGGTCCGCCCTCCCCCCGGCCGAGCGCTGGCAGCTCATGGTCTGGCTGCACGACGAACGCTCCCCCCCACCGCACGAAAGCGTCCACCGCGTGCTGCGGCACGAAGGCTTCCGCCTCCATGTCGCCACCCCCATCCTCGCCGCCCACCCGTCGGCGCAAGGCGTCGCCCTCGACCTCCCCGGCCGCACCGCCCAGGCCGACTTCCTCATTGCCGCCACAGGGTTCGAGGTGAACCTGGCCCGCCGCCCGGAACTCGCCGCCCTCGCCCCCCACATCGCCCTCTGGCCAGACGCCTACGCGGCCCCGCCCGCCCTGCAGCGCCCGGAACTCGCCACCTATCCCTTCCTCGGCCCCGGCTTCGAACTCACGGAAAAGCACCCCGGCGCCTGCCCCGCCCTCGCCCGCGTCCATGTCTTCAACCACGCCGCCTATGCCTCGATGGGCGCCATCGCCAGCGACATCCCCGGCGTCTCCACCGCCGCCACCCTGCTCGCCAGCGCCATCGCCCGCGCCCTGTTCGTGGAAGACCGCGACGCGCTGCACGCCCGCCTCGCCGCCTTCGCGGAGCCAGAGCTGGAATCCACCCCCTTCTTCGCCCCGGAAACCCTGCCTGCACCCCTGGCCCGCGCCCCCTGACCCACCCGCCCCCTTGACGCAACGCCACGCCCGGCGTTCCGTCCCGCCCCCTATTCGTTCGGAGTTTCACCCATGGCTGCCCAGTTCTGGTACGAAGGTTCCTGGACCGACGAGAACATCAAGCTCACCGGCCCGGCCGATCATTCCTTCTGGCTGGCCTCCATGGTGTTCGATGGCGCCCGCGCCTTCCGCCGCTGCGCGCCAGACCTGGAACTGCACTGCCAGCGCGTGCTGCGCTCCGCCGATGCCCTGGGCCTCGCCCCAGACAAGACCGCCGAGGAAATCCACGCACTGGCGCTGGAAGGCATCCGCCTCTTCCCCCGCGAGGCCGAGCTCTACATCAAGCCGATGTTCTTCACCCAGGGCGCCGGCGCCCGGCACGGCAACGGCCGCACCGCCTTCGTGCTGCACATCTACGACGCCCCCCTGCCCGGCGAGCATGAGGGCTTCTCCGCCACCCTCTCCCCCCTGCGCCGCCCGGCGCCAGACATGGCGCCGACCGATGCCAAGGCCTCCTGCCTCTACCCCAACTCCACGCGCGCCAACCGCGAGGCCGAAAGCCGCGGCTTCGAGGCCGCCGTGATGCGCGACCCCTGGAACAACATCGCCGAGTTCTCCATGGCCAATCTCTGGATGGTCAAGAACGGCGTGGCGCTGACCCCGCGCGACAACAAGACCTTCCTCGCCGGCATCACCCGCTGGCGCACCATGCAGCTGCTGAACGAAGCCGGCATCGAAGCCCGCGAAGCCACCATCAGCGCGGCAGACCTGGAAGAGGCCGACGAGATCTTCTCCAGCGGCAACTACGGCAAGATCGTGCCCTGCACCCGCTACGAAAACCGCCAGATCGGCACCGGCCCGGTCGGCACGCTGGCCCGCAAGCGCTACTTCGAATGGGCCGAGAGCACGAAGATCGATTGAAGCAAGACTCTTCTTTTTCTGAAGAAAAAGAAGCAAAAAGACTTTTATGACTTTGCGCCGTGGCTAGACCGGGCGCAAAGTTATAAAAGTTTTTTGGTTCTTTTTTTCAAAAAAGAACTGCTTTCTTCCCTTGCAGTGCAAGCCGCACCAGCGAGGCCAGAAAGTCCACGCTCCCCGCATCCGCCGGCAGCCCCGCCAGCGCGACATCGAACCGCCCGGGCTCCGCCACCGCGGCATCCACCAGCAGCGGGCTGCCCGAGAGAGTCGCCCCGCCGCCCGCCCCGCGCACAAACAGCATCCACGCTCGCCCCGGCGCCAGCGGGCGCGCGAAGCGCAGCGCGAAGCCATGCCGCCCCAGCCGCCCCCCGGTGCCATTCTGCACTAGGTCCGGCCGCGGCCGGTCTGCCAGGCCGCGGGCCAGAACCTCCTCCCCGCACACCACCTCCAGCGCCAGCACCCGGTCCCGCGCGCCCGGGTCGATCGCCCAGCCCGCAACCCCGTGCCGGTCGGCATGGTCCACGAACCCATCCATCGGCCGCTCGCCGCCCGCCAGCCGCAGCAGCGCCGGCACCGCCGCCTCCCCGGATGCCGGCACCGTCCCGGCCGAGGCCAGCATCGCCCCCGCCACCATCATCCCCGCGCCATGGGCACAGCGCAGCAGCACCAGCGGCGCGCCCTGCTCCAGCAGCCGCACGCCGGGCAGGCCAGCCAGCAGGAATGCCGGCACCCAGGCCCCGTCCAGCCGCAGGCACTGCGCCGGGCCCAGCACCAGGTCCTGCGCCGGCTGGCCGAAGCCCAGCGCGCCCGCCTCCACCAGCACCGGCGCCGGCAGCCCCAGCCGCCGATGCGCCGCCGCCGGCAAGGCGAGATGCCGCACCGCCTCCAGCCGCACTGGCGCCCCGCCTGGCGCGATCACCTCCGCCCCAGGCTGCAACCGCCCTGCCGCCACCGGCCCCATCGGCGTGGCCACCCTCATATCCGCCCCCACGCCCTCCCCGCTCCACAACGGCGAATGGGTCGGCGCGGCGAAGCGCGGCGAAAATGCGGGGGGGTGGGGCAGCGTCGGCCTCCGTCTCGGCCACGCGACTGTGCCCGCGCGCGCCACGCCATGCCAGGGCCCGTCGAGGAAAAAAAAGGCCCGGCCGCTGGGGAAAGCGGCCGGGCCGATCCCACCGGGGGATCAGTGGGCCGGCACCATGGCCGGCCATCTGGGGGGCCAGAAGGCGGGCTATGCCGCGCCTCCGAACGCACCCTGTCTCCCACAGCCCCACCGCCCCCGCCTTGATCTCGATCAACCCGGCGTGCAGCCGCCGCGGGCGTGGATTGCAACGGCCGCAACGCCTGGTCCCCCCATCGCCCGCAAACGTATGGGTACATTGACCGGAAGGGCATGCCCGCCGTAGAGGCAGCGCATGGTGCGATGCCGCAACCTGCGGCACGTACCGGCATCGGGAGTCATGGCAATGTTCGGGTGGCTCGGCGCCTATCTGGAGCGACGCCGCCGCCGCAAGGCCAGGGCGGCGAAGATGGCGTCCGATTCGGCGCAGATGGCCGCCATGCTCCAGGCCAACGCGCCACAGCGCGGGCGCCGCCGCAAGGGGTTCTGGGCCAAGCTGTTCGGCACCGGCCAGCGCACCTCCATGCCGCTGCCCCCGCCTCCCGCCCCACCCCGCCCCCTGCCGGTGCCGGCCGACCTGCGCCCCCTCCAGCCCGCCACGCCCGCCCCCATGGCGCCCCCGATCGCGGCAGCCCCGATCGCGGCAGCCCCAATCGCGGCAGCCATGCCCGTCGCCATGCCCCTCCCGGCGATGCGCACGTCCTTCCCCCTGCCCCCACCCCTCACGCCCGCCGCGCCAGAGGAAGAGGCCATGCCCCCCGGCATGTACGGCCCGCCCCCGCCGCCCCGCACCGCGCCCGCCGCCCGGCCGACACCCAGCGCCCAGGCCACCAGCCCCGCCCGAGAGATCCCCACCCAGCCCGAGGCCGCGCCCACAGCTCACGCTGACCAAGCTGCACCAGTTGCCGCCCCAGCCGCCGCGCCGGCCTACGCCGCACCCGCCACCGTCGTGGCCGCCGTGCCCCCCGTCATGTCGCCCGTCATGTCGCCCGTCATGGTCGCCGCCCCACGCGCCCGCTTCGGCTGGATCGCCGCCTCGATCGGCTGGACCCTGCGCTTCGCCATCATCGTCCTCCTCATCGCCGCCGTCCTCGGCGCCGCCGCCTGGCCGGTCTGGCGCGAAAGCGAACGGCTCGAGGTGGAGATCCTGCCCATCGCCATGCCAGCCGACCTCGCGGCCAACGGCCTCACCCCGGAAGTGGCCGCCAGCCGCCTGATAGACGCGATCGACGGCCTGCTCACGAAAACCCGCGAAAACGAACGCAACCGGCCCAGCAAGACCGATCTCGGCCGCATTCCCGCCTACGCCGTCACGCCAGACCGCCTCACCCTGCGCAGCCTCGCCAGCCTGCTGCGCGACCTGCTTGGCCGCCCCTCGCTGCGCATCACCGGCGACGTCACCCGCCAAGGCACCGAGTTGCAGCTGCGCCTGCGCGCGCCCGGCGGCCGCAGCTTCGCCACCACCACGGTCCCTGCCGAGGCCGGGGCCGACAAGCTGTTCCAACAGGTGGCCGTTGATGTCTGGCAAAGCCTCAACCCCGTCATCTTCGCCTGGTACATTGCCGATAGCGGCGATGCGGAAGACATCATCCGCCCGCGCCTCGTCTCCCTCGCCCAGGAACAGCGCCTGCCGCCAGAGATGTCCCTGCAGATCTCCGTCCTCTACGCGCGCTCCCTGATGCGCAGCGGCCGGGCGGAGGAGGCATTGGCCACGCTGGAGGCACTGGAGCGCCGTGCCACCAACCTGCCGCTGCTCTGGAACGTCAAGGCCCAGGCCCTGATCGATCTGGGTCGTGTCGACGCCGGGCTGGAGGCGCAGAAGCAGGCGGTGGTGCAGGAAGGCACCACGGTCTGGTCGCACGTCAGCTCCGCCCATCTCATGATGAAGCTTGGCCGCCCGCGAGAGGCACTGACCGACCTGCAATCCGCTCGCCGCCTCGCCCCCGGCAATTTCGATGCCGTGATGCTCGAAGGCGTCGTGATGCTCAACCTCGGCCGCCCGGCAGAGGCGCTGGCCCTCATCAGCCGCGTGAACGACGTGCGCCCCAACCTGCCTGGCCTGCAGGAGGCGCTGGGCAACGCCCTGTTCGCCAATGGCCGCGTCGACGAAGCGATGCGCGCCTACGAAACCGAGGTCGCGCGCAACCCCACCAGCATCTCCGCCAGGCTCGCGCGTGCCAACGCCATGCGCGCCCAGCGCAAGCCGGAGGAGGCGCTGGCTGCGGTGGACGAGATCCTGCGCATCGCGCCGCGCGATGGCATAGTGATCTCCCTGCGCGGCTGGACCCTCATGGATCTCAGCCGCTACGACCAGGCCCTGGCCCTGTTCGACGGCCTGCTGAAGGACAGGCCAGACGACGCCTCCGCCCTGCACGCCCGCGGCACCGCACTGGCCGCGCTCGGCCGGCGCGCAGAGGCGATCGGCGCCATCAGCCGCGCGGCGGAACTCCAGCCCGGCAACCGCCGCTTCGCCACCGACCTCGCCCGCCTGCGCGGCGTCGCCCCGCCCGGCCAGGCCGCACCTCCTGGATCGTCCGCCCCGGCTGCAGCACCGGCCGGCGCGCAACGCCCATCACCCGCGGCCCCGGCGCCAGCCCCTGCGCCTGCCCCGGCCCGCCAATAGCCGGGCAGCCTGCCCTCAACGCGCCGCCCAAACACCCGGTCGCACGGAAGAAGCAATCAACCCGCCGAACGCCGTGATGCCCAGCGCCACGGCCAGGAACTGCCCGTCCAGCCCCATGCCCAGCGGCCCCGCCAGCAGCGCGCCGCCGCCCACCGCCACCGCGATGCGCGTCAGCCCCGCGGTGGCCGGCCACAGCATCCGCCCCGCGCCCATGCTGGCGAAATACAGGCACATCCCCAGCCCGAACGCCCCGAAGGCCGGCCCCACATAGCCCAGCGCCCGCGCCGCCAGCGCCACCACCTCGGCATCCGCCGTGAAGAACCGCGCGAACCCATGCGGGAACAGACCCACCGCCGCCCCGAACGCCGCGCACACCACGAAGGCCGCAACCCCGCCGGTCCAGGCCGTGCGCCGCGCCGTCACCCAATCCCCGGCCCCCACCGCGCGCCCCACCAGCGCCGTCAGCGCCGAGCCCACGCCGAAGGCCAGCGGCACCATCAGGAATTCCAGCCGCGCCGAAATGCCATAGGCCGCCACCGCCGCCGCCCCGTGCACCGCGATGGAAGCCGTCACCAGGATCGTCGTCGTGTTCGCCACCGTCGCCATGGCGCAGGCCACCGCCCCCACCGACAGGATCCGCCCGAACAGCACCCGTTGCGGCCTTACCCGCAGCGTCGGCACGAAGCCCGCGCCGCCACGCCCCACCACCACGATCATCGCCAGCGCCGCCCCCCACTGGCTCAGCGCGAATGCCATTCCGAGCCCCGGCAGGCCGAAGCCCGCCGGCTCCATCAGCGCCCAGGCCAAGGGCGGCTGCACCAGCGCGCTGAACAGCGTGATCCGCGCCGCCAACCCATGCTTGCCGCCGCCGCGCAGCACGGAGGCCAGCGTGTTGGTCAGCCACGCCGGCACCGCCCCGGCCCCGAACAGCCACATGGAATACGCCGCCGCCGCCGCCGCGGCCTCCGCACCCCCGATCGCCCCCAGCACCGTGCGCGGGAACACCGCCAGCACCAGCACATAGGTCGCAGCGAACCCCATCGCGATCAGCAACGCATGCAGCACCAATGCCGAGGCATCCTCGCGCCGCCCCGCACCAAGGCTGCGCGCGATGGCCGAAACCACCCCGCCCCCCATCGCGCCAGCCGACATCTGCTGCATCAGCAGCGTGAACGGCAGCACCAGCGCCCAGCCCGCCAGCGCCAGCGTGCCCTGCCGCGCGGCCAGCACGGTCTCGATCAGCTGCCCCGCCGATTGCAGCACCGCAATCGCAAAGGTCGGCCCCGCCAGGGCCGCGATACGCCGCGCCAGCACGCCGGCAGAGGGGGGGGCTTCAACCAGCATGCGGCCTCGCAAAAAAAGGGCGGGCATCACCTGCCCGCCCCGCCTCATCACCCTCGGCTGACTGCCTCAGGCCTTCTTCACATTATAGAACATCGGAATCCCGCCCTTCACCATGCCCGAAAGGCTGCTGCGATAGGCGCTGGCGAAGTAGAACGCCCCCAGCGGGATATACGGCACGTCCTGGAATGCCTGCAGCTGGATCTGCTCGGCGATGCGCTTCTGCTCCGCCAAATCCGTCGCATCGATCCACTTCGCCCGCAGATCCTCGATCCCCGGCGAATCCGGCCAACCGAACAACGCGTTCTGCCCGGTGCCGCGCAGGTAGCCATGCGCCGCCGGCGACATCGGCGAGAACCCGGGCGCGTAGTTGCAGTTGAGGTTCCATCCCCCCGCTGTCGGCGCCGCCTTGGAATTCAGCCGCGCCGCCGTCGTCCCCCAATCCATCGTCACGTAATCGAGGTTCATGCCCAGCTTGCGGAACACCTCGCCGGCCACCTCGCTCATCGCGTTGATCGCCGGCAGGTCGGTCGGCACCAGCATGTTGAACCGCTCATTGGTGTAGCCCGCCGCCGTCAGCGCCGCCTTCACGCGCGCCAGGTCGCGCGGCGAGGTCAGAGCCTCCATCCCCGCCTTGTTCGCGAACGGGGAGGCGGGCGTGAAGAACCCCACCCCGTCCATCCACATCTTGCGGTCCTCGCCCGCCACCGCCGTCATCATGTCGGTCTGGCTGAACGCACCCAGCAGCGCGCGCCGCACCGCAGCGTTGTTGAACGGCGGGTTCAGATGGTTGAACCGCAGCACCGCGACGTAGCCCAGCGTGTCCAGCACCTCCACCACCACGCCGGGGCGCCGCCGCAGCGGCGGCAGCAGGTCGGCCGTCGGCTGCTCCCACCAATCGATCTCGCCCGATTGCAGCGCCGCCGCCGCCGTCGCGGGGTCCGGAATGGTGTGCCACTCCACCCGATCGACATGCACCACCTTGCCGCCGGTCGAACCCACCGCCGGCTCCTGCCGCGGCACATAGCCCGGCCACTTCTCGTACACGTTGCGCGAGCCCGCCACGCGCTCGTTCGCCACATAGCGGAACGGCCCGCTGCCGATCACCTCCGTCACCTGCTGCGCCGGCGGCGTGTTCGCCAGCCGCTCCGGCATGATCACCGGCGCAAACGGGTTCTGCTTGCCCAGCATATCCGCCAGCAGCCGGAACGGCCGCTTCAGCTTGAACTGGATCACCTTGTCGCTGGGGGCGGACACTTCCTCCACCTGGCCCCAGACGGAAATCGCGTACACATCGCGCGTCGCCCAGCGCTTCAGGCTCGCCACGCAGTCGCGCGCCAGCACCGGCGTGCCGTCGTGGAACTTCAGCCCATCGCGCAGCGTGATCTTCCACGTCAGGCCGTTGTCTTCCACCACATGCCCGGCCGCCATCTGCGGATGCGGCTTCGCCTCGTCGTCCACGCCATACAGCGTGTCGTACACCAGGTAGGCGTGGTTACGCGTCACCAACGCCGGCGCGAAATGCGGGTCCAGCAGCGCCAGGTCGGCCTGCGGCGCGAACTTGATCACCTTGGCGCCCTGCGCCCGCACCGCGGGGGCGGCAAGGGTTGCGGCGCCGGCCGCGAGGAAACCACGACGCTTCATCCTGAGCCTCCAACCTCTATGTCCCACGATGCTACGCAGCCGGCACAAGCTTTGCCAACCTCCTTGACACCGCACGCACCGGGAAGGCCGACTCACGCCAGAACGCGCGGAGGACACGATGAAGAAAGGCTACAAGGCCCTGCTCGCCGAGGCAGAGGCCGAAATCCAAACCATCCCGGTAGAACAAGCACTCCCCCTGCAAGGCACGACCGAAACCGTCTTCGTGGACCTGCGCGACCCGCGCGAAATCCAACGCGAAGGCCGCATCCCCGGCAGCTTCTCCTGCCCGCGCGGCATGCTGGAATTCTGGATCGACCCCGACAGCCCCTACGCCAAGCCGATCTTCCAGGAGGCCAAGCGCTTCGTCTTCTACTGCGCCAGCGGCTGGCGCTCGGCCCTGGCGGCGAAAACCGCCCAGGACATGGGCCTGGACAACGTCGCCCATGTCGGCGGCGGATACACCGCCTGGAAAACCGCCGGCGGGCCCACGGAAGTGCCGCCGCCAAAGTAAGGGAAGGCCAGGGCTCTGCCCTGGACCCGCTGGGGCCGGCGGCCCCAGACCCCTTTCGTTTACGCGCGGATAGGGGGGTATCTCTCCGGATCGGTGATCCGGAGAGATACC
>CANHKG010000170.1 GCA_947460455.1 Rhodospirillales bacterium | reverse complement strand
CGTTGGTGCGGGAGGCGACGCGGGCGTTCGGGGTGCCGGCGATCGAGCTGGAGGATTGGGAGGCGGATGACCTGATCGCCAGCTATGCCGTGGCCGTGGTGGCGCAGGGCGGGCGGGCGACGATCGTTTCGTCGGACAAGGACCTGATGCAGTTGCTGCGTCCGGGCATCGATATGCTCGATCCGATGAAGCAGAAGGCGATCGGGCTCGCCGAGGTGATGGAGAAGTTCGGGGTTGGGCCGGAGAAGCTGATCGATGCGCAGGCGTTGATCGGTGACAGCGTGGACAACGTGCCTGGGGTGCCGGGGATTGGGCCGAAGACGGCGGCGCAGTTGATCCAGGAGTTCGGCGACCTGGAGGGGATTCTGGCCGCGGCGCCGGGGATGAAGCCGAGCAAGCGGCGTGATTTGCTGATCGAGCATGCGGAGCTGGCGCGGATTTCGCGCAAGCTGGTGGAGCTGTGCTGCGAGGTGCCGCTGCCGGAGCCGATCGAGGCGCTGGTGGCGCGGGAGCCGGACCGGGAGGTGCTGGGGCCGTGGCTGGCGGCGCAGGGGTTTCGGAGTTTGGCGTCCAGGTTGGGGATGGAGGCGGGGGCGTCGGCCAGTGCGTTCGTGCCGCCGCCGGCGGCGGTGCGGGCGGGTGCGCCCCAGGGGGGGGCCCAGGGGGGGCCTCAGGGCAATCTGTTTGCCGAGGCGCCGGTGCAGGTGGCGGCGCCGCAGGCCGATGGGTCGGGCTTCGGGCCGTATGAGACGGTGACGACGCTGGAGGGGCTGCAGGGCTGGATTGCGGCGGCGCGGGCGGCGGGCGTGGTGGCGGTGGATACCGAGACCGACAGCCTGGATGCGATGCGGGCGCGGCTGGTGGGGATCTCGCTGGCCACGGCGGCGGGGAAGGCCTGCTACATTCCGCTGCGGCATGAGGGGGTTGAGGCGCAGGTGGAGGTGGAGGCGGCGTTGGCGGCGCTCTCGGACCTGTTCGGGGATCCCTGTGTGCTGAAGGTGTTCCAGAACGCCAAGTACGACCTGATGGTGTTCCGCCAGGCGGGGCTGGAGATACCGGAGCCGGTGGATGACACGATGCTGGTGTCGTTCGCGATGGAGGCAGGGGCGCATGGGCACGGGATGGATGAGCTCTCGGTGCTGCATCTCGGCCATACGCCGATCAGCTACGATGCGGTGACCGGGACGGGGAAGGGGCGGCTGAGCTTCGCGCAGGTGCCGCTGGATAAGGCCACCGCCTATGCGGCCGAGGATGCCGACGTGACGCTGCGGCTGTGGGAGGTGCTGAAGCCGCGGCTGCGGGCGGCGAAGTCCCTCGCGCTGTACGAGCTGGTGGAGCGGCGGCTGATTCCGGTGCTGCTGGAGATGGAGCGGGCCGGGATCAAGGTGGATGCCGATGAGCTGCGCGCGATGTCCAAGGATTTTGAGCTGCGCATGGCGGCGATGGAGATCGAGATCCACAAGCTGGCTGGCGAAACTTTCAATCTAGGTTCGCCGAAGCAGTTGGGCGAAGTGCTGTTCGACCGGATGAAGCTGCCGGGCGGGAAGCGGATGAAGACCGGGGCCTGGGGCACGGATGCCGGGGTGCTGCAGGGGTTGGCGGAGCAGGGGCATGAGTTGCCGTCGCGCATCCTGGAATGGCGGCAGCTGGCGAAGTTGAAATCAACCTATGCCGATGCGCTGGTGGGGCAGATCAACCCGGATACCGGGCGGGTTCACACCAGCTACGCGATGGCGGTGGCGAGCACGGGGCGGCTTTCCTCGACCGATCCGAACTTGCAGAACATTCCGGTGCGCACGGAGGAGGGGCAGCGCATTCGGCGCGCCTTCGTGGCGGAGCCCGGCCATGTGCTGGTGTCCGCCGACTACTCGCAGATCGAGCTGCGGCTGTTGGCGCATGTGGCCGATATTCCGCAGCTGAAGGAGAGTTTCTCCAACGGCGAGGACATCCATGCCCGCACGGCGAGCGAGGTGTTCGGGGTGCCGATGGCAGGGATGGACGGGGCGACGCGGCGGCGGGCCAAGGCGATCAATTTCGGGATCATCTACGGCATTTCCGCCTTCGGCCTGGCGCGGCAGCTGCAGATCCAGCCGGGGGAGGCGAAGGCGTATATCGACCTGTATTTCCGGCGCTATCCGGCGATCCGCGACTACATGGAGACGACCAAGGAAGAAGCCCGCAAGCTCGGCTACGTGCTGACGCCGTTCGGGCGGCGGTGCTGGATTCCGGGGATCGCGGACAAGAACCCGGCGCGGCGTGGCTATGCGGAGCGGCAGGCCATCAATGCGCCGCTGCAGGGCGGGGCGGCCGATATCATCAAGCGGGCGATGGTGAAGCTGCCGAACGCGCTGGCGGAGAGCAACCTGGGGGCGCGGATGCTGCTGCAGGTGCATGACGAATTGCTGTTCGAGGTGCCGGAAGCCGCCGCCGCGGGGCTGGCGGAGCTGGCGCGCGGGGTGATGCAGGAGGCGGCTGTTCTTTCCGTGCCCCTAGTGGTGGAGACGGGGCAGGGGCTGAGCTGGGGGGAGGCTCATTAAGCCAAGGATTCTTCTTTTTCTGAAGAAAAAGAAGCAAAAAGACTTTTGTGAATAGGTGCGGAGAGGCCTGGGCCTAAAGTCATAAAAGTTTTTTGGTTCTTTTTTTCAAAAAAGAACATCCTTGCTTCTTAATGCTGCTGCCGTTGCCTCATCCGCGGGATAGAAGGCCTCCAGCGCCAGCTCGGCCAGGGTGATGTCCACCGGGGTGCCAAAGACGGTGACGGTGCCGAACAGGCTGAGCACGTGCTCGCCCAGGCGCAGTTGCAGGGGGATGACGAGGCCGGATTCCGTGGGGGCGGGGTGGTCTGTGCCGCCGGGGTAGGCGGCAAGTTCCTGCAGGAGATCGGAGAGCACCGGGTCGGCGGTGGCGGCGATCTGCTGGCGCAGGCGGGCGAGGATGTGGCCGCGCCAGACGGGCAGGTTGGCGATGTGGGGGGCGAGGCCCTCGGGGTGGAGGCTGGCGCGCAGGACGTTGACCGGGGGTTCCAGCAGCGCGGGGGCGATGGCGGCGGCGAGCAGGCGCTGGGTGGCCTGGTTGGCGGAAACGAGGGTCCAGTGCCGGTTGACCGCCAGGGCCGGGTAGGGGTCGTGGGCGGCGAGGATGGTTTCCATGGCCTGGCGGGCGGCCTGCATTTCAGGGTCTGAGAGGGCGTGCTGGGGGTAGAGGGCGGCGAAGCCGGCGGCCTGGAGGAGGGTGTTGCGCTCGCGCAGGGGCACGCCGAGCAGGTCGGCGAGGTGGAGGAGCATGTCTCGGCTGGGGCGGGAGCGGCCGGTTTCCAGGAAGCTGAGGTGCTTGGTGGAAATGCCGGCATCCAGCGAGAGGGCGAGCTGGCTGAGACGGCGGTGCTGACGCCACTCGCGCAGGAGGTCGCCGATGGGTCGGGTCTGGGGGGCCATGAGGATCATGGGGGGAGGGTAAGGCAGGCGCGGGCGGCATTTCCATTACCTCGCACTTAATCGACGCGCGGCGGGGCCAGAGCCCAGGGTGGGGGTGCATCGGATGGATGCGCTCACCTTCAGGGAGTGACGGTCATGAACGTTTTGCGAAACCTGCGCGTGCTGCTGGGGCTGGATGGGGCGTTCTGCCTGGTGGGCGGGGTGGCATTGGTGGCGGGGGCCGGGGTGCTGGGGCCGGCGATGGGGCTGCCGGTAGGGCTGCTGCGCGGGGCCGGGCTGGTGCTGCTGCCGTGGGGGGCGTTCGTGGCGTGGTGCGCGAGCCGGATGGTGCCACCGCGGCCGGCCGTGCTGGCGGTGGTGGTGCTGAACCTGATCTGGGCGGTGGACAGCGTGATGCTGCTGGCAACGGGCTGGGTGGCGCCGAACGGGCTGGGGGTTGGGTTCGTGCTGGGGCAGGCGGCGATGGGGGGGGGTATCGCGGTGCTGCAATGGCTGGCGCTGCCGCCGGCGCGACAGTTGCAGCAGGCTTAACGCGAAGCCGGCTGGCCGGCATGGCTGGCCAGCCGGGCTCGGGTTCATCCAGGACTTGCAGACATAACGATATCCTTATACCTGTGCGGCCAACAGCACAGGAGCGACCCGCATGGGTGATTACAAGGTGAAGGACATCTCGCTGGCCGAGTGGGGCCAGAAGGAGATTTCGATGGCCGAGGACGAGATGCCCGGCCTGATGGCCATCCGCGCCGAGTATGGCGCCAGCAAGCCGCTGAAGGATGCGCGCATCGTCGGCTGCATCCACATGACCATCCAGACCGCGGTGCTGATCCAGACGCTGGAGCACCTCGGTGCCTCCGTGCGCTGGTCTTCCTGCAACATCTTCTCCACCCAGGACCATGCGGCAGCGGCCATCGCGGCGGCCGGCACCCCGGTGTTCGCCTGGAAGGGCCAGACCGAGGAGGAGTTCTGGTGGTGCATCGAGCAGACCCTGGTGGGGCCCGATGGCTGGAAGCCGAACATGATCCTGGATGACGGCGGCGACGCCACCCAGATCATGCACGACAAGTATCCGCACCTGCTGGACGACGTGCGCGGCATCACGGAAGAGACCACCACCGGCGTGCACCGCCTGTGGGAGATGGCCAAGGCCGGCACCCTGCGCGTTCCCGCCATCAACGTGAACGACAGCGTGACGAAGTCGAAGTTCGACAACCTGTATGGCTGCCGCGAGAGCCTGGTGGACGCGATCCGCCGTGGCACGGACGTGATGATGGCCGGCAAGGTGGCCGTGGTGAACGGCTTCGGCGACGTGGGCAAGGGCTCCGCCGCCAGCCTGCGCAATGCCGGCTGCCGCGTGATGGTCACCGAAGTCGACCCGATCTGCGCGCTGCAGGCGGCGATGGAGGGCTATGAGGTGACGACCATGGAGGATGCCGCCCCGCTGGGTGACATCTTCGTGACCGCCACCGGCAACATCGACGTGATCACGCTGGACCACATGCGCCGCATGAAGCACCGCGCGATCGTGTGCAACATCGGCCACTTCGACAGCGAGATCCAGGTCGGCGCGCTGCGCAACTACACCTGGGACAACGTGAAGCCGCAGGTGGACGAGGTGGTGTTCCCCGACGGCAAGCGGATGATCCTGCTGTCTGAAGGCCGCCTGGTGAACCTGGGCAACGCCACGGGGCACCCGAGCTTCGTGATGTCCGCCAGCTTCACCAACCAGGTGCTGGGGCAGATCGAGCTCTACACCGCGGCGGCCGGGAAGTACGAGAAGCAGGTCTACACCCTGCCGAAGGCACTGGACGAAAAGGTGGCCGCCCTTCACCTGGCCAAGGTTGGCGCCAAGCTGACCAAGATGACGCCGGCGCAGGCCGAATACATCGGCGTGACCGTGGCCGGGCCGTTCAAGCACGACCTCTACCGCTACTGAGATCCGGCTCGCTGACTGACGCCGCGCTGCCGCATGGTCGCTATCGCGATCGTGACCGGAGCGCGGCGTTTTCGTGACTTGTTCACCAATCCTTCATTGGCGCCTGTACTCCTGCGGTTCGACCTTGGGGTTGAGGGAACGGCGTGGCTTGTGCCGCGTCTCCCTGCCGGACCGGGGGTTTGCCCCGGAAGGGAGTAGGGCCTGAGATGCCGAACGACGCGATGCAGGGCGAGACGATGTTCGCCATCGACGTTTCCATGCCGGTCACCACCGCGTTGCAGGGCGCCATGCCGGCAATCCGCGACCGCAGCGCGCGCGACGACCTGCTGTTCCTGGAACGTTGGGAGATGGCCCCGCTGGAGGGGATCGGGCCGGCACTGCGCGTGCAGCAGATCCGCCGCGCCAATCCGGAGCTGGCCGAGGCGATCCGTGCCGAGGTGGCCCGCAAGCGGCCGCGTGGCCCGATGCCCAGGTAAGGCCAGCCGGGAGGCGCCTGACGCGACCCAGACCCCGGCGTAGGCGGGGTTCCCACGATACCAGGGCAGGCGGAAGCTGCGGCGATGAACGATCGTGCCGCAGACGGGGCCAAGGGGCCCGCAGGATCCGAGACCCCAACACCGGGAACACAGCGCAGGACAAGCCAGCGTTCGCGGCTGACGGCGCTGATCGTGGCCTGCGCCCTGTTCATGCAGAACCTGGACAGCACGGTGATCGCCACCGCGCTGCCCACCATCGCGCGGGCCTTCGGGTCTGATCCCGTGCACATGAACGTGGCGTTGACGGCCTATCTGCTGTCCCTCGCCGTTTTCATCCCGGCATCTGGCTGGATCGCGGACCGGTACGGGGCCAAGCAGGTTTTCCGGCTGGCGATCATCGTGTTCACGATCGGCTCGGTGCTGTGTGGCTTCTCCAACTCGCTGGGCGAGCTGGTGGCGGCACGGGTGTTCCAGGGCATCGGCGGGGCGATGATGGTGCCGGTGGGGCGGCTGGTTCTGCTGCGCACGGTGCCGAAGCACGAGCTGGTGGCGGCAATGGCCTGGCTTTCAACGCCGGCGCTGCTGGGCCCGGTGATGGGGCCGCCGCTGGGCGGGTTCATCGTGGAGTATTTCTCCTGGCGGGCGATCTTCCAGATCAACATCCCCATGGGCATCCTGGGCGTGGTGCTGGTGACGCTGTACGTGGACGACATCCGCGAGCCCAGCAATACGCCGTTCGACTGGCGGGGCTTCCTGCTGTCCGGCACTGCGCTGGCGAGCCTGATGTTCGGGCTGGAGACAATGGGGCGAGGCATTTTCGCCCCCTGGGTCAGTTGGGCGGCAGTGGTGCTGGGGGTGTCCTCCGGCCTGGTCTATGGCTGGCATGCGCGCCGGTATGCGGCGCCGCTGATTGATTTCGGGCTGCTGAAATACCGCACCTTCCTGGTGGCGGTGGCGGGCGGCACGCTGTTCCGCATCGGGATCGGGGCCATTCCGTTCCTGCTGCCGATGATGCTGCAGCTGACCTTTGGGAAATCCGCGGCAGAGAGCGGGCTGATCACCTTCGCCAGTTCGCTGGGCGCGCTGGCGATGAAGCCGGCGGCCACCGGGGCGCTGCGGGTGATGGGGTTCCGCGACACGCTGCTGGCAAACTGCGTGATCTCCTCCGTGCTGCTGGGGATGGTGGCGTTCTTCCAGCCGACCTGGCCGGTGGCGCTTATCTACCTGATTTTGCTGGCGGGTGGGTTCTTCCGGTCGTTGCAGTTCACCGCCTACAACGCGCTGGCCTATGCCGAGATCCCGCGGCCGAAGATGGGGTTCGCGACCGGGTTCTATGCCACCGTGCAGCAGGTTTCCGCGACGCTGGGGGTAACGGTAGGGGCGGCTTCGTTGACCATAACCATGGCGCTTTCGGGCGCGCATGAGCCGCAGCTGCGGGATTTCGGCACGGCGTTCCTGGTGGTGGCGGCGTTCGCGCTGTGCTCGCTGCCGGTTTCGCTGTTGCTGCCGCGGGATGCGGCGCAGGATGTCAGCGGACATGCCGGCCGCCGGTAGGAGGCGCCGGGGGTGACCCCGCTCTGGCTGGTGGGATACAACGCTGGGCATGCTGACACCGGATGAATGGACCGCCGTGCTGCTGACCCTTGGGGTGGCGGCGCGCAGCGTTGCGTTCGGGCTGCCGGTGGCCGTGGGGCTGGCCTGGCTGCTGGCGCGCGGGCGGTTTCCCGGCAAGGCGGTGCTGGACGCGCTGGTTCACCTGCCAATGGTGCTGCCGCCCGTGGTGGTGGGCTGGCTGCTGCTGCTGCTGCTGGGGGTGCGCGGGCCGGTGGGCGCCTGGCTGCATGACTGGTTCGGAGTGCGGCTGGTTTTCACCACCGAAGGGGCGGCGCTGGCCTGTGCCGCGATGTCCTTGCCGCTGATGGTGCGCGCGGTACGGCTTTCGATCGAGGCAATCGACCCCGGGCTGGAGCAGGCGGCGCGCACGCTGGGGGCGGGGCGGCTGGACCGGTTCATGACCATCACGCTGCCGCTGGCGCTGCCGGGGGTGCTTTCCGGCGCGATCGTCGGCTACGTCGCTTCCCTGGGCGAGTTCGGGGCGGTGATCACCTTCGCCGCCAACATTCCCGGGGAGACGCAGACGCTGCCGCTGGCGATCTATAGCGCGCTGCAGTCCCCCAATGGCGAGGAGACGGCGGCGAAACTTGCCCTGGTCTCGATCGGGCTGGCGCTGGTGGGGCTGGGCGCGGCGGAGTGGGCCGGGCGGCGGGCGCGGGCGGCGGTGGGGCAGCGGCCGTGATTGAGTTTTCGCTGCGGCATCAGTTTCCCGGCGGGCCGGCGCTGGCGATCGATTTCGTGGCGCCGGATGGGGCGACGGCGCTGTTCGGGCCGTCTGGCGCCGGGAAGTCCAGCGTGGTGGGGGTGATCGCCGGGCTGTTCACCGCGCAGGCGGCGCGGGTGGTGGTGGATGGTGAGGTGCTGACCGACACGTTTCGGCGCATCCATGTGCCGGTGGAGCGGCGGCGGCTCGGCCTGGTGTTCCAGGAGGCGCGGCTGTTTCCGCATATGAGCGTGCGAAAGAACCTGATGTACGGGTTCACGCGGGCGCCGGCGGGGGAGATCGGGTTCGACGACGTGGTGGAGCTGCTGGGGATCGCAGCACTGCTGGAACGGCGGCCGCATACGCTTTCGGGCGGGGAGCGGCAGCGTGTGGCGATCGGGCGGGCGCTGCTGGCACAGCCGCGGCTGTTGCTGATGGATGAGCCGCTGGCGAGCCTGGACGCAGCGCGAAAGGCGGAGATCCTGCCCTACCTGGCACGGCTGAAGCAGGCCCTGGCGCTGCCGATCGTCTACGTGACCCACGCGCTGGACGAGGTCTACGCGATTGCCGACACGCTGGTGCTGCTGGAGGGCGGCCAGGTGCGGGCGGCCGGGCCACTGGCGGAAGTGACTTCGCGCGGCGACGTGCCGCTGGCCGCGCGCGACGACGCCGGGGCGGTGCTGGAAGCCCGCGTGGCGGAGCATCACCCGGCGCGGCAGCTCTCGCTGTTGCGGGCCGGGCCGTTGGCGCTGTGGGTGCCGCTGGTCGCGGGTTCGCTCGGCACGCGGCTGCGGGTTCGGATTCCGGCGCGGGAGGTCATTCTCGCCACCGAGGCGCCGCAGGGGATCAGCCTGCACAACGTGCTGCCGGTGCTGGTGGTGGCGGTGAGCGAGGACCAGGCCCGGCATACCGCGATGGTGGAGCTGGGCAGCGGCGAGGTGCGGCTGCTGGCGCGGATCACCCCGGATGCGGTGGCACGGCTGGGCCTCCTGCCGGGAAAGCCGGTGTTGGCACTGGTGAAGTCGATGAGCGTGGACCGGGTGGGGTGAAGCAAGGCCAGGGCTCTGCCCTGGACCCGCCAGGGACCTGAGGCCCCTGGACCCACGTCACTTTTGCCCAATGGGGCAGAGGGTGCCTTCAGATCAGTGATCCGAAGGCACCCCCTGCCCCATTGGGCAATAAACGAACGGGGTCTGGGGCCTAAGGCCCCAGCGGGGCCGAGGGGCAGAGCCCCTCGCCTTCCCTAGGTGTTCATCGCGTCGAAGAAGTCCTGGTTGGACTTGCTGTATTTCAGCTTGTCCAGCAGGAAGTCCATCGCGTCCATCGTGCCCATCGGGTTCAGGATGCGGCGCAGAACCCACATCTTGCTGAGGGTGCCGCGATCCACCAGCAGCTCTTCCTTGCGGGTGCCGGACTTGGTGATGTCGATGGCGGGGAAGGTGCGCTTGTCCGACAGCTTGCGGTCGAGGATGACCTCGGAATTGCCGGTGCCCTTGAACTCCTCGAAGATCACCTCGTCCATGCGGCTGCCGGTATCGATCAGGGCGGTGGCGATGATGGTGAGGCTGCCGCCTTCCTCGATGTTGCGGGCGGCGCCGAAGAAGCGCTTGGGGCGCTGCAGGGCGTTGGCGTCCACGCCGCCGGTGAGCACCTTGCCGGACGAGGGTACCACGGTGTTGTAGGCGCGGGCGAGGCGGGTGATGGAATCCAGCAGGATCACCACGTCGCGCTTGTGCTCCACCAGGCGCTTGGCCTTTTCCAGCACCATTTCCGTGACCTGCACGTGGCGGGTGGCCGGCTCATCGAAGGTGGAGGCGACCACTTCGCCGCGCACGGTGCGCGACATGTCCGTCACTTCCTCCGGCCGCTCGTCGATGAGCAGGACCATGAGGAAGACTTCGGGGTGGTTGGTGGAGATCGACTTGGCGATGCTCTGCAGCATCATGGTCTTGCCGGTGCGCGGGGGCGCGACGATCAGCGCGCGCTGGCCCTTGCCGATGGGGGCGACGAGGTCGATCACCCGCGGCATGTAGTCCTTGGTGGCGCCCTTCGCCGTCGGCTCGGTCTGCTCCATCTCCATCTTGAGCTTCCGCTCGGGATAGAGGGGGGTCAGGTTGTCGAAGTTGATGCGGTGCTTCACCGCCTCGGGCGGCTCGAAGTTGATGGTGTTGACCTTGAGCAGCGCGAAGTAGCGCTCGCCATCCTTCGGCGCGCGGATCTGGCCTTCCACCGTGTCTCCGGTGCGCAGGCCGAAGCGGCGCACCTGGGTGGGGCTCACGTAGATGTCATCAGGGCCGGGCAGATAGTTGCTCTCGGCGGAGCGCAGGTAGCCGAAGCCGTCCGGCAGGATTTCCAGCGTGCCTTCGCCGTGGATGGCCTGGTCGTTCTCGGCGAGGCTTTTGAGGATCGCGAACATCATGTCCTGCTTGCGCAGGGAGGATGCGTTCTCGATGGCCAGCGACTCCGCGAAGCTGAGCAGGTCGGCGGGGGTCTTTGCCTTGAGTTCGGCAAGATGCATGTGGAGGCCTCGTGCGGTGCCGCCAGGGGCGACAGAAGAGGGGTTCGGCGGGGGGAGCAATCGTCGGGGGGGCGGTTCCGCCGTCAATCCGGGGGGCGCGCGAGGGGCCACCGGGCGGTCGGAACTGCGATGCGGGGAGGGAAGAGGCAGGAAGGCGGCGCGCCGGGTGGCTGCACCGCGTTCTTGGTAGGCGCGGATTCCGGTGGCGTCAAGCCAGGGGTCAGGCAGCGCCGGGTGGAACCGGACGGCGCCACTCCATGTCGCCCTCCGGCTGGCGCGGGGCGGTGAAGCCGAACTTGGCGTAGAGGCCGTGCGCGTCGTCGGTGTTCAGGGTCCAGGCGCGGACGGTGGCAACCGCTGGGTGTTCGAGCACGGCGCGCACCAGGCCGGTGGCCAGGCCCCGGCCGCGATGGGCGGGCAGGATGAACACGTCGGTGAGGCGGGCGTTCAGCGTGTAGTCCGTCACGGCGCGGGCGAAGCCGGCTTGGGCGCCATCCGGCGCATAGAGCCCGATGGCGTGGGCGAGGCGGATGCTGCGTTCCACCGTCTCGCGCGAGCGGCCGCGGGCCCAGGCTGACTCCTCGCTGAGCCAGCGGTGGATGGTGTCGATATCCATCCGCGCCTTGTCGTCGGAGGTGAAATAGCCGTGGGCGAGTTCGGTGCGGGTCTCGGACATCAGAAGGGCTTCACGATGACCATGATGACGATGATGACCATGAGGACAGTCGGGACCTCATTGGCGATGCGGTAGAATTCATGGCTGCGGAGGTTGCGGTCTTCCAGGAACTCGCGCCGCCACTTGGACATGGCGCCGTGGAAGCCAGTCATGAGCAGGACCATGGTGAGCTTCACGTGCCACCAGCCATCATGCTTCCAGTCGATCACGCCGGGGGTGG
>CANHKG010000169.1 GCA_947460455.1 Rhodospirillales bacterium | reverse complement strand
TGCCAACGCTGAAGCGACAGACGCTCGGCAAGGTTCAACTCGTGATAGCCAGCCATCCCATCCTCCGAGCAAACGCAAACATCAAAGGCGTTGCACCCGGAGTTGGAAACCGCCGTCTTTTTGCTTCTTTTTCTTCAGAAAAAGAAGAGTCTTGCTTCAGGCGCCAGGCGTCGCCCGCCGCAGCTGGTCCCATTGCGATTCCAGCGCATCCTGCCGGCGCCGCAGATCCTGCAGCAGCTGCTGCTGCTGCGGGCTGGGGGGTGCGCCGCGCAGGCGTTCCTGCTCGGCGCGCAGGCTGGTGAGGTCCTGCTCCATCTGGTTCAGGCGTTGCTGATCCATGCGGCCGCGGGCGCGGGCTGCCTGGATATCCCGCTCCAGGGCGATGGAGCGGGTTTGCTGGGTGGCGAGGTCGGCGCGCAGCGCGGCTGCGCGGCTGGCCGCCGTGTCGCGCCGGGATTCGGCGGCACGGCGATCTGCCTCGGCCGCGGCGCGGTCGGCTTCGGCGCGGTCCGCCTCAGAGGAGAGACGGTCCACGCGTTGCTGGTAGCCGCCGCCGACGACGCAGCCGCCCACCTGAAAGATGCTGCGGTCGCGGGCCGGGTCGCAGGAGGACTGCGGTCCGCAGCCGGCCAGGAGTGTGGCCGGGAGGACGAGCCAGGCGAAGCGCAGCGCTTTGGTCATGCCTCGATCCTTCCGAGCGCGGTGTTCATGCGATCCAACGCGCCTTGCAGCCGAGCGTTGCTGGCGGCGAGATCACGACCTTCGGCTTCCAGGGCGGCGGTGTTCTGGCCCTTGCCCTTCAGGCCGGTGGCCTGCTCGCGGATCTCGTCGCTGGCCTTCTGGCCGGCTTCGAGCTTCGCCTTGATCTGGTCGCGCTCGGCCTGCGCCTGGCTGAGGGTGGCGCGCTGCTGGTTGTTGAGCTGGCGGCCGGCGGCCACCTGCTGGCGCAGCGGGGCCAGGCTGGATTCGTAGCGCGCCGCGGCGGTGCGGGCGGTATCGGCTTCCGTGCGCTGGGTGGAGGCAACGGTGCGGGCGCGCTCCGTGCGGACCTGCAGTTCCTGCTCGGCGGAGGCGAACTGCTCCTGCTGCGAGCCCAGGGCATAGCCGGTGCCGGCGCCGGCCACGCCGCCGATCGCCGCACCCAGCAGCGCGCCCTGGCGCCCACCAAGCAGGCCGCCGATCAGCGCCCCGCCGACGGCGCCGACCCCGGCGCCCTGCGCCGTCATGTTCGACTTCTGGTCAGCGCAGCCAGACAACGCCAGCGCCCCCACCATCACCACCGTTACCGGAGTCCAGCGACCGATTGATACCATTTGGGTACGTTCCCTCAGAGAAAAGCCATCAAACATCGTGACGCTAACACACAGCGAAGCGTGCGTAATCACCCCTCCATGCAGTGATGGCGATCACGGAAGCGTGTACTCGGGCATGCGCTACTGCAGCGCGGCGGTGAGGCGGCGGCGCGCGGGCTCGGTGTTCACGGTGCGGCCGGTGCGGGTGTGGTTCACCTCCGCCACGAACAGGCCGGCGAAGCTGCGCAATAGCTCGAACTCCGCCTGGGTGTTGTCTGCGCGCCAGACGCGAAGCTGCGATTCCAGCAGGGCAGGGGGCAGATCGGCCTGCTGCAGCAGCAGGGAGGTGAGCGAGGCCCAGGTGGTTTCGCGGATGCGGGTGAACAGCGCCTGGGTTTCTTTGGATTGGGCCAGGCGGCGCTCGCTTTCCTCGCGCAGCTTGGTGTCGTTGGCCTTCCTGGCGTCTTCGATGATCTTCTCGATGGTGGCGATGAGCTTGCCGTATTCCTCGTACTGGCGGTTCTCGTTGCGGAAGGCGCGGATCAGCACGGCGCCGGCGCCGATGGCGCTGCGGGCGGCGCGCTCATCGGCCTGCACGCGGCGGCTGCGTTCATCCTCCACCGTGGTGCGCAGGGTGGCGACGGCCTTTTTCTGGGCGGGGTCGACGATCTGCTTTTCCAGCGCATCGGCGAGTGCGCGCGGGTCGGTGCCGGCCTGCTGTTCCTGCTGGGCCAGCTCCTGCTCCCACGCCGCGCGCAATGCGCCGGAGGTGCCGACATTGGCGATGATCGTCACGCCCAGGGCGACGCGGAAGCCGAGCGTGGGCAGGGCAAGCGGCTCGCCCTCCGGCGTGAAGGGCGGGTATTCCGTGCGCTGGCTGGAGCGGATCTGGTCCGGCGTGGAGGCGATATCGCCACCGCGCGCCACAATGCCGCCGGCGCGCCCGCCGCTGCGCCCGCCGCGGGTGAGGCGGTAGGGCTCGGCCACCATCTCGGCCACGTTGCCCAGCATGTCGTGCAGGCCGAGCTTGTCTGGCGCCAGCAGGCCAACGGCAACGGGCACCGGGCGCTGGCCGGTGCGGCGCAGCTGGGCCACGCTGTTGATGGCGCCTTCGAACGGCGGCAGGCGCTGGCGGAATTCCGCATCCGTCACGACCGAGCCGCCGCGCACGGCGTATTCCCATTCGGCCTCGGTGGGCAAGCGCAGATAGGCGCGGGCGTCATCATCGCCGGGCAGGGCGGCTTTCTTCAGCTTCATCACCTGGGCGGTGGCGAGTTCGGCGAAGCGCATCGCGTCGGTCTGGCTGAGGGCGGCCTGGGGCAGGCGGCGCTGGTTGGCGGGCAGGGCGGTGTAGGCGTCGCAGCCCTGGGTGACCGCGACGTATTGGCCGCGCGTGACCTCGTATTTGCCCAGCCAGTAATGCGCCTGCGCGCCCTGGCCGAAGCCGCCGGCGACGTGGGATTCGCGCACGAATTCGGAATAGGCGGCGCCAGCATCCTCGTCGCCCAGCACCACGCGGCGGTCAGCCAGCGGAGACTCGCCGATCGGGGTGGCGATCTTGCGGAAGACGATCCCGGTGTCGCACGGCAGCGGCAGGACGAGGTCGCCATCGGCCGGCTTGGGGTTCCATTCCGGCGCGGCGGGCGCCTGGGCGTGGGCGGCGCCGGAGAGCAGCAGCAGGGTAGCGAGCAGGGCCTTCATTGTTCGCGCATGCCTTCCGAAGGAGCGATCCGCAGCACCGGGCGCACCGCCACCAGGCTGGCTAACAGGGCCAGGACCGGGGCGCCGAGGCAGGCGATCAGGATGTGGCTGGGCGCGATGACGCATAATTGGCTGCCCTCCAGATAGGCGGTCCCATAGGCGGCGTTGATCATGGCGCCGACGGCCAGCGCGGTGCCAGCGGCAAGGAGGCTGCCGATCAGCGCGATCAGCCCGCCCTGCACCAGCGGGAACACCACCAGCGCGCGCGCCGGCAGGCCAAGCAGCCGCAGCAGCGACAGCGAGCGCCGCTTGCGCGCCACATTGCCCCAGAGCGAGACCGCGAGCGTAACCGCCACGCCGGCAGCACCACAGGCGGTGAGCACGGCGAACAGGGTGGTGAGGTTCTGGTCGATGCTGAGCGTCCAGCCGATGCGGCCGACCTCGGTGCGGATTTCCATGCCCTGCGCCAGCAGGTCGCGTTCCAGCGTGGCGACATCGGTGATGTCCCGCGCATAGAGCCGGAAGCTGGGGAAGATGTAGGCCGGTGCCGGGGCGGTTTGCGCAGCATCGCGTTCCTGGAACGCCTCCAGCGAGGCAGCCATGGCGAGCGGGCCGTAGACCACGGCGTTCTGCGTGGCGGCGGCGGGCGCGATGGCGGCGATGCGGGCGCGGGCATCGATGCGCTGGTTGCCGGTGCTGGCACGGCGGATGGCCCAGACGGCCACCTCGTCGCCCGGCTTGAAGCCGCTGATCTGGGCCAGGCGCTGGCTGATGACGATGCTGCCAGTGCCCAGCTCGCGCGCGGCCGCACCCAGCAGCGGGTCCCCAGGGGCGGAGACGACGAAATCGGCGTTGGTGCCGCGGATCGGGTTGGCGGCGGGGCCGATATCCACGGGCTGGGCCAGCTGGCGCATGCGCGGGGCGACAAACGCCACGTCCGGGCGGGCGCGCATCTTCTCGAACCACTCCGGCGGCAGCGGCATGTGGCCGCGCAGCACGATCTCGCGCACCTGCGGGTCCGCACGCAGGCCGCCGACGAGATGCTCGATCACGCCGGTTTTCAGCCCGAGCAGCAGCAGCAGGGGTGCCAGCACGGCGGTGACGGTCAGCGCCACGCCGGCGAACAGCCCGGCATCGTGGCGCATGTCGGCCAGGGCGAGGCGGGCGGCGAGGATCACGACCAAGTCGGGCGCGCGACGGCGACGGCCCCTCCCTCGCCGCGGGTGATGTCGAAGGCGATCACCGGCAGGCCAAGGCGTTCGACCGCATCATGGTCGTGGGTGGCGATGATCAGCGCCGCACCCTCGGCCTGGGTTTCGGCCAGCAGCAGTTCCATCACCTCCTGCGCCAGGGCGGGATCCAGCGCGCTGGTGGGCTCGTCCGCCAGCACCAAGGGCGGCTGGTGCACCAAGGCGCGGGCAATGGCGACGCGCTGGCGTTCGCCCACCGAAAGCGCATGCGGCATGCGATCGAGATGATGGGCCACACCCAGGCGGCGGGCCAACGCTTCCACCCTCGCGGGATCGGGCCGGCCGGCGATCTCGGCGGGCAGGGCGATGTTGCGGCGCACGGACAGGAACGGCAGCAGCCCACCGGTTTGCAGCACGTAGCCGATATGGCGCGCGCGGGTTCTGTCCTGCACCGCCGCCCCGCCGCGCCAGGTGGCGAGCAGGTCGATCGCCTCGCCCCGCGGGTGGAAGGCGAAACGCTCCGCGCCATCGGGCGGCAGGGCCAGGGCGAGGAGATCCAGCAGCGTGCTCTTGCCGGAGCCGGACTTGCCGAGCAGGGCCACGCAGGCGCCGGGCGGCAGGGCGAAGCCGGGCACCTCCAGCCGGAAGGCATAGGCGCCGGCGCGGCGGGTGACGTGGAGGCGGGAGACTTCCAGGAGGTGAGCCATCAAGCAAGACTCTTCTTTTTCTGAAGAAAAAGAAGCAAAAAGACTTTTCCGAATTGCGCCCGCGCTAGGGCGAGCGGCAAAGACGGAAAAGTTTTTTGGTTCTTTTTTTCAAAAAAGAACACGCTTGCTTCCTATGGCAACGCCGACAACGGCACGGGATACACCGCCTCACCCGCATCCCGCCCGCCATCGAAGCTTTTCCACAGCTCCGGCGTGCGGTTGAAATCCTGGTAGAGCCGCAGCCGCGCCTCCAGATTGTCCAGCAGTTCCGTCTGCGCCCCGCCGCCCATGTTGCGCCAGGTGGCGCGATCCAGCGTGGCGATGTCCGACACGTAGGGCAGGCCTTCGAGGTATTCGCCGAGGATGCCGCCGAGGTTTTCCAGCCCGCGCTGGCGCAGCGCATCGGGGTCACGGGCGAGGTGGGCGGCCACGCTTTGCAGCCGGTCGAACATGGCGTTGCTGTCGAGCAGGTTGGCGCGGCCCTGGTCGATGATGAAGCGCAGGGACTGGGCGAGGTCGTTGAGCTGGTTGCGGGTGAGCAGCACGCGCACTTCCAGGCATTCCGGCGGGTTGGTGCCCTTGTAGCCATCGGGCGCCCAGGCGTGCACGAGGTCGGGTGCGGCGGCGCCCTGCTGGCGGCCGAGCCAGGCCAGGCGCAGGGCGTGGCCGACCATGGCGGCGCGGTCATCCGGGTTGGGCGGGGTGCGCTGCGCCTGGGCGGCGGCCTGGTCCGTGCGGACGGCGCGCAGCTTGCCCAGCATGTCGCGCACCACGCGGTCCAGCGCCTCCGGGTCGCCGTTCGGCACCGGGAAGTATTGCGGGCCAAGCGAGGGCAGCGGCACGGAGGTGAGGGTGGTGTATTGCCGCTCCGCCATGGCGTGGTTGTTGGCGCCCTGCGGGGTTTTCAGGTGCAGGGCCATCACAGCCACGCCGGCGGCGCGGGCCTTGTTGCCGATCTCCTCCGGCCCCATGCGGGTGGCGGAGGCGGGATCGGTGGGCAGGCGGCTGCCGGCATCCGTCACCAGGATGATCACGCGGCCCTGGATGTCGCCCCAATCGAGGTTCTCGATCGCATCGGCCACGGCGGCGAAGCTGTCTTCGTTGAAGGACAGGCTGTCCACGTTGGTGGCCTTGATGTCCTGGATCTTGCGGATGAAACCGTTGGCATCGGCGCTGTCGGCGAATTTGGCGAAGGTGCGGGTGAGGTATTCCAGCCGCGGCTGCACCGTGAGCGAGTTGCGGAAGCCCACCAGCGCATAGCGCGTGGGCGCGCCCGGCTCGGCGGCGGTGGCCTTCACGAAATCCGTCAGCGCGCCACGGACCTTGTTGATGTAGGGGTCCATCGACAGGGTGGTATCCACCACGAAGGCGATGCCGACGGTGAAGGGCGCCTGGCCCGGCGCGGGCCCCTCGTCAGCCAGCGGGATGGAGGCGACCTCCATCATGCGGTACTCGCGCCCATCCTGGAACGAGACGGTCTCGGCCTGCAGGATCGGCAGCAGGTAGAAATGGCGGCGGATGTCGATGTGCTGCGCCGGTTCCATCGCCACCACGGGGAAGTTGTCTGGCCGCGGGGTGCGCTGGGCCATGGCGGCGAGTTGGCGGGCTTCCTGCGGCGGGGTGGCGCCGCCGAGCATGGCCAGCAGGGTGTCGCGGTCCTTGAAGAACAGCGTGCGTTCGCGCCCGGCGGGGTTGTGGAAGGCCGCGGTCATGGTGTGCAGCCAGGGGATGGTCTGTTCCTCTGGCAGCCAGCCGAGCGTGGCGCCGCGGCTGCCGGGGCCGACTTCCAGCCAGGGCTTGCCGTCGGGCCCGGCCTGGCGGGCAAAAACGAACAACGGCGTGAGCGGGCTGGCGGCCTGGGCCGGGGCGGGGGCGCCAGGCTGGGCACGATAGGCGGCACCGGGGCGGGTGAGCACGCGCTGGCGCAGGGTGCGCTTGCCCGGCATCAGCATCGCCTCGCGCCCACCCGGGGAAGCCGCTGCCGGGGGCGTGGCCTGCTGGGCGACCGCCCGGCGTGGCAGCAGCGTGGGAGCCAGCAGCGTGGCGGCGGCGGTGGCCATGAGCTTGCGGCGGCGGATCGTCATGGCGGGCCCTCCTGGATCAGTCATTCGGTGCCGTGCGTCATTCGATGCCGGCCGCGCGCAGGGCGGCCTTGGCGCGGTCCGCGGCGGTGGTATCGGCGCCGGCGGCTTCCTGCTTCAGCTTCGCCACCAGCGCCTCGCGCGCTGTCTTCGCCTCGGCGCTGCCACCTTCCGCCGCCTTGCCGAACAGGTCCAGCGCGCGGGCGGGGTTGGGGGCGCTGAGCGGCCCGCCGGCCTTGAATGTGGCGGGATCGTAGAGCTTGCCCAGGGCGAAATTGGCCGGCGCGTGGTTGGCGCGGCTGGAGGCGGCGCTGAGCAGGCTCACCGCACGGTCTCCGGCGCGGCGGTCATCCAGGCGCAGCAGCGCCTCGGCCAGCCGTGTTTGCTCTTCGGGAGGCAGGGCGACCAGCTTTTCCGGCGTGCACTTGCCGCTCATCACGTCATCCGCGGTCGCGCAATCGGGCGAGGCGGGGGCGGCCGGCGGCGGCGGCGGGGTGGGGGCGGCGGCCTGTTGCTGCGGCGGGGGTTCCGGCTGCGGGCGCGTGAACCACCAGGCGGCGCCGCCACCGGCCAGCAGCAGCAGCACCACGCCGGCGATCAGCGGTACCGGCGAGCCGCGCTTCTTTTCCTCGGGCGGCAGCAGTGGCGTGGCAGGGGGCGGTGGCGGTGGTGGGGCCACCACGGCGGGCGGCTCCTCCACCACGGGGGGCTTTGTCGGCGGCGGAGGAGGTGGTGGCGGAGGCGGAGGCGGAGGCGGCGGTGGCGGCGCGGCCTTGGCCGGTTCGGGCCACGGCGCGTCATCCACCGGGATATCGGCCGGCGGTGCCTTGCCGCGCGGGATCGGCGGCCAGATCTCGGTGCCTTCCAGTTCCGCGCCGGGAATGGAGACCCGCACCGGCGTGTTCGGCAGCACGTGGAACGATACCTCGGCGCCGAAGCACAGCCACAGCTCCGGCCCGCGCTTCTCGATCACGCGCGGGCGCAGGCCCTTGCTGTCCACCGCCCAGCCATGCGGGCCGAGCTTGGTGTTCTCGCCGCCGAAGCGTTCCACCAGCACGCGCGGCACATCGGGCAGATGCGGCGGCGGGCTGAACACGAAGGCGCCGGTGAGGATGCCGCTGGCGTCGTCGGTGATCTGGGCGATGCGGAACTGCGTTTCCATTCGGCCGGGCCCCTACAGCAGCGCCAGAACGGTGCCGAGTGCCTCGTTCTGCTTCTGGTCCACCATGCCGGCGCCGCCCTGGTCGAACACGTTGCGCTTCACCGCATCGGCCAGCACATCGACCCAGGAGAGGACAAACAGCGGGCCGAACGGTTCCGCCTCCTCGCCGATCTCGAAGCCCGGCTCGGGCGGCGGCGTGGGATCGAAGGCCGGCGGGCCGCCTTCCACTTGCGGGCGATCCGCCGACAGCACGCCATCCAGGCTCATGCCCAGGAAGTTCACGTGCTCGTTCACCAGCTGGGAGACGAGCACGGCGCGGCGGTCGGCGGCCTGGTCGAAGCGCAGCCCGCCCTTGATGCGGTTGAGCCCTTCCACCAGCCGGTGCTGCAGCCGGCAACGGCTGGCCGTGGCGGTCATTTCCGCCACCAGCGCATCGGCCGCCGGGCCATCGAAGCCGAAGAAGCCGTGCAGGCTGCTTTCGGTGGAGAAACGGCGCAGCTTGGCGATCCAGGCGCTGAGCAGGGCGGAGGCACGGTCATGCGTGGGGTCGCTGCCGGCGCTGTGCTCCACCGGGGCGGCGGCCGCGGGCTGGGCACGGGCGCGCAGCCGGTCGCGCATGGAGGAGACGGCGCCGGTGGCCGCGGGCGGCGCGGCGCGCGTGGCCTCCGTGGTGGGCAGGGCGCGCAGCAGCACCTCGCGCGCCTCGGCGGGGGTGAGGTGGAACTGCGTCAGCAGCAGGCCGAAGCGGCCGGCATTGCCGTTGGCCTCCAGCAGATCGAGTGCCGGGCGCAGGCCTTCCAGCCGCTTCTGATATTCGGCATCCAGGTCGTCGCCCACATGCCATTCCGACAGGCGGCGCTTCATGTCGCCGCGCAGGATGGCGATCTGGTTGTTGAGCTGGTTCAGCTTCAGCTCCGGCCGGCACACCGGGGCGAGGCTTTCCACCAGGTAGCTCATGCCCGCATCGTTCAGGCGGAACACCTCCTGCCAGGCCTTCTCCGGGTTCTTCACATAGCGCCGGATGCCGGCATTGGCGGAGAACTCGCGGCCCCAGCGCTCGATCTTTTCGGGCACGCCGGGCAGGAACTCGCCCTCCACGCCATCGTCGGTCAGGCGCGACAGCGACTGGGACTTGCCGGGATTGCGCGCCAGCAGCGTGTTGCTGAAGGGCTGGCCGGGATGCCAGGCATCGAGCCACCCATTCGCCTCCTGCAACGGTTGCAGCAGGCTGGCCTTCACGCGCGCTTCCCACAGATCGTCCGACGCCATGGAATCGTCGCGGCCGGGTGTGCGGTTGAAGTGCATGTCCATGCGCGTGAGCATCACGAACAGCGCCGTTTCCACCCGCGAGCGGCCTTCCGGCGTGGCGCCGTGGGTGCGGTTGATCCAGTTGCGGATGGACTGACGGATGGTGGCATCGAAGGCGTTGTTGCTTTCCTTGATGCACAGCAGCAGCGCGTTCAGCTCGCGCTCGGCGGCATAGCGCTCGAACAGGTAGGCCACCTTGCCGCGCAGGAAGAACTCGCCCAGTGCGTTGGCGCGGGTTTGCACTTCCAGCGCATGGTCCTTGCCGGTGCGTTCGCGCGCGCCGGGAAAGTCCAGCAGGTCGGTGGCCTGGAAGATCGGCCAGGGCAGCTCCACCATAGTGATCTGCAACTCGGCGATCAGCGCGGTGAGCTCCGGCCGGGTCAGCGTGCAGCGCGCGCCGTTCTGCGCGGCGATCTCGATCTGCGTCTGGCCGGTATCGGCCAGGTGATCGAGCGTATCCACCTTCAGCACGCTCTCGGTCTTGGGCACCAGCGAGACGATCGGCGCCCAGGCCTCGCGGTCAAAACGCAGCGCGCGCAGGCGGGAGGTGAGGCGGGCGAGCACATCGGTGAACGGCGCGTAGCGGTTCCACAGGATGGCGTACACGTCCACCCGCCGATCCAGCGGCAGGCGCGGCAGCACCGCGGCCATGCGATCCCAGAACGGGCCGGAGCGGATGGTCTGGGCAGAGGCGAAGCCGCGGAACTCGTTGTCGCAGTATTTGCTGAGGTCCCAGATATCCTCCTGGCGAACCTCGTTGTTCTCCGCCTGTCCGGCGGCGTCGCGCTCCGCGGCCCCCAGCACCTCGGCGATGGCTTCCGGCAGGCCGGCGCTGGCCTTTTCCGAATCCAGCGCGTCGCAGAACCAGGAATTGGCCAGGATCTTCACCAGGTCGATTTCGGAGAGCAGCCGCAGCCGCACCGGGAAGCCTTCTGGCCCCTTCTCCTTGCGCATGGTGAAGCGGGTGACGAGGCCGGTGGCCTCCTTGTCGCTTTCCGGGTTGATGTCGGCCAGGAAGCCGCGCGGCTTGTCCAAATCCGCGGTCAGCTCCTTGCCGGAGGGGCGGGCGAGGGTGGAGATCAGGTAGCTCTTGCCGGCCTGCGACAGGCCATAGACGCCAACCGCCACCGGGCGTTCGGCGGCGGTCTTGAGCTTGCGTGCCTCCACGGCGGCAAGGCGGAACTCCTTCTCCAGCACCGGGCGCTGGGCGGCGACGCGATCGGGGAAATCGCGGAACCAGGCAAGCGCGCCCTGGGCGGCACGCTCGGTATCCTGGCAGACGCGGACAAGGGCCTGGGTGGCGGCTTCGGACATCGTCTAGTTCCCCTGGTCGTCGGCCATGGCGGCCAGGATGGCATCCAGCGTGGCAAGCTGCCCGGCATCCAGCCAGTGGCTGCCTTCGTCGCCCGGCAGGGTTTGCAGGCTGCGGATCAGCGTGCCCGGGCGCTGCGGGTTGTCGCGCGCATCGCGCACCGAGGTCTCGTCGATCTCGAACTCCATCGCATCGCCATCGGGGTCGCGCGTCAGCTTGCGGCGCAGCGTGAAGGTCAGCGGCAGCGCCACGCCGGCGGCGGCCTCTGCACTGGCGAACTCGATGCGGTACAGCGGGCTCGCCGGCCAGCGTTCGGCGGCGAACTGCTTGAACCCCAGGAACGAGCGGCCGGAGAAGGTGAGCGGACGTTCGCTCTCCTCCGTCTCGCCCTGCGCATCGGGCTCGGTGGCAATCGCGGTGGAGAGGTCGCGGAACAGCACCCGGTCGGCCCGGATGCGCCGGTCGCTCTCCATCAGCCCCACGAAGCGGGCGGTGGAGCGCATGGTGAACTTGTCGGTCAGCGCGAAATTGTCGAGCTGCCCGCCGCGCAGCAGGCGATACAGCATCGCCCCCACCGCCACCGTGGTCTTGGGGTCGAAGATCCGCCCGGTGCCATCCGCGAACGGATACCAGGCGCCGACGCGATACTGGTGCATCGGCTGCACCCGGTGCGGCTCGATCGCCAGGGAGGCCACCACCATCGCGTTCACCGCCGGCCAGCGCGCACCGCGGCCCGAGAGCAGCAGCACGTCGCAGCCGAAACGGTTGACGATCTCGCACAGCGGCTCGATCGCTTCCTGCATGGTCTGGCTGACGGTGGCATCGAT
>CANHKG010000168.1 GCA_947460455.1 Rhodospirillales bacterium | reverse complement strand
GCGCAGGCCCAGCCGCCGTTCGATGGCGCGATACAGCGCGGCGCGCGAAATCGGCTTGCTGACGTAATCGTCCATCCCGGCCTTCAGGTACTCCTCCCGGTGGCCGGCCAGGGCATTGGCGGTCAGCGCGATGATCGGCACCTCGCAATGCGGCGGCGGCAGGGCGCGGATGGCGCGGGTGGCCTGCACGCCATCGAGCTTCGGCATCATCACGTCCATCAGCACGATGTCGAAGGCCTCGCGCTGCACCGCCGCCACCGCCTCTGCGCCGTCGCCCACCAGGGTGAGGGTGTGGCCATAGGGGGTGATGAAGCCGGAGAGCACCATGCGGTTGATCTCGTCATCCTCGGCCGCAAGGATCCGCAGCGACACGTCCTCCTCGGCCCATTCGGCGGATGGCTCCTCCGCCTCCGGTGCGGCCACGGCCACCGGCGCGAGCGCCAGCGACAACACCAGGGTAAAGGTGCTGCCTTCGCCCAGCCGGCTTTCCACCGCCACCTGCCCGCCCATCATGCGCGCCAGTTCCTGCGCGATCGAAAGGCCGAGCCCAGTGCCGCCGAAGCGGCGGGTGGAAGAAGGATCGGCCTGCATGAAGCGGGTGAACAGGCGGGCGATGGTCTGCTGGTCCATGCCGATGCCGGTATCGGCCACCGCGATGCGCAGTTCCACGCGCGGCGGGCCGCCGGCCGGCGCCGGCACCGGCTCCTGGCAGGTGAGCACCAGGCGCACGCTGCCCTGGCTGGTGAACTTCACGGCGTTGGAGACGAGGTTCATCAGGATCTGGCGCAACCGCACGGGGTCGCCCATCACCGCGGGTGGCGGCACCGGCGGCAGCACGCAGTGCATCGCCACGCCCTTCTCCTCCGCGGTCTGGCGCACCAGGGAGGCAACCTCCTCCAGGAGGTCGGCGAGCTGGCACGGCACCGCCTCCATCTGGATCGAGCCGACCTCCAGCTTGGAGTAGTCGAGGATGTCGTTCAGCACCGTCAGCAGGCTGTTGGCAGAGCGCAGGATGAGATCGACATTGCGGCGCTGCGCGGGGTCGAGCCCACTGTGGCGCAGGATCTGGGCCATGCCGATCATGCCGTTCATCGGCGTGCGGATCTCGTGGCTCATGTTGGCCAGGAAGTTGGACTTGGCGCGGGTGGCCGATTCTGCCGCCACGCGTGCCATGCGTTCCGCGGCCTCCGCCTTGGCGGCCGCGGTCACGTCGCGCGCGCTGCCGCGGTAGCCGAGGAAGGTTCCGTCGGAGGCGAAGACCGGGCGGCCGGTGAAGCTGATCGATTCCTGGCCCTCCTCGGTGGTGAGGATGCAGCGCAGGCGGGCGAAGGCGCGGTGGCGGTCCAGCATGGCGCGGCGGGGGGCGATCTCCATCTCCGGATCGTCGTCGGTGAGGCGGTCGAGCCCGATCAGCGCCTGCACGTGCTCACCCTGCATCGCGCCGGCGGAGCGGAAGGTGAAGCGGTACTGCGCGTCGGTTTCCCAGTACCAGTCGCTGGCGGCGGCCAGGAAATCCTCGAAGCGCTGCTGGCTCGCCTCCAGCTTGCGCAGCGCCAGTTGCAGGTCGCGGGTGCGCCAGCCGGCTTCCAGCGCCACGCGGGCGCGCCAGCGGAAGAGCAGGCCGGCCACCGTGGTGGCGGCGGCGGTGGCGAGCATACCGAGCGCCAGCAGCAGCACGCTGCGCTGAAGCCCCGTGGGCCCGTGCGCCGGCACGGCCACCACCGACCACAGGCGGCTGGCGGTGAGGATGTCGCGATGGGCCCCGTCGGGCGCGCTGGGCAGGCCGGCGAGCCAGCCATTGTCCGTCAGGGCGGAGCGGTCGAGCAGGCCGAACTGAACGCCGGCTTCCTGTTCGACGGCGGCGGCCAGCAGCACCTCGGGCCGCATCACCGCCACCGCGTAGCGCCGCTTGCTGCCGGGCAGGCGCGGCACCGCGCGCACCAGCAACACGCCTGCGCCACCATCGCCCAGCTGCACGCGCCCGGTCAGCACCGATTCCATCGTGGCATCGGCCAGGGCCAGCACCGCGGTGAGGTCGGCCCGCGCGCCGAGGTCCAGCCCTTCGACGCCGGCGGCGGCACCGTTCGTGGCCAGCAACCGCAGCAGCATGCCGGCGGAGTCCGGCTCCACGCCGGCCATGCCCAGCGCATCAAGCCCACGCAGTTCGCGCTGCAGCTCCAGCGCGAATGGTTCGGCGCTGCCATCGATGGCATCCTTGGCCCCGAGCAGATGGGCCGCCAGCGCCGCCACGGCGGCACGGGCACCACGCAGCTGCGCCTCCAGGTGCAGTGCCACGCTTTCGGCGCGCACCTCCAGCGCGGCCCGGCGTTCCTCCCGCTCCTCCTCGACCGTGGCGCGATACAGCCCCCAGCTGGCCGCGAGCCCACCGAGCACGACCGTCGCCCCCAGCAGGAAGGCCAGCAGGCGGCCGAAGCGTGGGCGCAACACGGGCAGCATATCAGCCCCACCCGCGCGGATGGTTGGAGAGCTTCGGCGTCGGTTCCACGTGCAGGCTTTCGCGCAGCGGCGCGACGAAGGTGCCGATCTTGGCCATCAGCTCCGCACCGGTCTTGCCGCCATCGCCGGTGAGGCCGGCCTTCACCACCATGCCGATGGCGGTGGCGACCACCTGAATGGCGCGGGCCAGCTCGGCATGGGAGGAAACGCCATAGGCCCGCGCCTCGCCGGCCCGGCTCAGCAGCTCGTCGCCGATGGTGGCGAGCGAGGTGACGAGGTCCAGCCCGAAGGTGCCGGCCTGGCCGCGCATGTCGTGCAGCAGGCGGCGCAGGTGGCGGACAGTGTCGCGGTCGTCGTGGGGGGATTGCACGAAGCGGGTGGCCATCTCGCCCAGCATCGCCAGGTCGGTCTCCAGCTTGATGCGGTAGCGCGCGGCGATTTCCGCCAGCACGCGGTCCGTCTCGGCTTCCGGCATCACCGCCTCGATGCGCCCGCCCAGCACGGCACCGACCGCCTCGATCAGGCGGTTGCCGGTGATCGGCTTGAACAGCCAGGCCTCGATGGGAAGGTCGCGCACGCCCTGGAGATGATCGGGCGAGCCGGCGGTGAGCATGATGGCGCGAAAGCGGGCGTTGGGCAGGGCGGCACGCGCCTGGGTGAGGAAGGCCAGGCCATCCATCGGGTCCATCTGCATGTCGCAGATCACGAGGTCTACCGGCTGCGCCGCCAGAAGTTCCAGGCCACGGGCACCGGAGCCCGCGGCCAGCACCCGGCGGCAGCCATGCCGCTCCAGGGCGGCGCGCACCACGGCACGCATGCTCGGGTCGTCATCCACCGTCAGGATGGTTTTATTGCTCAGATCTGCAGACGGAACAGACACTGGAAGCCTCCGCGGGAGGCCTAACGTCGCCCGGAGATCCTCAACGAAGTCCTAATGCCAATCCATGGATGCAGATTCGTCCCAACTGGCGAGACTTTGGCAGGGAGCGGTTATTCCGCCGCCATCGCCGGGGTCTCACCCTCCACCATCGCGGCGGCGCGCTGAAGATCAACAGACAGCAGGCGGGACACGCCGCGTTCCTGCATTGTCACACCGTACAGCCGGTCCATGCGCGCCATGGTCATGGGATGGTGCGTAACCACCATGAAACGGGTTCCGGTCTCGCGCACCATGTCATCCAGCAGCAGGCAGAAGCGCTCCACATTGGCGTCGTCCAGCGGCGCGTCCACCTCGTCCAGCACGCAGACCGGGGCGGGGTTGCAGCGGAACACGGCGAAGATGAGCGACAGCGCCGTCAGCGCCTGCTCGCCGCCGGAGAGCAGGGAGAGGGTGGAGAGCTTCTTGCCCGGCGGCTGAGCATAGATTTCCAGGCCGGCTTCCAGCGGGTCGTCGGAGCCGACCAGGCCGAGATGGGCGCGGCCGCCGCCGAACATGCGGGAAAACAGCGTTTGGAAGTGCTTGTCCACCGCCTCGAACACCGCAGACAGACGCTCCCGGCCCTCGCGGTTCAGGTGGCCGATGGAGCCGCGCAGCTTGGCGATGGCGGTGGTGAGCTCCCCGCGTTCCTTGGCGATCAGATCCACCTGCTTGGTGATCTCGTCGGCCTCCACCTCGGCGCGGAGGTTCACCGGGCCCATCTCCTCGCGCTCCTTCTGCAGGCGCTCGAGCTTGCGGCGGGCCTTGTCTTCCACCGGCTGGCCGTCGGAGGGGCGGCCCTCGACGGGGGCGAACAGGTCGGCGGGCGGGTCCGGCAGGGCGGGGGTGGCGCCGAGGCGTTCCAGGATGCGTTCGGCCACCACGCCCCAGGCCTGCTCGGCCTGCGCGGCCTCGCCTTCCACGCGCACCACGCGCTCGCGCGCGGCGGCCAGCGCGGCCTCGGCGGCGCGGGCGGTGCGGTCGCTGTGCAGGGCGCGGGTTTCCGCCTGGGTCAGTGCGTCGGCGATGCCGCGGTGGGCGGCCTCGGCCTGTTCCAGCACGTCGATCGCGGCAGCCCAGCGTGTAGCGATCTCGTCCGGCGCGGCGGCGAGGCTGTCGCGTTCCTGCGTCGCGGCGGTGGCGCGGGCGCGCAGATCGGTCACGCGGCCATCGGCGTCCGCCGCGCGCATCGCCCAATCCTGGCGTTCGCTGGCGATCAGGCGGCGGCGATGGGCACGGCCGCCGGCCTGGCGGATCAGCGTGTCGCGCTCGCTGCGGGCGGTGGTTTCGTCCTGGCGCAGGCGCGCAAGGGTGGCGCGGGCCTGTTCCATGGCGACACGACCGGCGGCGGGGTCGGGCAGGTCGGACAGCGCCTGGCGGGCCTGGGCGAGTTGGGCCCCGGCCTCCTGCTCCTCGGTGGCGAGGCGGGCGGATTGCTCCTCCACCGCGGCGAGCTTGGCGGAGGTGTCGGCGGCCTGGGCGGAGAGCTGGCGGGCGGTGGCGGCGGCCTGTTCCACCGCCTGCTCGGCCGCGCGGCGCTCGGCGCGGGCCTGCTGCTCGGCGGCGTTGGCGCTGCGCTCGGCGGCCTCGGCCTCGGCGCGAAGGCTGCGTTCGGCCTGCTCGGCCTGCTGGCGGGCGGATTGCTCGGCACGCTGGGCCTCGGCACGGGCGGTCTGGGCCTGGGCTTCGGCCGTCTGGCGGGCGGTCCGGTCGGCCTGCTCGGCGGCCTGCAGGCGGGCGGTGGCGGCGGTGGCGGCTTCGGTGGCGGCGGCGAGATTGGTGCGCAGGCCGGCAAGGCGGTTGCGCTGCTGCAGGCGGATGGCCGCGGCGGTGGGGGTGCCGGCCTTGATCGTGTAGCCATCCCAGCGCCACACGGCACCCTGGCGGGAGACGAGCATCTGCCCCGGCGCCAGCGCGGGCTGCGCTGCGGCCCCCTGTTCATCGGTCTCCACCAGGCCGATCTGGGAAAGCGCGCGGGCCAGCGCGGCCGGCGCCTTCACCAACGCGGCGAGTGCGGCCACCGGCAGCGCGGCGGAACCGGAGAGCGGCGGCAATTCGCGCCAATGGCGGGCGGCGGCAGTATCGGCGGCGGACTCCAGCTCCTCGCCCAGCGCGGCACCGAGAGCGGCTTCCAGCCCGGCGGGAACCTCCAGCTGGTCCACCATGCGCGGCCATTTCTCGCCGTCGCGCACGCCCAGCACCTCGGCCAGCGCCTGCACCTCGGCGGCGACCCGGGCGCGGGCCGAGCCGGCAGCGGAGGCAGCGGCACGAGCCTCAGACAGCTCCGCCTGGGCGGAAATGCGCAGCTGCTCGGCGGCTTCCAGCGCGGCGGCGCGGGCGCGGGCGGCTTCGGCCAGGGCGACATCGCGGGCCGTGCCGATCGCGCGCAGCCCCTCGGTGCGCGCCTTCGTGGCCTGTTCCAGCGCGACGGCGCGGGCCTGTTCGGCGGCGGCGAGCGCGGCGGCAGCGGCTTCCACGCGGGCCGTCGCGGCCTCCTGCACGGCGCGGGCCTGCTCCAGCCGCGCGGGATCAACGCGCAGGCCAGCAAGGCGCGCGGCCTCCGTTTCCAGGCGCGTGCGCTGGTCGGTCAGGCGGCGGGCGCGCTGCTCGGCCTGGCCCAGCGCTTCCGACAGGGCACGGTGGCGGGCTGCGAGGTCGGCGGCATGTTCGGTGGCGCGGTTGGCCTCGGCCTCCGCCGTGCGCACGGCGTCTTCCAGCTCGGCGGCACGCGCCTCGGCGGCAGCGAGCCTGGGCGGGTGGGCGGCATCCTCCTCCGCGAGGCGGGCATCCTCGGCGGCGAGGCGTTCCACCGCGGCGGTGGCATCGCGCTGCTGGGTGGTGGCGTGGGCGAGGTCGCGCTCGATCGTCTCCAGCCGCCCGGCGGCGCCGGACAGCGCCTCGCGGGCACGGGATTCCTCGGCGGCCAGCTGCTCGCCGGCGATGCGGTGGCGTTCCAGCCCGGTGCGCGCCTCACCCTCGCGGGAGCGCAGTTCGGGCAGAGCGGCGGCATCGGTAGCGGCCTGGGCGGCGGCGGAAGCCGCGGCGGTGGTGGCTTCGGCCACGGCCACGCCGGCGGCATGCATGGCGGCCTGCGCCACCTCGCGCACCTTCTCCACCCGGGCGCGCTGGATCGCCAGCAGCTCCGCTTCGGCCGCGCGCACCAGGCCGGAGATGGCGCGGTAGCGGTTGGCCTGCCGCACCTGGCGCTTCAGCGATTCGAGCTGGCCTTCCAGCTGGCCCTTGAGATCTTCGGCACGGGCGAGGTTGTTCTCAGCTGCGCGCAGCTTCAGCTCCGCCTCATGCCGGCGGGAATGCAGGCCGGTGATGCCCGCCGCCTCCTCCAGCAACTGGCGCCGCTCATCCGGCTTGGCGTTGACCAGCGCGCCGACGCGCCCCTGGCTCACGAGCCCGGAGGAATGCGCGCCGGTGGCGAGATCGTTGAACAGCGTCTGCACATCGCGCGCACGGGCCTCGCGGCCGTTGATGCGGTACTGGCTGCCATTGCCGCGCTCGATCTTGCGGCTGATCTCCAGCTCCGGCGCCTCATGGAAGGGCGGCGGGGCGATGCCGGCCGTCTCCTCCAGATAGAGTGTCACCTCGGCAAGGTTGCGTGAGGCGCGGGCGGCGGTGCCAGCGAAGATCACGTCGTCCATCTCGCCGCCGCGTAGGGATTTGGCGGAGGTCTCCCCCATCGCCCAGCGCAGCGCCTCCACCACGTTGGACTTGCCGCAGCCATTCGGCCCGACCACGCCGGTGAGCCCTGGCAGGATATGCACCACCGCCGGCTCGGCGAAGCTCTTGAACCCGGCGATGCGCAGGCGGCTGAAGCTCACAGGCAATGCGATGGTTCCCAAGGCAATGTCCCGCGGGCGGGGCGCCCGCGGGGTTGGCCGGCCCTATCCTGCGGCCTGCTGCACGAGTCGCGCGAAGTCTGAATACGGGCGGGCGCCGGCCGCCTTCTGGTTCTGCTGGGCCGGGCCGCTGAAGACGAAGCTGGGCGTCGAGTCGATGCCGTAGATGCGCGAAGAGTCATCGCGCGCCTTCAGCAGGGCGGCGCGCGTGGCCTCATCGGCCACCGCGGCATCGAAGGCGGCGCGGGACAGGCCGGCGAGGGCCGCCATCTTGGCCAGCTCATCCGTGGTGTTCACCCCGCGGGCGAACGCCCAGCGATCCTGGGAGGCGAGCAGGGCCGACACGAACGGATCGTAGCTCGCGGCCGGCAGGTGGCGGGCCACCACGGCGGCGGTCAGTGCCACCTGGTCCAGCGGGAAATCGTGGAAGACGAAGCGCACCTTGCCGGTTTCCACCAGCTCCTTCTTCACCTGCGGCATGGTGTCGCGGTGGAAGGCGGCGCAGTGGCTGCAGGTGAGCGAGAAGAACTCCCGCACCACCACGGGGGCATCGGCGCGGCCGATGGCACGCTCGCCCATGATGCCCTCGGCCGTGGTGGCGGGCGCCGGGGCGGTGCCGCCGCCGGGCGGCGGGGCGGCAACGGTCTGGTCTGGCCTGCGGGCAAGCCACAGCCCGCCCGCGGTGGCGGCAACCACCACACCCGCCCCAATCCCTAGTAGTGCACGCCGTGAAAACGCCATCGGAACCTCTACATGTTGTGTTCTAGCGCGCGGCCGCGCCCACGTCCAGACTCGTCCCCGAACCGGCTCAGTCTAGCTTCCCCGGCTCGCCAGCACAGCCCGGCCCAGCGCCTCCAGCGCATCGCGCAGCTCGCCTTCCGGCAGGCCTTCCACCGCGGCGCGGGCCTTGGCCACGGCGGCGGGGCGCGGCGGGCGCGGGGCCGGGCGCAGCGCCGGGGCATCCTGCACGAAGCGCAGCCGGGTGACGGTGATCTTGCCCAGGTGGCGGTTGATGCGTTCGATCAGCTGCGGCGCCAAATGCTGCAGCTCCATCGCCATCGGGCCGGAACAGGCGATGGCCAGCGTGCCGGAGAACAGCTTGCGCGGCACGCTCACGGCCGCGATCGCCGGGCCCATGATCGCCTCCCAATCCGCCAGCACCTGCGCCGTGGCCGGCGCGCGCTTGCCGAAGGCCGGCTTCACCAGCCCCGGCACCAGCGCGCCCACCGCGCGCGGCCCATAGACGTGCCGGCCCGCCACCGGCTTGTCGCTGTCGTCCTCTGTCGCCATACCCGTGGAATGCCCCGCGCTGCTGCCTTGCTGACCTGGTACGACCGCCATCGCCGCGCCATGCCCTGGCGCGCCCTGCCGGGCGAAATGCCCGACCCGTACCGCATCTGGCTCAGCGAGATCATGCTGCAGCAGACAACGGTGGCGGCGGTGGCACCCTACTACGAACGCTTCCTGGCGCGCTTTCCCGATGTAGAGGCCCTGGCCCGCGCGGAGGAGGAGGCGGTCATGCAGGCCTGGGCGGGGCTGGGCTACTACGCCCGCGCCCGAAACCTACACGCCTGCGCCAAGGCGGTGGCAGCGGCCGGCGCCTTCCCCACCACGCTGGAGGGGCTGCAGGCACTGCCGGGCATCGGGCCCTACACGGCGGCGGCGATCGGCTCCATCGCCTTCGGCATCCCGGTGGTCCCTGTAGACGGCAATGTGGAGCGGGTGACCTCACGCATCTTCGCCATCGCCGCCGCCCTGCCCGCCAGCCGCCCCCAAATTGCCGCGGCGGCGCAGCGCCTGGGCGACGACCAAGATGCCCGCGCCCGCCCGTCCGACTTCACCCAGGCGCTGTTCGACCTCGGCGCCACGATCTGCACGCCGACCTCGCCGGCCTGCGTGCTGTGCCCGTGGCAGGAGGGTTGCGCCGCCCGCGCCCAGGGCATCGCGGCGGAACTGCCCCGCAAGGCGCCGAAGAAGGCCCGCCCGCTGCGCCACGGCGCCCATTTCTGGCTGACGGACGCACAAGGCCGCGTGCTGCTGCGCCGCCGCCCGCCGCGCGGCCTGCTCGGCGGCATGACCGAACTGCCCGGCACCCCCTGGCGCGACACGCCGTGGCCGGAGGCGGAAGCCCTGGCCCACGCGCCCCAGCCAGCCAACTGGCGCCGGGCCGGCAGCGCCAGCCACGGCTTCACCCATTTCGAACTGGCGATCACGCTCTACGCCGCCGAGGTCCCGTCGATCAGCGCCGAGGGCTTCCTCCGCCCCACCGATGCCCTTGCCGATGAGGCGCTGCCCTCGGTGATGCGCAAATGTCTCGCCGCTATGGGCGTGGCCTAACGCCCCGGCCGTTCGCCGCGCGCCAGCCGCGCCTCGATCGCCTCCAGCGCGCCTGGCAGGTCGGCAATGCTGTCGATCACCATGTCCGCCCCCGCCGCACGCATCTCCGCCTCCGCGCGGGCACGCACCGGCGCACGCTCCGCCTCCGGCAGCACCGCCAGCTCGGCGGCTGACAGGCCGCAGATATTGCCGGTCAGCGCGAGGCCGATGGTCCAGGTGCCGGCGTTCACGCCCTCGCCGATCCCCGGCGGCGTGTCGTCCACCTTCACCACCGTGTGCGCGGGCCAGACGCCGAGTGCCGCCATCGCGTGCCACATCATCAGCGGGCTCGGCCGCCCCTCCGCCAGGTCGCCGGCGCACACCACGTGGTCCGGCGCGTAGCCGGCGGCGGCGGCCAGCGGCATCAGCTCGGCCATGATCGGGCGGGTATAGCCGGTGGTGGAGCCGATCTTCATGCCGCGCGCCCGCGCCCAGGCGATGGCTTCCAGCGCGCCCGGGATGATGTCCGCATGGTCGCGGATGGCGGCGATGTTCATCGGCTCGAACACCGCCAGCAGCTTGTCGATCGCGGCTTCATCGGGCGCGCTGCCCTGGGCGGACTGCCAGGCGGCAGCGACATGCGGCAGGGCCATCAGGGTGGCGATATGGTCGCGCTTGGCCATGCCCATCGGCCCGCGCGCATCGGCGATGCTCACCGTCACGCCGAAATGGGCGAAGGCGCGCACGAAGGCACCCATCGGCGCACGGCTGCCGTGGTCCACCACGGTGCCGGCCCAATCCAGAACCAGGGCCTTGAGCATCACGCTGCCTCCATCGCATGGGAAGGCGCCGGCGCGCCCAGCAGGTTGGCGACGGTCTCCTCGCCGATCGCGAACGCCGTGCTGGCGCCGGTGCCGGAGGTGACCATCACCAGCCGCACGCCCTCGGCCACCGTCTCGGTGAACGCCGTGTCGGGGCCGGAGGGGTAGATGCCGATCCAGCGCTCGATCACCTCCGGGGCGGCGAGGCCGGTGACGGCGGTGTATTCCTCCAGCATCCGGTCATCCACCGCGCGCGGCTGGAACGGATCCGGCGTGGGGTCGTAGTGATGGCTGTCGCCCACCACCAGCGAGCCGTCCTCATGCTGCACGGCGATCAAATGGATGCCATCGGCCAGATGCGCCGCCTGCTCCGCCTCCAGCCGCGCCCGTAGCGCCGGCAGGCGGGGTCCCTGGTAGCCGAGGTAGCGCACCAGGCCGAGATCGCTCATCAGCGGCGCGGGGAAGCGCAGGCCGGGATCGGCCAGCCGCAGCATGTGCAGCTTGCACAGCGTGATGCCGCGCCGGGCCATCACCTCCGGATACAGCGTCACCAGATCCGGCCCCGGGCAGACCACCACATGGCGGGCGCGGACAGTGCCGGCGGCATGGTGCACCGCCCCCGGCTCCACCCCCCGCACCGCGGTGCGCGGCAGGAAGGCCACGCCCTGCGCGGCCAGCCACGCGGTCAGGCGCGGGATGGCATCGCGGCTTTCCACGCGCAATTCGTGCGAGGAGTGCAGCGCGCCCAGCAGCCCCGGCGCCAGCATCGGCGCCTCCGCGCGCAACCCTTCCGCCCCCATCAGCCGGCAGCCCGCGCCCATGGGCCCGGCGGCGAAATCCTCCAGCACCGCCATCGCCTCCGCGCGGCGTGCCACCATCAGCAGCCCGCGCTGGTGCACGGCGATCCCTGCCCGTGGCGCCACCTCCGCCCACACATCCCGCGCGCGCCGCGCACGACGCCAGGTGATCCCCTCCTGCTGGCCGGTGACCGTGACGAAGCCGAAATTGCGCACCGAGGCCCCGGCGGCCCGCGCCTCCCGGTCGATCACCGCCACGCGCAGCCCATGGCGCAGCGCCGCCAGCGCATGGCCAAGGCCAACAATGCCGGCGCCCACAATGGCGATGTCGTAGGGTGTGTCACTCATGCGGCGGGGTCCGGTTGGCGGGTGCGGGTCAGGCGGGGCGCCAGTTCCTCGCTGAAATGGCAGGCCACGTGCTGCTGCGGCGCCACTTCGCGCCAGGCCG
>CANHKG010000167.1 GCA_947460455.1 Rhodospirillales bacterium | reverse complement strand
GCCGCGCTGACACCAAACCGGGCCGCCGCCTCGCGGTGCGTGGCACCCTCGTCCACCGCAGCCAACACGCGCACCCGAAGATCGGTTGAAAGAGCATATCCCATGTCTGCCGGCCCCCTCCCCGGCAGAGAGCTTGAATCAGATTTCCGCCGCGTTGGGTACCCCTCCAGATTCACCCGGGTGGGCTACTGCTCTAATGAAGGTGCAGAAGACCGTCGCGGCGGCCGGCGGTGCGCTGGTGCTCAGCGACCTCTACCGCTCCTACGACATGCAGCTGCAGGCGAACCTGGATTACACCAGCGGCAAGAAGAAGGCCTTCAGCCCGCCCCCCGGCGGCAGCATGCATGAGGCCGGACGCGCCTTCGACCTCGACCTCAGCCGCATCAAAACCCCGGGCCTCGCCGCCTTCTGGGCGCTGGCCAGTGCCGAAGGCATCTCGCCCATCATCGCCAAGCCCGACACCGGCATCAGCGAGGCCTGGCATTTCGACTGCCGCGGCAGCCACGACCGCATCTACACCTATTACCGCGCCGGCAAGGGCACGAACTTCACCCAGGCCTACACCGCCATGGCCGCCAGCGCGATCGTCTCCACCGGCCAGCGCGTGGATGCGCTGGGCGAGGACCCCCGCACCGGCTACCTGCAATCCGGCCTGATCCGCCTGGGCCAGGAGATCGGCAGCATGGATGGCGCCATCGGCCCCAAGTCGCGCAAGGCCCTCGCCGCCCTCGGCATCGCGCCGGAGACCCCGCTCGATGCCCAGGTCGCCGCGATGACGCAGCGTCTCCAACAGGAATTCCCGCGGGAATACTTCGTCTCCGGCGTGCCCATGGTGGAAACGGCGCAGCCGGCGCATCTCAGCGTGTAGGCGCGGCCGCCCCGAAGGTCCGCGCCAACCCGGCTTCGAGCGAGACCGGCACCACGCCCAGCACGGCGCGCATTGCATCGGCTGGAAAGTCCTTGTCCTCCAGCAGCCGCCGGATCTCGGCTGGCCGGATGCGCGGCAGGCCCGGCAGCCGCGTCAGCGGGCTCGCGGCCATCAGCGCCCAGGCCGGCACCGGCAGGATGCGCGGCGGGGGCAGGCCGGCGGCGCGGGCGATGGCGCGCAGGAACGCCGCATAGGTCACCGGCTCCGGCCCCGCGATCACCATCGCCTCGGGCCCGGTCCATCGATGGGCCAGCGCGGCCACCAGGCAGGCGGTCACGTCGTCCTGGTGGATCGGCTGCACCAGGTTCCGCCCACCACCCGGCAGCGGCAGAACCGGCAACCTGCGCATCAGCGCGGCCAGGCGGCGCACGTTGTCCTCACCCTCGGCGCCATAGATCATGGTGGGATGCAGGATCACCCCGGCACGGCCGGAGCCGAGCAGCGCCGCCTCGCCCGCGATCACCCCGCCGCCATGCTCATCCGGCCAGCGCGTGAAGCGCCGCGTGCTCCCCATCAGCACCAGCCGCGCCTGCACCGGCGCCGCGGCGATGATCGCAGCGGCATGGCGGGCATGCGCGGCACTGGCGATTCGCGTTGCATCGGCCAACGCCGCCGCCAATGCGGAGGCATCCCCAAGATCCGCGAGACGCGGCGCAAAGGGCAGCCCAGAGGCCACGAACTTGCCGGGATCGCGCACCACCGGCACAACGTCCACGCCACGGGCCATCAGCGCCCGGCACAGCGCAAGACCCGAGCGCCCTGAGGCGCCAATCACATGAACCTGGCTCACAGGCCGAAGGATAGGGTGTGGCGCGGGGTGGGGCAATCATGTGGTATTCCAATACCACACACGCAACCCCTTGACGCAGCACGGCTATGGCGCGATAACGCGCGCCTCTTCAAGGGGACACCCATGCTCAAGACCACCCTCTCGCTCAAGCCCGCGGAGGTCAAGAAGGATTGGCTGCTGATCGATGCGGAAGGGGTTGTGCTCGGCCGCCTCGCCGCGATCATCGCCAACCGTCTTCGCGGCAAGCACAAGGCCACCTTCACCCCGCACGTTGATTGTGGCGACAACATCATCGTCATCAACGCCGCCAAGGTGAAGATCACCGGCAACAAGGCCGACCAGTCGGTGTTCTACTACCACACCGGCTATCCCGGCGGCATCAAGGGCCGTACCCAGGGCCAGCGCCTCGCCTCCGCCCATCCGGAGCGCGTGCTGGAAAAGGCCGTGGAGCGCATGATCACGCGCGGCCCGCTGCAGCGCAAGCAGATGAAGCACCTGCACGTCTATGGTGGCCCGGAGCACCCGCACGCGGGCCAGCAGCCCACGCCGTTCGACGTCGCCGCCCTGAACCCCAAGAACAAGAGGGGCTGAGCGCATGTCCGCCACCACCCGTACCCTCGCCGACCTCAAGGACCTCGCGGTCGCCCAGGTTGTCGCTACCGCCACCGATGCGCCGAAGCGTGAGCCGAAGCGCGACCAGTTCGGCCGCAGCTACGCCACCGGCCGCCGCAAGAACGCCCAGGCCCGCGTGTGGATCAAGCCCGGCAAGGGTGAGATCTCGGTCAACGGCAAGAAGGTCGGCCAGTATTTCGCCCGCCCCGTGCTGCGCATGCTGATCACCCAGCCCTTCCTGGTCGCCGACCGCTACAACCAGTTCGACGTGTTCTGCACCGTCAAGGGCGGCGGGCTCTCCGGCCAGGCCGGCGCGCTGCGCCACGGCATCAGCCGCGCGCTCACGCTCTATGAGCCGGAGCTGCGCAGCATCCTGAAGATCGCCGGCTTCCTCACCCGCGACAGCCGCGCGGTGGAACGCAAGAAGTACGGCCGCGCCAAGGCCCGCCGCAGCTTCCAGTTCAGCAAGCGCTGATCCGGGGCTACCGGCCACACGGAACAGGGGTCGTGCTTCGGCACGGCCCCTTTTTCGTTTCGGCCCCCTTTTTCGTTTTGGCGGGAATGATGTAAGGCCACCCGCACACCCAAGGAGGAACAAGCATGCGTCCGAACAAGATCAAGCAGATGTGGCGCGACGGAAAGCAGCCCAACCTGGCCTGGATCTCCATCAACAACTGGTTCACCGCCGAGGTGATGGCCCGCCAGGGCTTCGATGCGCTCTGCGTCGATCTCCAGCACGGCGTCAACGAGATGTCCGATGTCGGCCCGCTGCTCGCCGCCATCTCGCAGACCGACACCACGCCCTTCGTCCGCGTGAAGTGGAACGAGCCGGCCGCCATCATGCGCGCGCTCGATCTCGGCGCCTACGGCATCATCGTGCCGCTGGTGAACAACGCCGAGGAAGCCGCCCAGGCCGTGGCCGCCTGCCGCTACCCGCCCATGGGCTACCGCTCCTCCGGCCCCATCCGCGCCGTGCAGTACGGCGGCGCCGACTACGTGGCCAAGGCGAACGATGAGATCCTGGTCTTCGCCATGATCGAGACCAAGGAAGGCCTGGCCAATCTCGACGCCATCTGCGCCACCCCGGGCCTCGATGCCGTCTATATCGGCCCCGCCGACCTCTCCTTCGCGCTGGGCCTGGAGCCGCGCGGCGACAATCCGCACCCGCTGCACATGGCCACCTGCGACAAGATCCGCGAGACAGCCCACAAGCACGGCATCAAGTGCGTGATGCACTGCGCCGGTGCCGAGTTCGCCGCGGGCGCGATCAAGCGCGGGTTCGACATGGTGATGGTCACCTCCGACATCTCCTGCCTGATGGCGGCCGCGAAGCAGCAGCTGGCGGAGCTGAAGGAGAAGTCGAAGTAAGCATCTTCTTTTTTCTGAAGAAAAAAGAAGCAAAAAAGACTTCATCCGTTTGCGCTCCGCCGTGGGCGCAAACGGAACTGTCTGCCTAGGTCAGATAAACGCCGCCATTCACGTGGATGGTCTGGCCGGTGATGTAGGCGCCTTCGGGCCCCACCAGCAGCCGCACCGTGCCGGCAATCTCATCCACCGTGCCGCGGCGGCCCAGCGGCGTGCCTTCCAGGGTGAGCGTTCCCGGCAGAGGTCCGGCCGAGGCCCCGCGCACCGTGTCGATCGCCCCCGGGGCGATGCAGTTCGCCCGGATGTTCTGCCCGCCGAATTCCACGGCGAGCGAGCGCATCAGCCCCTCCAGCCCGGCCTTGCTGGCCGAGACATGCGCCCGGTTCGGCGTGCCGACATGGTTGGACATGCCGGACATCGCCACGATCGCCCCGCCGCCGCGCCGCAGCAGGTGCGGGATGGCCGCCTGCGACAGGAAGAAGGCGCCATCAAGCGCCACCGACATGATCTCCCGCCACTCGGCCAGCGAGATATCCAGATACGGCGTCTGCCGCCGCAGCCCGGCATTGCTCACCAGGATATCCAGCCCGCCCAGTGCCTGCACGGCGGCCCCCACCACACCGCGGGCCTGCTCGTGGTCCGATACGTCGCCCATCACCCCCACCGCGCTGCCGCCGGCGGCGCGGATCGTAGCCACCACCTCGTCCACCGCGGCCGCATCGCTGCGCCCGTTCACCGCCACCGTGGCGCCGTCGCGCGCCAGTGTGAGGGCGATCGCGCGCCCGATATTCTTGCCCGCGCCAGTGACCAGCGCGATCTTCCCTGTCAGTGCGCCCATGGCACGCCCCCCTATTTGGCAACCCGTGTCTGGGTCCACCCGATATACAGCCCGGAGACCATGATGATCCCGGCCCCGATCCAGGTTGCCGCATCCGGCAGGGCGGCGAAGAACAGGTAGCCGACGATCACGGAGGCAAACAGCTGGAAATACTGGAACGGCGAGACCAGGTTGGCCGGCGCATAGGTCAGGGCGCGGGCCACGAAATAATGCCCGGCGGCGCCGAGCACGCCGAGGCCGATGAACATGCCGAGGTCCAGCAGCGTCGCCGGGGTGCGCCACACGAAGGGCATCACCAGAAGCATCCCGATCGCCCCGATGATCGGCGCATAGATGGCCGAGGTCTCCGGTGAATCGATGCCGGCCACCTTGCGCGTAAGGAGCTGGTACATGCCGTAGCAGACCGAACTTGCCACCACGAACAGCGATGCCCAGTGGAACAGCTCGGTGCCCGGGCGGATCACGAGCAGCACGCCGGAGAAGCCTATGGCCAGCGCCACCAGCCGCGCCGCGTTGGTCCGCTCCCCCAACATCGGCCAGGCCAGTAGCGCCACCACCAGCGGTGCTGTCATGCTGATCGCCGCGGCATCGGCGATCGGGATGAAGACGATGGCGAAGAAGAAGCAGAGGTTGGAGATGTAGAGCATCAGCGCCCTGCCGAACTGGATCATCGGTCGCTTGGTCTTCAGCACCGCCAGCCCCTGGCGCGGCAGGAAGGCGGCCAGGATGAACACGAAATGGCCGAAGGCGCGTGCCCAGCTGACCTGCAGCGTGGAGTATTCCGCGCCCAGCATCTTGGCGAAGCCGTTCATCACCGGAAACACGATGCCGGAGAGGCAGATGAACAGGATGCCCAGCAGCAACCCGCGGTCGAAAAGTCCCAGCGCCCCCTTGGGGGCTGCCTTCGCCGTCACGCCGTCCGATGCCACGCCTTCAAGTCCTGTTGCCGCCGGTGCGTCTAGCATGCCCGATATTGTGCAGGTGCGAACCCCCTTGTGCGGGAAGGCGCGCGTGCCCGCGCATTTCTGCATGGAAGGCAGGCACCCCCCATTGCGTTGTTTCACTTGCCTTCGCGGCCCCGTGCGGCAATGCATGAAGCAGGAAGGAGAATTTCGCATGGCACAGACGGCCACTGTCTTCATCGACGGCGAGGCAGGAACCACGGGGCTGGGCATTCGCCAGCGCCTGGAGGCGTTTCCTGCCGTGCAGCTGAAGAGCCTGACCGGCGACCGACGAAAGGATCCCGCCGCGCGCCAGGAGATGATGCGCGACGTGGACCTGGTGGTGCTGTGCCTGCCGGACGACGCGGCGAAGGAAAGCACCGCGCTGGCCGATGCGCTGGGCGATCGCGCGCCGAAGCTGCTGGATGCCTCCACCGCGCACCGGGTGAACCCGGATTGGGCGTATGGCTTCCCGGAGATGGAGGCCGAGCAGGCGGCGAAGGTCGCTGCCGCGCGCAAAGTGGCCAACCCGGGCTGCTACCCCACCGGCGGGATCGCGCTGATCCGGCCGCTGGTGGATGCCGGCGTGATGCCGGCCGACTATCCCATCACGATTAATGCCGTCAGCGGCTATTCCGGCGGTGGCAAGTCGATGATCGAGGCGCATGAGACCTCGGGCGGGCCGAGCTTCGAGTTGTATGGCATGGGCTTCGAGCACAAGCATGTGCCGGAGACGCAGCTCTATTCCGGGCTGACGCGCCGGCCGATCTTCATTCCCTCGGTGGGGCATTTCCGCCAGGGCATGCTGGTGAGCGTGCCGCTGCACCTGGATGCGCTGGACGGCAAGCCGCGCGGTGCCGATCTGCAAGCCATCCTGGAGGCGCATTTCAGTGGCAGTGGATTGGTGAAGGTGATGCCGACGCAGCCGGGTGACCGGTTGACGGCGGAGGATCTGAACGACACCGACATGCTGGAACTGCGTGTCTATGCCAACGACAAGCACGGCCAGGCGCTGCTGGTGGCGAGGCTCGACAATCTCGGCAAGGGTGCCTCCGGTGCCGCGGTGCAGAACATCGCGCTGATGCTCGGCCTGCCGCACCCCGGCAACGCGCTGCGCGAGATGGCGACGGCCTGATGGCCGGGCCGTTGTTTCCGTTCGAGGGCGCCACCCCGCAGGTGGCGCCCGACGCGTTCATTGCCCCCACCGCGGCCCTGATCGGGCAGGTGACGATCGGGCCCAAGGCGGGCATCTGGTTCCACTGCGTGCTGCGCGGGGACACCAACTTCATCCGTGTTGGCGCCCGCAGCAACATCCAGGACGGCACCATCGTGCACGTGAACGCCGGCACGCTGCCGACGATCATCGGTGAGGACGTGACGGTTGGGCATGCCTGCATCATCCATGCCTGCACGCTGAAGGACCGCGCGTTCGTGGGCATGGGGGCCACCGTGCTGGATGGCGCGGTGATCGAGGAAGGCGGCATGCTGGCGGCCGGTGGGCTGTTGACGCCGGGCAAGCGGATCGGGGCAGGCGAGATCTGGTCAGGTTCTCCCGCCAAGCTGTGGCGGGTGTTGTCGGCGGAGGATCAGGCCAGGTTCGGCCGCACGGCCAGCCATTATGTGGAGCTGGCCGAGCGGTATTTGGCAGACGCGCCGAAGTAGCTACTTCTTGGTGCCGAGGCCGCGCATGAAGCGGTCGCGGATCTGGGCGGGGTCGCGTTCGGTTTGGCCGGCGGGTTTGGCGCTGGTCAGGCGGGCGGCGATCAGGTGGGGGCCGGGGGTGGCCAGGGCTTCGTCGATCAGGGTTTCGAAATGGGCTTCGTCGGCGGCCCAGTGGGCGCTGGCGATTCCGGTGGCGCGGGCAACCGCGGCGAGGTCGGTGCCCTGGGCGCTCGCGGTGGTTTGGCCGCCGGTGATCTCGTAGGCGCCGTTGTCCATGATCACCATGATCAGGTTTTTTGGCTGGCGGGCGCCGACGGTGGCGAGGCAGCCGAGCATCATGAGCAGGGAGCCGTCGCCTTCGAGGGCGATGACTTTGCGCTGGGGTTGCGCGATGGCGACGCCGAGGGCGATGGGGATGGCGAGGCCCATGCTGCCGAGCATGTAGAAGTTCTGCGGGCGGCGGCCGGCGGCCCAGAGGTCGAAATTGGTGTGGCCGATGCCGCCGATGACGGCTTCCTCGTTGTGCAGCTTGGCGACGAGGCGCTGGGTGATGTCGAAGCGGGCGACCGCTTTGGCGGTGTCGCGGGTGGCGGGTTGATTGTTCACTTGAACACCTTTCCGCCGGTGAGCAGCGGGGAGAGGATCAGGCAGGCCGGCTGCTGGGTGGCAACGGCCTGACGGATCGAGCGGTCGGTGATGAATTCCACCTCGTCCAGCCGTGAGAGCGTGTGGTGCTCCATGGCGATGGAATCCAGCACCGGGCGCATGGTGCGGGCGACCATGGCCTGGCCGATGTTGAATTCGCCCAGCGTGCCGCGTTCGCTGACGATCAGCAGGACCGGGATCTGGAACGGCACGGGCAGCGAGGCGAGCACGTTGGGCAGGGTGGCGAAGCCGCTGGTTTGCATCAGCACCACGCCGCGCATGCCGCCCATCCAGGCGCCGGAGACGATGCCGACGGCTTCCTCCTCCCGCGTGCAGGTGAAGGCGGTGAAGAAATCATCGGCGTGGATGCGCTCGATCAGCGGGCGCAGGACGTTGTCTGGCACGTAGGTGACCAGCTTGACGTCGTGTGCCTTCAGCGTGGCGTGGATGATGCCGTGCCAAGTGGTCTCGGTCATCCGACGATGTCCTTGAGCTCCGGGATGACCCAGAACGGGGATTGGCCGCGGGCGACGCGCTGGACGTTGTCGAAGGCGTTGCGGAAGCGCTTGGCGCGGTTTTCGTAGGTGGGGCCGGCGAGGTGGGGGGTGAGCACCACGTTGTCCAGCTTGAAGAGCGGGTTGTCGGCCGGCGGGGGTTCCTGGTCGAAGACGTCCAGCCCGGCGCCGGCGATGGTGTTGTTCTGCAGCGCGGTGGTGAGGGCGGCTTCGTCCACCACGGGGCCGCGGCAGGTGTTGATGAGGTAGGCGGTGGACTTCATCAGGCCCAGCTCGCGCTCGCCGATCATGTGGCGGGTGGTGGCGAGCAGGGGGACGTGGAGGCTGACGAAATCGGAGGTTTTCAGGATCTCGTCGAGCAGGCGGAAGCGGACGCCGAGGCTGTCTTCCTGGTCTTCGGTGAGGCGGGCGATGTCGTAGTATTGCACCGGCATGCCGAAGGCCTTGGCGATGCGGGTGACCTTCTTGCCGATGGTGCCGAGGCCGACGATGCCGAGGGTTTTCTCCGACAGCTCGAAGACGTGGTGGTTCTGCCAGTCGTTGCCGCGCCAGATGCCGGAGGCCACCGAGGTGTGCTGCCACACGAGCGAGCGGGCGGTGGCGAGCATCAGCATGATGGCGTGTTCGGCGACGGCGACCGAGTTGGCGCCGCCGTTGTTGGCGATGGGCACGCGGGCCTTGTGGGCGGCCGGGACATCGCAGCGGTCGTAGCCCGCGGAGAGGAGCTGGACGAGCTTGAGGTTGGGGGCGGAGGCGTAGAAGGCATCGTTCATGCGCGGGTCGCCGAGGCCGACGAGGTAGTGGCAGCCGGGCATGGCGGCGTTGAACTCGGGCGAGAAGGCGGCGGCTTCCACCAGCTCAAAGCCCGGGGGGGCCATGTCGGTGGCGATTTTTGTATCCACCTGGCCGTTCGGCACGAAGACGATGCGTTGCATTCCGTTTCCTCCGGTTCGCGGGCGGAGTTTAGCGGCGTGGGCGGGGATGGCCAGGGGGGGTATAAGTTTTGATATCGTAATGAAATAGGCGCGGGTGGGAGGGGCTAGTCGCGGCCGAATTTTTTGTGGAAGGCGCGGATGGCCGGGCGTTCCCAGGGGCGCCAGCGCAGGCCGGGGTCGTTGAGGCTGGGGCGGCGGGGTTTCGGGGGTTTCGGCGCGCGCGGTTTGCGGAGGCGGGGCGGCAGGCGCAGATCCGGCGGGAGGGGGATGCCGAGCGCGGTGCAGAGCGGGCGCAGCAGGCGGCCGGCCTGGGGGGCGGCTTGGAGGAAAGGGCGCAGTTCTGCCGCGCGGTTGACGACGAGGTCTTCGAGGTATCCGGCGGCGGGGGCGGCTTCCGGCAGGCGGTGGTTGGCCCAGCCGAAGGCGCGTGGGAGGCGCAGGGTGGTTCCGGTGGTGGGTTTGCGGGTGGTTTTGGGGCGGATTCGGGGCGTGGGGAGGGTGTTGGATTGCCAGCGGGCGAACAGCGCGAGGAAGCGATGGGCGATGCGTTGGGCGCGGTGCCAGAGCAGTTCGTAGGCCTGTTGGGGGAGGGGCGTGGGGCCGGGCGGGGTGGGGGCGGGTGTGTAGTCGATGGCGAGGCCCATGGTGGGGACGTGCGGGCGCAGGCGTGCCTGGCGGTCCAGGTGGACCCCGATGGCGCGCTTGAGCAGATCGACGAGGAGGGTGAGGTGGTCGGTGATGGACCTCATGGGTTGGTGAATATATATAACTGTTGGTTGGGATGCAAGGGGTTTTGGGGGGCTTGGGTGGAAGGAAGAAAGTGGCCACTAAGACACTAGGACATAAAGGAAGCGGGAAGAGGCTGGGGGTGTGGATGGATTTAGAAAGAAAGGGGCCACAGAGACACAGAGGCACAGAGGAGTAAGGCAAGGGAGGAGAAAGGTAATGGGGGAAGATGGCGGAACCGCTTCGCGTTGCGGTTTAATCCGGGTGGTGGGGTGCGTGTGTTGAAAGTCTTTTTGCTTCTTTTTCTTCAGAAAAAGAAGGCCTTGCTTGCTTACTCGGCTGGGGGGGCTTCGCGGAGGGGGAAGATGAGGGCGCTGATGGCGACGGCGGCCATGCAGAGGCCGGAGGCGGCCATGGCGAGGGTGAGGGAGTGGCCTTGGGCGATGGCGCCCCAGAGCCAGCTGCCGAGGGTGAGGCCGCCGAAGGTGGCGGCGTAGTAGATGGAGATGGTTCGGCCGACGATCCAGCGCGGGCTGGACATCTGCACGCTGACGCTGAGCACGTTCCAGCCGGTGACCCAGCCGAAGCCGCCCAGCGCCAGGGCGATGCCGGCGACGGCGAGGGCGTGGGTGAAGGCCAGGGTGAGGCAGGAGAGAGCGACGGCGCTGCCGGCGAGGCAGAACATGGTGTGCGGGCGCAGGGTGCGGCGCAGGCTGGCATTGAGCAGGCCGCCGGCGCAGGCGCCGATGCCGAAGCAGGCCATCATGATGCCGAAGGAGACGGCGGTGCCGGAGAGGGCATCGCGCACGATCAGCGGCAGCAGGGCGAGGATGGAGATGCCGCCGACGCTGTAGAAGGTGCCCTGGACGGTGGCGGCCATGATGGCGGGCGTGCGGGCGGTGAAGCGCAGGCCGTCGACGATGGTGGCCAGGATGGATTTGCGCGGGCCGGGGGCGGAGCGGGTGGTCCAGTCGACGCGCATCAGCACGGCGATGGGGAAGGTGTAGCTGGCGACGGCGAGGATGAGGGCGAAGAGCGGGCCGAAGGCGGCGACGACGACGCCGCCCAGGGCGGGGCCGATGCTGCGCACGGTGTTGAAGCCGAGCGAGTTGAGCGAGACGGCGGCGGGGATCTGGTTGCGTTCGACAATGTCCCCCACCGAGGCCTGCCAGGCGGGGTCGATGAGGGAGGCGCCGCAGCCGGCGAGGAAGATGAGGGCCAGGATGGTCCAGGGGCCGGCGAGGCCGAGGGCGAGGAGGATGGCGAGGCCGGCGTAGCTGATGGTGAAGATGATGCGGCCGGCGAGGATGACCTTGCGGCGGCTGTAGCTGTCGGCCAGGGCGCCGGCGGGGATGGAGAGGAGGAAGGCGGGCAGGGTGGTGGCGGCCTGGACCAGCGCGACCATGAGATCCGACGGCGAGATGGTGGCCATGAGCCAGGCGATGGCGACGGTTTGGATGAGCCAACCGAGGCTGGCGACCTGGATGGAGAGCCAGACGGCGCGGAAGGTGCGGTTGCGCAGGGGGGCGAGCGCGGAGGGGGGCGCCTCTACGGGGGTCACGCCGGGTGCTCGGTTTGGGGGCCCGCCATGGGTGGGGGGTTTAGCGCGGGTGGCGGTGGGGGTGGTGGGGAGAGTTTGCAGGGCTGGGAGTCGGCGGAGGGCGGGGTGG
>CANHKG010000166.1 GCA_947460455.1 Rhodospirillales bacterium | reverse complement strand
TGGGGCTGACGACGCAGGAGACGGCGATCGGGTCTTCGCCCGGGCCGCATGTGATTGTCGGTGATCCCGCCGCGGCGCTGGCGCGGTCGGCGGCGGTGGTGCGGGGGGAGGGGGCGCGGCTGGTGGTGGCGTTGTCTCACCTGGGCTGGGATGTGGACCAGGGGTTGGCGGGGCATGTGCCCGGCGTGGATGTGCTGGTGGGGGGGCATACGCATACGCTGCTGAGCGACAGCGAGGTGGGCGCGGCGGGGCCGGCGCATGGGGTGGCGCGTGGGCCGGCGGGGCGGGCGGTGGTGGTGCAGGCTTCGGCCTTTGGGCGGTATCTCGGGCGGCTTGACCTGGATGTGGCGGCGGATGGCACGGTGCTGGCCTATGGCGGGGATTGCCGTCGGGTGGGGTTGGACCTGCCGGAGGAGCCGGCCGTGGCGGCGATCGTGGCGCGGTATGCGGTGCAGCTGGACGGGGTGCGCAAGCGGGTGGTGGGGCGGACGGAGGCGCCGGTGGGCAATGCGAGCTGCCGGGTGGGGGAGTGCGCGCTGGGGAGCTTCATTGCGGATGCCATGCTGCGCTCCGTGCAGGGGGCGGAGGTGGCGTTGATGAATGCGGGCGGCATTCGCACCGGGTTGCCGGGGGGCGAGCTGACGCTGGGGGATGTGCTGACGATGCTGCCGTTCGGCAATGCGGTGGCGACGCTGGAATTGTCGGGCGCGGATCTTCGGGCGGCGATTGCCAATGGGCTGGCGCGGATGGGGGCGGGGGCGTTTCCGCAGGTGGCGGGGATGCGGATCACCTGGAACCCGCTGGCAGCGGAAGGGGCGCGGCTGGTGGGGCTGGAGGTGGCTTCCGGTGGTGGGTTCTTGCCGGTGCAGGAGGGGCGGATGTATCGGGTGGTGACCAACAACTTCCTGCGGCAGGGCGGGGATGGGTATGGGGTGCTGCGCGATCGGGCGGTGGCGCCGTATGATTCCGGCCCGGGGCTGGATGTGGTGGTGGCCGAGGCGATCGGGGCGGTGGGTGTGTTCGCGCCGCGGACGAGCGGGCGGTTTGTGACTCCTTGAAGGATGGATCGATGACGGATGCCGAAGGGCTCGTGCGGGCCTATTACGACGCGTTCAATGCCTTGTCTGAAGAGGGGGGGGACCGGGAAGGATTCCTGGCGCTGCTGACCGAGGACGTGGAGCACGGGATCAGCCAGGGGGGCAGCGAGGCGGGGCGCGACGCGTTCGGGCGGTTCATGGCGCATATGGACCGGTGCTACCGGGAGCGGATCACCGATCTGGTGGTGATGGTGGACGCGACGGGGACGCGGGCGGCGGCGGAGTTCGTGGTCCACGGGACGTATATCGCGACCGATCCCGGGGTGCCGAAAGGGACGCCGGAGGCTGCTGGGCAGACCTATACGTTGCCGGCGGGGGCGTTCTTTACGCTGCGGGATGGGCGGGTGGCGCGGATTTCGAACCACTACAATCTTGGGGATTGGGTTCGGCAGGTGGGTGGGAAGGCTTAGGCGGGCGGCGTTGCCGGTTGGGCGTGGCGGCGGACCCAGGCGATAAAGGTTGGGTCGTCTACGTCGCCGGCGGCCATCGACAGCATGGTGATGGTGGCTTCGACCTCCGGTGGATCGAAGGCCATGCCGTTCAGGGCGAGGAACAGGACGAGCGCCATGAAGGCGGCGCGTTTGTTGCCGTCTATGAAGGGGTGGTTGCGGGCGATCGCAATGGCATAGGTGGCGCCGAGTTCGGCGATGTCTGGCTCGTTGTAGGCGGCGAGGTTGAGTGGGCGCGCGAGGGCGCTTTCCAGCAGGCCGGCATCGCGCAGGCCGGCGGCGCCGCCATGGCGGGCGAGCTGTTCGTCGTGGATGGCGAGGACGAGGTCGCGGGAGAGCCAGACCGTCACTTCGCGAGTTCGCGCAGGACGTTGTGCCACTTCTTCATGAGGCCACGGGCGACCTCCATCTGCGCCTCGAACTCGGGATCGGAGGTGGTGAGGCGGATGCCGTCCTCGGTCTCGATGGCATACACGGTGTCACCCTTTGTGACGCCGAGCTTGGCCAGCATCTCCTTTGGCAGGATGAGGCCGACCGAGTTGCCGATCTGGGTGAGCTTGAGGGCGGACATGGTGAGGCTCCCGTTGATACGAGAGTTATAACGCAGAGAGGGGCCGGCGGTCTATCGCGATGCGATGTCGCGGGGCGTAGGTGGGGCGGTGACGCGGGCGCGGCAGAGGGGGGATTGGAGGCAGAGATCGGCGAGCGCGTTCCAGCCGGATTCGGCCCAGGCGGTGGTGGAAAGGGTGGCGGTGCGGGCGGTGTCGATCGCTTCGGAGGCGGTGGCCAGGGCCGCGGCGGCGAGGCGCTGGGTGGTGGCGGTGGCGGCGGCCAGGGCGGTGTCGGCGGCTTCCAGCGTGGCGTCGATGGTGGGGGAGAGAGCGCCCGCCAGGGTGGTGCCGGTGGCGCGGGCGGCGGCAGTGGTGGATTCGAGGGCGGCGCTGGCGGTGGCGATGGTGGCGTCGGCGATGCGGGTGGCGACGGGCGCGGCGCGGTCGGTGAAATAGAGGACGCTGGGGGTGAGGGATTCGCCCACGGTGCAGAAGCTGGCGAAGACGACGCCGACGACGCCGATGGCCAGGACGGCGGAGTTGGCGGGGGTGACGATGCCGCCGGAGACGAGATTGACCAGGTTTTCCGGGCCGAAGCCGATGGCGGCCAGGGTGCCGCCGGTGCCGGTGGCGAGGCAGCCGAGGGATTTCATCACCTCCATGGAGAGGTCTTCGGTGGCCGGCTGGGCGATGGGGATTTGGGCGTATGTGGGCAGGGCGGGGAGGAGCAGGGCCGCGGAGAGGAGGGCGGCGCGGACCAATCGGGACATTCTGACCATCCTGGCGACAGTGAGCGGTGCCGGGGAGAGGGGCATTCCGCTCCCTCCGGCAACCGACTGCCCTAGCTAGGACGGTTCGCTGAAGAGCGGATTAACGCTACGAGGCCATCGCCTCGCGCACTGCGGCCTTGAGGAAGGCGAAGTCGGCGGGGATGACGGAGGGGTTGGGGTTGCCGGCGCGGTGGCCCCAGATGCTGGGGATGGGCTTGAGGACGCCGTTGCGGAGGAAGGGGAGTTCGGCGGCGTTGTCGGCGACGCGGAAGTAGAGGTCGGTTTCGCTGGGGAGGAGGACCATGCGGGCCTTGATGGCGCCGAGGGCGGTGGGGAGGTCGCCGCCGTCCGCTATGTCGCCGTGGTACCAGGTCATGAGCTGGGCGTAGAGGTTGGCGGCGGGGCGGGCGCCCATGCGTTCGGTCCAGTCGGTGCGCAGGTAGGTTTCGAGGTCGGGCGCGCCGAGGGCGGTCATGTGCAGGTTGGCGCGGTAGAAATCCTGGCTGAGGGCCCAGCCGGCGTAGATGTGGGCGAAGGCTTTCTTGGCCAGGGCGGGCTCGGCGCTGAACTTGCCGTCGCCCGTGTATTCAGCGGCGGATTCGAGGGTGCGCAGCAGGCCGCTGTGGAAGACCTTGTTGTGGACGCTGGTGCGGGCGGTGCCGCAGACGACGAAGGCGCGGTCCACGGCATCCGGATGGAGGGCGGCCCAGTGGTAGGCCTGCTGGGCGCCCATGGAGAAGCCGTAGACGGCGGCGAGGCGGGTGATGCCGAAGATATCGAAGAGCAGGCGGCGCTGGGCTTCGATGAGGTCGGCGTAGGTGACCAAAGTGGGCCAGTTCGGCGTGGCGGCGGCCGACGAGGCCAGGCCGTTGCTGAACATGTTGGGGATGACGATGAACCAGCGGGTGGGGTCCAGGATTCCGTCGGGCCCGATGAGGAATTCCATATCGGGGTGGGAGGCGCCGTAGGAGCAGGGGTAGAGGATGACGTTGCTCTTGTCGGCGTTCAGGGTGCCGTGGGTTTTGTAGGGAATCGAGCAGTTCTCGATCACGCCGCCCTTCTGCACCGGGAAGTTGCCGAGGACGAAGGTGTCTTGGGCCTGGGGCCAGCTCATGAATCGGAATTCCAGCGAAAAGGAGGGACGTCTTTTTACTTCTTTTTCTTCAGAAAAAGAAGATTCTATTCTTTCTTGCCGGCGAGCCGCGATTCGGCGAGCTGCTTGCGGAGCAGATCCACTTCCCGGCGCAGGGCGGCGATTTCTTCTTCCTGCGGGGAGGCGGGGGCGCGGGGGGCTTCCGGCTCCTGCGGGAGGAAAGGGGAGAAGAGGGACATGGCGCGTTCCATCATGGCCATGTTCTGGCGGCCGACTTCCTGCAGGCTGGGCGGGATGAAGGTGCCCATGGTGGATTCGACGGCGCGGCGCATCTGATCCTGCTGGACGGCGAAGGCGCCCATGGCCTGTTCCAGGTATTTCGGCACCACGGATTGCATGGAGTTGCCGTAGAAGCCGATGAGCTGGCGCAGGAAGCCGGTGGGCAGCATGGCGCGGCCCTTGCTTTCCTCTTCCACGATGATCTGGGTGAGGACGGAGCGGGTGATGTCTTCGCCGGTTTTCGCGTCGTAGACCACGAAGTCGCGGCCGAGGCGGACCATTTCGGCCAGCGAATCCAGCGTGATGTAGCTGGAGCTTTCGGTGTTGTAGAGGCGGCGGTTGGCGTATTTCTTGACGACGACCGGGGCCGCGTCGCCGGGCTTGGCGTCGGTGTGGCGAGCGTCCTCGAGTGGCGCTGATTGCGACATCCTGCCCCCTTGCTGCCCCGGGTGGGGTTTTGTGCGGTGCAATGTAGCACGGGTCTGTGCGGGATTGAAATCGCGCGCGTGGTTTTCGGTAATGGGTGGCGTGGTTATGCTGCGCCGCGGAGGGGCGATGCGGGATGACGGGCGGGCCGGAGGATGCGGGAGAGGGGGCGGTGCGGGGCGACCCGGCCGCGCTGATGCGCGACTGGATGACGCTGGTGCAGACGGAATTGGCCGGGCTGGCGACGGACCGGGAGGCGCTGGAGACCTGGCAGGCGCTCGCGGGGGTGTGGGCGCGGGGGCTTGGGCCGCATGATCCGGCGGGGCCCAAGGCCGTTGCTGCTGCACCTGCTGCTGGCGGGGATGCCCCAGGGAGAGATGGGGTGGTTGCCGCCCTTCTGGAGCGGATCGATGCCCTGGAGCGGCGGGTGGCCGAGCTGGAGCAACGCGGCCGGCGGCCGAAGCGGGGTGGCGCCGGCTGAGCTGATCGCGGGGGTGGCGGCGTATCGGCGGCATCCGTGGCGACGGGAGGTGGCGGAGCCGGCGGTGGTGTGGGCGGAGGGAGGCTCGCGGCTGCTGGATTACGGCGGGGCTGGGGAGCCGGTGCTGTTCGTGCCGAGCCTGGTGAACCGGGCGTATGTGCTGGATCTGTTCGAGGGGCGGTCGATGCTGCGGTTCCTCGCGGGGCAGCGGCGGGTGCTGTTGTTGGACTGGGGGTGGCCGGGGGAGGCGGAGCGGGGGTTCACGCTGACCGACTATGCGGCCGGGCGGCTGGAGCGGGCGCTGGTGGCGGTGGGGGCGCCGGTGGTGCTGGTGGGGTATTGCATGGGCGGGTTGCTGGCGCTGGCGGCGGCGCAAAGGCGGCCGGAGCTGGTGCGGGGGCTGGGGCTGCTGGCGGTGCCGTGGGATTTTCATGCGGCGGATGCCGGTGCGGCGCGGGGGCTGGGGCAGTTGGTGCCTTTGCTGGAGCCGTTGATGGCGGTGACGCAGCGGCTGCCGATCGATGCGATCCAGACGTTGTTCGCGATGATGGACCCCGGCGGGATCGCGGCGAAATATGCCGGGTTCGCGCGCCTGGACCAGGACAGCGCGCGGGCGCGGCAGTTCGTGGCGATCGAGGACTGGCTGAACGACGGGGTGCCGCTGGCCGCCGCGGTGGCGCGGGAATGCCTGGGCGGGTGGTATGGCGAGAACACGCCGGCGCGGGGGGGGTGGCGGGTGGCGGGGGAGGTGGTGGACCCGCGGCGTGTGCGGGTGCCGGCTTTCGTGGCGGTGCCGGGGCGGGACCGGATCGTGCCGCCGGAAAGCGCGCTGCCGCTGGCCGGGCTGATCGCGGGCGCGGTGCTGCACCAGCCGGCGGCCGGGCAGGTGGGGATGGTGGCGGGCGCCAGTGCGGAGCGGGTGCTGTGGGCGCCCTTGCAGGACTGGATTGCTGCGCTTTGATCCCGTTGTGCGGCGCGGTAAGGTAAGGGCAAACGCGGAAACATCCGCCGCAGGAGAACGCCATCATGGACGACATCGTCATCGTCTCGGCCGCGCGTACGCCGGTTGGGAGCTTCAACGGGGCCTTCGGCAGCGTGCCGGCGCATGTGCTGGGCACGGCGGCGTTGCAGGCGGCGCTTTCGCGCGCCGGGATCGAGGCCGGCGAGGTGGACGAGGTGATCCTGGGCCAGGTGCTGACGGCGAACCAGGGGCAGAACCCGGCGCGCCAGGCGGCGCGGGCGGCGGGGATTGCGGACACGGCGACGGCGTTCGGGATCAACCAGGTGTGCGGTTCTGGCCTGCGGGCCGTGGCGCTGGCGGCGCAGCAGGTTCGCACGGGCGAGAGCGCGATCGTGGTGGCCGGCGGGCAGGAGAGCATGAGCCAGAGCCAGCACGGCACCTATCTGCGCGCGGGCGCCAAGATGGGCGACATGCAGCTGGTGGATACGATGATCAAGGACGGGCTGTGGGATGCCTTTTTTGGCTACCACATGGGCAACACGGCTGAGAACGTGGCCCGCGCCTACCAGATCACCCGCGAGGAGCAGGACGAGTTCGCGCTGGGCAGCCAGCAGAAGGCCTCCGCCGCGCAGAAGGCCGGGCGGTTCAAGGACGAGATCGCGGCGGTGACGGTGAAGGGCCGGCGCGGCGATACCGTGGTGGAGAACGACGAATACATCCGCCACGATTCCAGCATCGAGGGCATGGCCAAGCTGCGGCCGGCTTTCACCAAGGACGGCACCGTGACCGCCGGCAATGCCAGCGGGATCAATGACGGCGCCTCGGCGCTGGTGGTGATGTCGGGCGCGGAAGCGGCCCGGCGTGGGCTGACGCCGCTGGCGCGGATCGCCAGCTTCGCCACCGCGGGCGTGGACCCCTCCGTGATGGGCACGGGGCCGATCCCTTCGAGCCGCAAGGCGCTGCAGCGGGCGGGGTGGGGCATTGGTGACCTCGACCTGATCGAGGCGAACGAGGCTTTCGCGGCGCAGGCCTGCGCGGTGAACAAGGACATGGGCTGGGATACCAGCAAGGTGAACGTGAATGGCGGGGCGATTGCGATCGGGCATCCGATCGGTGCTTCCGGCGCGCGGGTGCTGGTGACGCTGCTGCACGAGATGCAGAAGCGGGACGCCAAGAAGGGCCTGGCGACGCTGTGCATCGGCGGCGGAATGGGCGTGGCGATGTGCCTGGAGAGGTAAGAGTCTTCTTTTTTCTGAAGAAAAAAGAAGCAAAAAAGACTTTATCCGTTTGATGCGGCACCGCCGTGGCCCAGTGGGTCACGGCGGTTGTTTTTGCAAAGTTGCAAAAGTTTTTTGGTTCTTTTTTCAAAAAAGAACCGCTCGCTTGCTTAGTGCCCGCGCAGGATCTGGCTGAGGAACAGCTTCAGGCGGTCGGTCTGGGGCGATTCGAACATTTCATGCGGGGTGCCGCTTTCCACCACTTCGCCGCGGTCCATGAACACTACGCGGTCGGCGACCTGGCGGGCGAAGCCCATTTCGTGGGTGACGCAGACCATGGTCATGCCGCTGTCGGCGAGTTCGATCATGGTATCCAGCACTTCCTTGATCATTTCCGGGTCGAGCGCGCTGGTCGGCTCGTCGAACAGCATGATCTTGGGGCGCATGCACAGGGCGCGGGCGATGGCGACGCGCTGCTGCTGGCCGCCGGAGAGCTGGCCGGGGTATTTCTTGGCCTGCTCCGGGATCTTCACGCGGGTGAGGAATTCCATCGCCAGCGCCTCGGCCTCGGCCTTGGGCATCTTGCGGACCCAGATGGGCGCGAGGGTGCAGTTTTCGAGGATGGTGAGGTGCGGGAAGAGGTTGAAGCTCTGGAACACCATGCCGACTTCGCTGCGGATGGTATCGAGGGCGCGGGTGTCGTCGGTCAGTTCCGTGCCGTCGACCAGGATGCGGCCTTCCTGGTGGACTTCCAGGCGGTTGATGCAGCGGATGAGGGTGGACTTGCCGGAGCCGGAGGGGCCGCAGACCACCACCTTTTCCCCGGTGGCGACTTCCAGCGACACGTCGCGCAGGACGTGGAGCTGGCCGAACCACTTGTTCACCTTGTCCAGCTGGATGGCGGGCTGTGTTCCGTTGCTCATGTTGTCGTTTCCTTCAGCGCCGCACGGACTTTGAGAATTCCCGCTCCAGGCTCTGGCTGTAGCGCGCCATCGAGAAGCAGAAGCAGAAGTAGATGAGGCCCAGCATGATGTAGACCTCGGTGGAGAAGGCCTGCCAGATCGGGTCGGTGACCGCGACCTTGCCGGAGGTGAGCAGGTCGAAGATGCCGATGATGAGCACCAGCGACGTGTCCTTGAAGAAGCCGATGAAGGTGTTCACCAGCGGCGGGATCACCAGGCGCAGGGCCTGCGGCAGGATGATCAGGCCCATCTTCTTCCAGTAGGACAGGCCGAGCGCGTCGGCGGCTTCGTACTGGCCCTTGGGCAGGGCCTGCAGGCCGCCGCGGATCACTTCGGCGAGATAGACGGCGGCGAACAGGATGATGGCGATCTGGGCGCGCAGCAGCTTGTCTGGGTTCAGGCCGACCGGCATGAACAGCGGGAACATGACGCTGGCCATGAACAGCAGGGAGATCAGCGGCACGCCGCGGATCACCTCGATGTAGATGACGCAGATCAGCTTCACCGCGGGCAGGTTGGTGGCGCGGCGGCCGAGGGCGACCAGCACGGCGATGGGGAAGGCGCAGGCGAGGCCGAAGGTGGAGAGGATGAGGGTGATGGGCAGGCCGCCCCACTCATCCTGGGCCACATAGCGCAGGCCGAACACGCCGCCCCACATCAGGGTGAAGATGCTCACGAGCACGGCCACCCAGATCAGCGCCAGCACCGGGCGCCAGAAGCGGCGCATGGCGGAGACGACGAACAGGCCGAGGAACAGCACCAGCACGATGGCGGCGCGCCAATGCTCCTCATACGGATAGCGGCCGAACAGGATGAAGCGGTACTTGTCCCAGATCACGGCCCAGCAGGCGCCTTCGCCCTTGGCCTGGCGGCAGGCATCGGGGTTCAGCTTGCCGGTGGCCGGGTCCGTGGGTACGGTCCAGACCGATTTCAGGAACGCCCAGTCGATCAGGCCGACGGTGAACTTGATGAGGAAATAGGCCAGCGCGAGGGTGACGAGGCTGGACCAGACGGAGCTGAACAGGTTGGCCCGCATCCAGGCGACCGGGCCGGCGACCAGCATCGGCGGTTGGGCGCGGTCGGCGACCGAGGCGTGGGTGGTGGTGGTGGCCATCGGATCAGCGCTCCACCAGCGCGATGCGCGCGTTGTACCAGTTCATGAACAGGGAGATGGACAGGCTGATCGAGAGATAGACCGCCATGATGATGGCGATGCCCTCGATGGCCTGGCCGGTCTGGTTCAGCGTGGTGTTCACGATCGAGACCAGGTCGGGGTAGCCGATGGCGACCGCGAGCGAGGAGTTCTTGGCCACGCCCAGATAGGTGCTGGTCATGGGCGGGATGATGACGCGCAGGGCCTGGGGCAGCACGATCATGCGCAGCATGGTGCCGCGCTTGAGGCCGAGGGCGCCGCCGGCTTCCCACTGGCCGGTGGGCACGGAGAGGATGCCGCTGCGCACGATCTCGGCCGCGAAGGCGGAGTGGTAGAGCACGAGGCCGATCATCAGCGCGGTGAATTCGGGGGAGATGGTGGCGCCGCCGTTGAAGCGGAAGCGGGCCTTCACCGGAATGTCCAGCGCGAAGGGCGCGCCCATCAGGGCCCAGACGGCGAGCGGCAGCAGCACCAGGCCGACGAGGACGACGGGCCAGACCGCGGGGCGGATGCCGGTGGCGTGCTGGATGGCGGTGGCGCGCCGGCTGGCGAACCAGGTGGCGACGCTGCCGCCGAGGAAGGCCAGGGCGGCGCCGGTATGCGCGTTCTCCCAGATCAGCAGCGGCACCTTGAGGCCGCTGTTGGACATGAACACGCCGGGCATGACCGAGATTGCGTCCCGCACTGGCGGGAAGGTGAGCATGACGGCGTACCAGAACAGCAGGTGCAGCAGCAGCGGCACGTCGCGCATGCCTTCGACATAGGCACGGCACAGCCGCGAGAGCAGCCAGTTGTTCGAGAGAGAGGCGATTCCGACAACGGTGCCGAGCAGGCTGATCAGTGCCACGCCGACGACGGTGACCATGAGGGTGTTGAGGATGCCGACCAGGACGGCGCGGCCATAGGTGTGCACCGAGGGGTCGTATGGGATGAGATGCTCGCCGATCGGGATGCCGGCGGTGCGGCCGAGGAAATCGAACCCGGTGGCGATTCGCCGCTCTTCCAGGTTGGTCGCGGTGTTGGAGGCGAGGTACCACACGCCGGCGACCAGCAGGCCAACGATCACTACCTGCCATACGATGGCGCGGAAGCGAGGATCGGACCAGCTGAGCGAAAGCCCCTTGGGCGGAGCCCTTCGCGCACCCGACATCCGGGGGTCTGTGGCGGTGGTGGACATCGTCCGCATGCACCTTGTGTTGTTGGCCCCGCCGAAGGGGCGGGCCGAAAGCATCTCAGCCCGAGAGGAAGCAAGTTTTGCGCCAGGATGCAATGCACCTGGTGCGGTTCCGGGGGCGTGGGGCTGCCACCCGGGGGGCGCGAAACATGAAAAAGCCGCCCTGGCGAACCAGGGCGGCCCTTCATTACGCCCGAAAGCGGATCAGCGCATCGGGGGAGCGTAGTGCAGCCCGCCGTTGTTCCAGAGATTGTTGATGCCGCGCGGCACGCCGTAGGGGGTGACGTTGCGGTCCCACATCTCGCCGAAGTTGCCGGCGGCCTTGATGGCGTTGTAGGCCCACTTGTTGTCCACGCCGAGCGCCTTGCCCATGTCGCCTTCGAGGCCGAGGAGGCGGCGCAGCTCGGGGACGGTGGCGGTCTTGGCGACTTCGTCGATGTTGGCCTGGGTGACGCCGTATTCCTCGGCGATCAGCTGGGCGTAGTAGGCCCAGCGCACGACGTCGAAGAACTTGCCGTCGCCCTTGCGGACCATGGCGCCGAGCGGCTCCTTGGAGATGATGTCGGGCAGGAGGATGTGATCCTTCGCCTTGTCACCCTGCTGGAAGCGGAAGCCGGCGAGGCCCGAGGCATCGGTGGAGTACACGTCGCAACGGCCGGCGAGATAGGCGTTCTGGATCTCGTTGGCGTCCGCGATGATGATCGGGGTGAACTTCATCTTGTGGGTGCGGAAGTAGTCGGCCACGGCCAGCTCGGTGGAGGTGCCGGGGGCGACGCAGACGCTGGCGCCATCGAGTTCCTTGGCGGCCTTCACGCCCAGCTTGGCCTGAACCAGGAAGCCGGTGCCGTCGTAGAAGTTCACGCTGGCGAACTGGCCGCCGAGGTTGCCTTCGCGGCCCAGGGTCCAGGTGGTGGAGCGGTACAGCAGGTCCACTTCGCCCGACTGCAGCGCGGTGAAGCGGTTCTGCGCCGTGGTGGGGATGAACTTGACCTTGCGGGCATCGCCGAGGATGGCGGCGGCCACG
>CANHKG010000165.1 GCA_947460455.1 Rhodospirillales bacterium | reverse complement strand
GCCAGGGTGAGTTGGGCCATGACCGCCTTGTTCCCCGTGAGGAACGCCAGCAGGGCGAGGAGGAGGTTCAGGAGGGGTGCCGGAAAATGGACGTGCTTCGCCGCCTCCGCCAAGCGGCGAAGGGCGTCGGCTTCGTTCGGAGCGGCGACGGGATGTGGCATCACCGGTGAGTTTGCCAAACGCAACACCGGTGGACAAGGTTTTTAATCCCGTACGTACTCGGCGTTCTGGGATTTGATCTAACCTAAGGTCAAGGGGTCTGGGCCTAAGGCCCCAGCGGGTCCAGGGCAGAGCCCTGGCCTTTGATTTCTACCTGTGCAGCACACCCGCAAGGTCGCGCACCAAGGCTGCCATCACGCCGGGCCAGCGATCTTCCATTGGCGCGACGAACGGGTCCTGTTCCGCCGCCAGGGCAACCAGCGCCGCGCCGAGCGCCTTGGCCTCCGGCGGCACCAGCCGGGCCATGGCGGAGCCTTCCATCTGCTCGGTGATCCCGCCCACACGGGTGGCCACCACGAAGCGCCTCGCTGCGATGGCGGCGGCGGCGACACCGCTTTGGCTGGCTTCGCGATAGGGCAGCACCAGCGCATCCGACCAGGCCAGGATCGCGGCGACCTCTTCTTCCGGCACCCAGCGGTTCTCCACCGTCACGCCGGGCAGGGCGCGAAGCTGGTCCAGCACCGGGGATTCCGGGCCGTTGCCGACCACGCGGAGTTCCAGGTCGTCGCGCGGGCCCAGCCCGGCCATGGCTTCGGCCAGCAGGTCCAGGCCCTTGTAGGGCAGCAGGCGGCCGAAGCAGAGCAGCCGGAGCTTGCCGCCATGGGCGCGCGGCGGGGGTGGGGGGGCGCCGTAGGAGAGCGGCGGCAGTTCCGTCAGCACCAGGCGGCCGGGGCGGGCCACGCCCTGTTCCAGCAGCCGGTCACCGACATGGCGGCTGAGGGCCACCACGGCATCGGCGCGGCGGGCCAGGCGGCGCTGCAGCACCATCTGGAGCGAGTGGATGTCGCCGGGGTGCAGGTCTGCGTCGTGGACCACCACGGCATGGGGGACCTTGGCCCGCCGCAGCGCGGCGGCCATCAGCACATCCAGCGGCGCCGGCATGGCGCAGATCGCGACGTCTGGCCGGAGCGCCGCGATGCGCTTCGCCAGGCCGCCGACCTCGAAGGGCAGCCGGGGCAGGCGCAGGACCAGATCGCGCAGGCCGGAATAGGTCTCCATCGGCAGGTCGCAGGGGGGGGCATCTGCTCCGGCGAGGATTTCCGCCTGGCGGGACAGGGACAGCAGCGCTTCCACGCCGGGCACGCCGCGCAGGCCGGCGGCCAGCTCCACGGCGTAGCGCGGCCCGGCGCCGCGCCGGCCCCATTGCCATACCAGGACCCTCATGCGGTGAAGCCGCGCAGCGCGGCCGCGAGGCTTTCCACGCCGAGGGACGCCCGCGCCTTGGCCTGGCCGCGCGCGCCGAGGGCGGCACGGGCGGCGGGGTCGTCGGCCAGTTGGCGCAGGGCTTGCGCCGCCACGGCGATATCGGGCTCTGCCCAGACGGCGCCCGGCACTTCCAGCACCCCGCGCGGATCCTGCGCCGGGACCAGGGTGAACGGCACCAGCGCGGCGCTGTCCGCGTCCATGAAATCCATGTTCCCTGACCATCCCGTGGCCACCACGGGGCGGCCGAGCAGCATGGCTTCCGCCGGGACCAGCCCGAACCCCTCGCTGCGATGCAGGGAGAGCACGATATCCGCGCACGACGTCAGCGCGTGGACCTCGCCCAGCGGCATCTCCCGCGTTTCGATCCGCACATTGCCCATTTCGGCCACAGCCTCCTGCAGCAGGGCGAAATCCTCGGGGAAATGCCCGGGATGCCCCACCTTCAGCAACAGCACCCGGTCTGCCCGGTTCCCGAAGGCCGCGCGGAAGGCAGCCACTGCCGCCAGGGGGTTCTTGCGCACGAAGCTTGACGCGAGATTGAAGGATACCAGCACCACCAGGGCTGCCGCCGGCAGGCCGAATGCCTCGCGCCCCATCGCGGCCGGGACCGGGGGTGCCACGGCCAGGGGGTAGTTCACCACCCGCACCTGCATTCCGGCCGGCATCACGCCGGCCATCGCCTCGGCCGTGAAGCGGCTGGTGACCCATACCTCGTGCACGAAGCGGAAGCCCATCCGCCAGGATTCGGGCACCACGGGCAGTTCCCAGTTCCACATTCCCACCACGCGCCGGCCGCGCAGCAGCGCGCGGTTTTGCCCGAGCAGGGCCAGCGGCAGGGAGGGCGGGTTCACGTGCAGCATCAGCGGCATTCCCGGCGGCGGCAGTGGTGCCCGGCCGGCATCCATGTTGAGTGCCACGGCGGGAACGCCTATTCCGCCCAGCGCCTGGTGCACCAGCCGCACGCCCATGCCGAGGCCGGAGGGGCGGGCGAACTCGCCCAGCAAGGCCATCCCGGCCCCGGCCCGCGGGCGCACCGCTTCCGGCCGCGGCGCCATGGCCGTGGTGACCCCGCGCACCAGTGCCCGGCGCGGCCCGGCGGGCAGCGTGCGCCAGGCGCGGTGCAGCAGCGAAAGGGGTGAGCCGGTCATGCCCGCCCCTATACCCCCCCCGCCGCCGCTTCCACCACTGCGTCCGGGTCCAGCGGCCAGACCGGGCGGCGCACCTTGGTCCAGGTGAGGGAGGTGTGCACCCGGCTCGATACGCCGCCGGATTCGCAGGCGATCGCCGCGCGTGCGATGGGCGCGAAGGCGGCGCGGAAGGCATCCATGCACTTGATCGCGATCAGCGGCGGGGCCGTGGGGTCGATGCCGAAGATCCTGAGCTGCTGCAGGTCCAGGATGTTGCGCTGCCATGTGGTGACGATCACCTGGATGCCGTGGCGCTCCAGCAGCGCGGAGGGGCCGAACTGGCCCATCTGGCCCGGGGTGTACGGCCCTTCGTGGGTGAACCTGCCGTCGGACAGGGCCAGGACCCGGAACACCGCTTCCACCGGGCCGCCGCCATGGGCCGGGGCTACGTGGCCGCCGAGGGAGAGTGCGACATCCGCGCCCACGCCGGCGGCGCGCGCGGCTTCCGCCGCCACGGGATCGGCGATGGAGGCGAAGACGGCGCCGGGCACGGGGTTCTCCAGCATGGCGCGCAGCACCGCGGTGGCGTCGCCATAGCCGCCGCCGCCTGGCGCATCGCCGAAATCGGAGACCACCACCGGGCCGGGCCCTGCTGGCACTGCGCGCGCCGCGGCCAGGGCTTCGGCGACGGTGTGCATCTTCACCGTGTCGTTGTTGCGCTCATCCCAGCAGAACCGCACCAGCCGGGCACCCAGGGCGGCGAAGCGGGGATCGGCGCCGTTCCCGGTGACCGCGACGGAGGGGCCGACATGCCAGACATCGGCCAGGACGAAGCCGGATTGCAGGCTGACCTCGATCACGCCGGGGTCTGCGGCTTCCATGGCCCGCGCCAGGGCCTGGCCGCGCCGGGCCGGGCCATCGGGCGGGGTGGTGCGGGTGGAATCGAAGCCGCGCATCTGCCAGCTTCGCGCCAGGTGGACCCGCGGCTTGATCTCGCCGTCCATCGCCCGCCGCAGGATTCCGGCCGCCCGCGAGGCCGTTTCGAAATGATCCACGTGCGGGTGGGTGCGATAGGCGGTGATGGCATTGGCTGCGGCGGCCAGCCGGTCGGAGACGTTGCTGTGCGGGTCCAGCGTGACCACGATGGGGACATCCGGCCCCACGATATCGCGCACCGCCTGGGCCAGGGCGCCGTCGGCATCGTCTTCGCCCACCGCCACGCAGGCGCCATGCAGGCCCAGCAGCACGCCATCGACCTTGCCGGCGGCGCGGGTGCCTTCCACCAGGGCATCGCGGATGGCGGCGAAGGCGTTGGCATCCATCGGACCGGCGGGCGAGCAGGGCACGGCGATCGGCGTGGTCAGGCGCCAGCCGGCTTGCGCGGCATAGGCCAGGAATCCGCCCATCTCGGTGCGCGTCGGGCCGAAGCGCGGCCCGATTTCCGTTCCGCGCACCACGCCCTGGCGCTCGAAATGCGCGAGCGGGGCGGGGGCTGCGAAGCTGTTCGCCTCATGCAGGATCATGGCGGCAAGCACGTGGCGCATGGGCGGTCTCCACTCCGGTTCTGGCCAGACTACAGCCCACCCCCTGGTCTTCCCACCCCGGCCCTGGCAGGCTTCCGGCACGGATGGCGGGTGGATGCGACGCAGGTGACATTGCCGCTCTGGGCCAGCGCGCTCGCGGCCACACTCATCGCACAGGTCGTCAGCTCCTTCGCCGGCATGAGCGCCCCGCTGCTTGGCCCCCCGCTGATGGAGCGCGCCGGGTTGCCGGCCGAGAGCATCGGCCTGGTTTCGGCGATGAACTCGGCGGGCATCTGCTGGTACCTGGCCTGCGGCGGGCCGATGCTCACCCACCATGGCGCGATCCGCTCGCTGCAGATCGGGCTGGTCTGCATCGTGCTTGGGCTGTTCGTGTTGTCTCAGCCGCTTGGCATGGTGGGGCTGTTGGGGGCGCTGGCGGTGGGCTTCGGGGTTGCGCCGAATACCCCGGCCGGCAGCCAGATCCTCAACCGCGCCGCGCCGCCGCGGCACCGCACGCTGATCTTTTCCATCAAGCAGGCCGGGGTGCCGTTTGGTGGCATGCTGGCCGGGCTGGTTGTGGCGCCGCTGGCGCTGTCGCACGGGCTGGCCACGGCGCTGGGCTTCATCATCATCCTGGCGCTGGCGGCGATGCTGGCCATTCAGCCGTTTCGCCGCCGGCTGGATGGCGCGGGCCCCGCGCCCGGGCCCAGCGCCGCGTGGGGCCGCGCGCTGCTTTCGCCCAGGGTGCTGGTGCGCTCGCTGGGGAGCCTGCGCGCCCATCCCTCGCTGCCGCTGCTGACGGCGCTGGGGGCGTCGTTCTCCATCGTTCAGGCCTGCCTCGGCAGCTTCATGGCGACCTATGTCGTGACCCAGCACGCCGCCACGCTGGCCGAGGCCGGGCGGCTTGTGGCGCTGATGCAGGCGGCGAGCCTGGCCGGGCGCATCGGGCTGGGCTGGGTTTCCGATCGGATGGCCGGCGGCGCGCTGCAGCTGCTGACCGCCCAGGCCCTGGCGGCGGCGCTGGCGGTGCTGGCGCTGGTGAGCGTGGCGGACCAGGGTGCCTGGGCGCTGCATCTGTGCGTTGCCGCCGCCGGGCTGTGCGGTTTCGGCTGGGTGGGGGTGCACATGGCGGAGCTGGCGCGGGTTGCCCCGCCGCGCCTGGTGGGGGAGGTGACCTCGGCGGCCAACCTGTTCGGCTTCCTCGGCTCGGTCTGCGGCCCGATTGCCTTCACCGTGGTGGTGCGCTGGACCGGCAGCTACACCCTGGCCTTCGGCTTGGCGGCCGGGCAGCTGGCGGTGTTCGCGCTGGCCACGCTGGCGATGGCGGGGCGGCGGCGCTAGGTCCGGATCAGGCGGATCCGCTTGCCATCCACGCCCAGCGCCACCCCGCCGGCCTTCAGCGCCAGCGCATCGGCGCCGAACACCTCGTGCCGCCAGCCTTGCAGCGCCTGGACATCCGGGGCGTCCTCGGCCGCGATGCGGTCGATATCCTCGCTGTTGGCCACCAGCTTCGGCGCCACGTGGTGCTGTTCGCACTTCGCCGCCAGCAGGACCTTCAGCAGGGAGACCAGCGCCGGCGAGGGCTTGGGGCCGTCGCGATGGTTCGGCACGTCTGGCAGTTCCGCCTCTGGCAGCGCCTTGGCTTCGGCGATGGCGGCCAGCAGGCCTGCGCCCATCCGGCCTTCGGCGAAGCCGCGGGTGACGCCGCGCATGCGGCTGAGCGAGTCGATCGAATCGGGCGCGCTTGCGGCGATCTCCAGCAGCGCCTCGTCCTTCAGCATGCGGCCGCGCGGGATGTTGGAGCGCTGGGCCTCGCGCTCACGCCAGGCGGCGATGGCGCGCAGCACGCCGAGCATGCGGCGGTTGCTGGTGCGCGGGCGCAGCCGTTCCCACATCAGGTCGGGGTCGGCGCGGTAGGTGGCGGGGTCGGCCAGCACGGCCATCTCCTGGCCCACCCAGTCCAGCCGGCCTTCCTTTTCCAGCCGCGCCTGCAGTTTTTCATACACGCGGCGCAGATGGGTGACGTCGGCGGCGGCGTAGTTGATCTGTGCGGTGCTCAGCGGCCGGGCCGCCCAGTCGCTGAAGCGGTGTGCCTTGTCGATATGGCCGCCGGTTGTGGCGGCCACCAGCGAATCGTAGCCGACCTGGTCGCCGAAGCCGGCCACCATGGCGGCCACCTGGGTGTCGAACATCGGGCGCGGCACGTCGCCGAAGCGGAGCACGAAGATCTCGATATCCTGGCGGGCGGCGTGGAACACCTTCATCACGTTGGTGTCGGCCAGCAGCGCGCCGAGCGGGGCGAGGTCGATCCCCGGGGCCAGCGCATCCACCACCGCCACGTCGGTGTCGCTGGCCAGCTGCACCACGCACAGCTCTGGCCAGTAGGTGCGCTCGCGCATGAACTCGGTGTCGACGGTCACCATCGCCTCGGCACGCAATCGCGTACACAGGGCCTCCAGCGCGGCGGTGTCGGTGATCAGTACAGGCGCCGGGAATTCCGGCCGGGGGGTACGGGGCATGGGACCGTCATACACGCACGCTGGCGCGCCCGGAAGCCATGGGGCACAACCAGCCGCCAGCACGCCTGCCGAGAGGAGGAGCCCCCATGCTCAGCGTCTTCCCCGCCCCCTCCCAGGCCCATGCCGAAGGTGGCGCGCCGCATGGCGGCCTACACGACGCGGCGCTGTGGATCGACATGGTCAACCCAGATGAGCCCACCCGCCAGCTGGTGGAGGCGACCACCGGCCTGCATGTGCCCACCCGCGAGGAATTGTCGGAGATCGAGACCTCCAGCCGCCTGTGGCGCGAGGGCGAGACCCTTACGCTCTCGCTGCCCGGCCTGGTGCGCGGGGAGGCCGGCGAGTCGCGCACCTCGCCGATCGGCTTTGTTCTCTCGCCCGAACGGCTGCTGACCGTGCGCTTCGCCGCGGTGCCGGCCTTCGACACCTATGCGGCGCGCTGCCGCCTGGGCCAGAACGGCGACCGCAACAGCATGTCGCTGCTGCTCGGCCTGTGCGAAGCGCTGGTGGAGCGCATCGCGGACATGCTGGAACGCGAGGGGGAGGAGCTGGACGCCGTTTCCCGCCGCGTGTTTCGCCCCAGCGATGCCCGCCGCGTGCGCCCGCGCCGGGCGGAGACGGAGCTGCGCGCCCAGCTGCGCAATGTCGGGCGCGTGGGCGACCTTGTCTCCAAGGTGCGGGACATGCTGCTCGGCCTCGGCCGGATGATCCCGTTCGTGCTGGCCAATGCCGCCTGGATCGCCCCGGAGCACAAATCCCGCTTCAAGATCCTGCGGGCGGACATCGCCTCCTTGACGGATTACGACGGGCATCTGGCCAACAAGGTGCAGTTCCTGCTGGAGGCGACCATCGGCTTCATCGGCATCGAGCAGAGCAACATCATCCGCGTGCTGACCGTGGTGAGCGTGGTGGGCGTGCCGCCGACCTTCTTCGCCAGCATGTGGGGCATGAACTACAGGAACATGCCGGAGCTGGACTGGGCCTTCGGCTACCCGATGGCCCTGATGACGATTGTGCTCTCTGCCGTGCTGCCGATCGTCTGGTTCCGGGTTCGCGGCTGGCTGTAGCTGCCGGATGCGCGATTTCCCATCACATGCCGCAACCCGGCGGGAACCACGGACTTAGCACGCCTGCTGCACCACGCGCTCCGCCTGCCGCAGGAGGCCAAGACGGCATGACCCCACCCACTCAACGCCCCTCCGCCGAGATTTGGGGGGGGCTGGAATGCAGTGTTGTCCTGGTCGGCCGCACCCTGCGCGACCAGTTCCGCGAAACCGGGCATCATGACCGCATCGCCGATCTCGACGCCGTGGCCGGGCTTGGCCTCACCCGGCTGCGCTACCCGATCAGCTGGGAGCGCATCGCCCCGGACCAGCCGGAGGACTGCGACTGGGCGTGGCATGACGAGCGGCTGGGCGAACTCCGGCGCCTCGGCATCGCCCCCATTGCCGGGCTGATCCATCACGGCAGCGGCCCCGGCTATACTTGCCTGCTGGATGACGCCCTGCCCGAGAAGCTTGCCGCCTTCGCCGGCCGTGCCGCGCGGCGTTACCCCTGGGTGACCGACTGGACCCCGGTGAACGAGCCGCTGACCACCGCGCGCTTCTCCGGCCTCTATGGCCACTGGGCGCCGCACCAGGCGAGCGAGGCCAGCTTCCTGCGCATGCTCGCGCTGCAATGCCGTGCCATCCAGCGCGCCATGCAGGCCATCCGCCGGGAGATCCCGCATGCCCGGCTGGTGCAGACTGAAGACCTCGGCCGGACCTTCGCCACCGGGAGGCTGCAGTACCAGGCTGACCATGAGAACGAGCGCCGCTGGCTCAGCCTCGACCTGGTGCTGGGGAAGGTGGATGAAGCCCACCCCTTCCACTCCCGCCTGCTGCGTGCCGGCGTGCCGCGTGCCGCGCTGGCCGCCCTGCAGGAAGGCGTGCCCGGGCCGGTGGTGCTCGGGTTCAACCACTACATCACCAGCGAGCGCTTCCTGGACCACCGCACCGCGCTCTATCCGCCCCACACCCATGGCGGCAACGGGCGGGACGCCTATGCCGATACCGAAGCCGTGCGCGTTCCCGCCGTCATTGGCCAGACCGGCTGGCTGCCGCGCCTGCGCGAGGCCATCGCCCGCTACCCCGGCATTCCGCTCGCGGTGACCGAAGCGCATCTCGGCTGCGAGGACCCGGCCCATCAGGTTCGCTGGCTCGCCGAATGTTGGAACGCTGTCGCCGCCTTGCGCGGCGAGGGGGCCGACCTGCTGGCCATCACCCCCTGGACCCTGTTCGGCGCGGTGGATTGGTGCAGCCTGATGACGCAGCGCACCAACCGCTACGAGCCCGGCTGCTTCGACATCCGCGGCGCCACACCGCGCCGCACCCGCCTGGGCGATGCCGTCCATGCCCTGGGCCATCACGGCCGCATCGACGACCCGGCGGCCGAAGCCCCCGGGTGGTGGCAGCGCGAGGACCGCTTCCACCCGGAGTTGAAGCTCGCCGGCTAGTCCCAGGCAGGAGCAAAGCTGGGCGAGACGCAGCGCTGGTCTTTCGGCAGTGCGGCGATGGCCGCCCGGTCTGCATCATCCAGCCGGATCTCCAGCGCGGCGAGATTGGCCGACTGGCTCTCCGGCCGCCCGGCCTTCGGGATGGCGGCGACCATGTCCTGCGCCAGGAGCCACGCGATCGCCACCTGGGCCGCGGTGCAGCCATGCTTGGCGGCAATGGCATCCAGCGCCGCATGGCCGGCCAGCCGCCCCTGCGCGAGCGGGCAATAGGCGGTGGTGACGATGCCCTTGCTGCGCGCGTAGGACAGCAGCTTCGCCTGGTCCAGCAGCACGTGGTACTCCACCTGGTTGCAGGCTACCTTGGTGCCCAGCGCCTCGCACTGCTTCAGCAACGCGATGGTGAAGTTGGAAACGCCGATCGCGCGTGCCTTGCCCTCGCGCTGCAACGCCCCCAGCGTTTCCAGCGCCGCAGGCAGGTTCATGTCGGGGTAGGGCCAGTGGATCAGGTAGAGATCCACATACTCCGTGCCCAGCTTGCGCAGGCTGTCTTCCATCGCGCGCCGCATCGCCGCCGGCGCCAGGTTCTCCGGCCAGACCTTGGTGGTGAGGTGGATGGCCTCACGCGCCACCCCGCCCGCCTTGATGCCGGCGCCCACCGCTTCCTCATTCCCGTACATCTGCGCCGTATCCAGGTGGCGGTAGCCCAGCCCCAGGGCGCCGGCCACCGCCTGCTCACATTCCGCGCCGCTCAGCCGCCACGTGCCGAGCCCCAGCTTGGGCATCCGCATCCCGTTCGCCTCGATCACCTGCATCGCCCACTCCATCACTCCAAGGGGGCAAAATCACCCAACCCGCCCCCCGGGTCCATCGCCCCCGTGGATCGCACGACTTGACACCCGCGCGCCCCGCCGCTTGTTGTGCCGCCGCTCGACCGATGGGGTTCCCGACCATGCACGCCTACCGCACACATACCTGCGGCGCCCTCCGCGCCACCGATGCCGGCAGCACCGCGCGCCTTTCGGGCTGGGTGCACAGCAAGCGCGACCATGGCGGGCTGCTGTTCGTCGATCTGCGCGACCACTACGGCATGACCCAGATCGTGTTCGCCGCCGGCTCCGCGCCGTTCGAGACCATCGACAAGCTGCGGCCGGAAAGCGTGATCACCGTCACCGGCACCGTGGTGGTGCGCCAGGACGGCACGGTGAACCCCCGCCTGCCCACCGGCGAGATTGAGTTGCGCGCCGCGACGCTGACGGTGCAATCCGCCGCCGAGGTGCTGCCGCTGCAGGTGGCCGGCGAGGAGAAATACCCCGACGAGCTGCGCCTGAAATACCGCTTCATCGACCTGCGGCGCGAGAAGATGCACCGCAACATCATGCTGCGGGCGGGCGTGATCGCCAGCATCCGCCGCCGCATGATCGAATCGGGCTTCACCGAGTTCCAGACGCCGATCCTGACCGCCAGCAGCCCGGAAGGCGCGCGCGACTTCCTGGTGCCGGCCCGCAACCACCCCGGCAAGTTCTACGCCCTGCCGCAGGCGCCGCAGCAGTTCAAGCAGCTGGCCATGGTGGCCGGCTTCGACCGCTACTTCCAGATCGCGCCCTGCTTCCGCGACGAGGCCAGCCGGGCGGACCGCTCGCCGGGCGAGTTCTACCAGCTCGATTTCGAGATGAGCTACGTGACGCAGGAAGACGTGTTCAACACCATCGAACCCGTCATCGCCGGGGTGTTCGAGGAATTCGCGAACGGCCGCGCCGTGACCAAGCCGCCCTTCGTGCGCATCCCGTACGACACCTCGATGCTGAAATACGGCTCCGACAAGCCGGACCTGCGCAACCCGATCGAGATCACCGACGTGACGGAGCATTTCGCCGGCTCCGGCTTCGGGCTGTTCGCCAAGATCGCGGCTTCCGGTGGCATCATCCGCGCCGTGCCCGCCCCCGGCACGGCCAGCAACCCGCGCAGCTTCTTCGACAAGCTGAACGAGTGGGCGCGCAGCGAGGGCCAGGGCGGCCTCGGCTACATCCAGTACGAGGCCGACGGCCCAAAGGGCCCGATCGCCCGCAACCTGGAAGCCGACCGTGCGGAGGCCATCCGCGTCGCCGCCGGTGCCAAGCCCGGCGACAGCATCTTCTTCGTGGCCGGCAAAAAAGATGAGGCGCCGAAGTTCTCCGGCCTGGTGCGCACCAAGCTGGGCAACGAGCTGGGCCTGATCTCCCAGGGCGAGTTCCGCTTCTGCTGGATCACCGACTTCCCGATGTACGAGCTGAACGAGGAAACCAAGCAGATCGACTTCAGCCACAACCCGTTCAGCATGCCGCAGGGCGAGATGGAGGCGCTGCTGACGCAGGACCCGCTGACCATCAAGGCCTACCAGTACGACATCGTCTGCAACGGCATCGAGCTTTCGTCGGGCGCCATCCGCAACCACCGGCCCGACATCATGGTGAAGGCGTTCGAAATCGCCGGCTACACCCAGGCCGACGTGGAATCCCGCTTCGGCGGCATGCTGAACGCATTTCGGTATGGGGCGCCGCCCCATGGCGGTTCGGCACCGGGCATCGACCGCATCGTGATGCTGCTGGCCGATGAGCCGAATATCCGCGAGGTGATCCTGTTCCCGCTGAACCAGCAGGGTGAAGACCTGATGATGGGG
>CANHKG010000164.1 GCA_947460455.1 Rhodospirillales bacterium | reverse complement strand
GGCGAGGGCGACGATGGCAGCGGGGTCTGGCTGGCCGAGGAGGTCCGCCAGCCATTGCAGGCAATCGGCGCCTGCGCCGCTGGGGCCGCCGGTGTGGAACAGGCCGATGCCCCAGGGGAGGGTGACGAGGCCCTCGGCATCCGTGGGGGTGTCGCTGAGCACGCCGCCGGCATCGGTGGTGCCGGCGATGAGGTAGGCGTCGCCAGGGCGGGCAGCGCCGGCGCCGAGGGCGGCGCACCAGGTATCCATGGCGCCGCAGAGCACGGGGACGCCTTCGTAGCCCGGCAGGGCGGCGGTGCAGCGGCCGACGACATCCCAGGGGTCGTGCAGGTCTGGCAGCAGGCCGTTGTCGATCTGGGCGGCGTTGAAGACGGAGAGGGAGCGGCGCCCGGTGCGACGTTCCAGCGCCCAGGCGTTGCTGATGCGGTCTGCGGCGGTGCGGCCGGTGAGGCGCAGGGTGAGGTAGTCTTTCGGCTGGAGCAGATGGCGGGCGCGGGCGAAGGCGAAAGCGTCGTCCGCGCGGGCCCAGGCGAGGCGGGCGAGGGGGTGGAAGGCGGTCATTTCCACCCAGGTGCCTTTTTCCGCGCCGGCCAGGGCGGCGGCTTCCGCGGTGGCGCGGGTATCGGGGAAGCATTGCGCGGGGCGAACGGGGTGGCCGGCGGCATCGACCAGCACCTGGCTGCGGGTGAAGCCGCTGGGGACGATGGCGCGGACTTCGGAGGATGGCAGCTCGGAGACGGCTTCGAGGAGCATGGTCCACCAGGTGGTGGCGTCGGCTTCCTCGGCGATGCGGTGGGTGCGCTGGGCGCTGGCCACGACGGTACCGTCGCGGGCCACAAGGGCAGCCCGAAGCGAACTTCCTCCCAGATCGATGGCGAGTACGGTGCTCACGTTACAAATAATTTAGCTTTGAGCGCTGCGGCGTGCCAGCGGCTGCGCGCAGGAGGGCGATGCGCCGGGCGCGGTGCTTGCCGTGACTCGCGGGACGGGGCAGGACAGGGGAATGCCGTTGTCCCGCCTGACCCGTGCGCTGAACCGCGCCGATGGCAAGCTCTACCGCCAGGTGGCGGCGCGGTTGCGCGCGGCCATTGCCGGCGGGCGGCTGGTGGTGGGGGCGGAGCTGCCGACCGAGGCGGCGCTGGCCCGCGGTTTCGGGGTGAGCCTGATCACCGTGCGGCACGCCTTGCGGGAGCTGGAGGCCGATGGGCTGATTGAGAAGCGGCCGGCCAAGCCCGCGGTGGTGGTGAGCGCCGAGCCGCGCGGCCCGGCGGTGCGGCAGATGAACTCGCTGGACGATATCGCTGCCGCGACCGAGGGGGCGAGCCTGGAGATTTCCGAGTGGCAGCCGGTGCGCTCGGCCGCGGCGGAGGCGGTGTTCGGGCTGGAGCCGGGCACGCCGGTGCCGTGCCTGCGCGGGCGCGTGCTGCGCGAGGGCGCGCCGCTGAGCGACGTGACGATCTTCTTTCCGCCGGCGATCGGAGCGCGGCTGACTCGGCGGGATTTCGACGATGTGGTGGTGTTCCGCAGCGTGCAGCGGCATCTGGGGTTACGGCTTTCGGGCGTGCGGGTGACGGTGCGGGCGGCGCTGGCCGACGCGGCACTGGCGCGGCGGCTGGAGGTGGAGGCGGGGGCGGCGGTTCTGGTGAGCGAGATCGTTTACCTGGACGAGGCCGGGCAGCCGGCGGAGTTCACCGTTGCCCGGCATCGCGGGGATGCCTATTCGCTCAGCTACGCATTTTCCGCGGGTTAACGCGGCCGACCATCCATCGGGCCAGCAGCTACGTTAGCGGTTACGCTTCAGCAGGTCGAGGTTGACGCAGTTGGTGAGGCGGTTGTCCCGCAGATAGACCAGCAGGCACTCGGCGGCCTTGCGGCGGATGTCCAGATTGGCGGGCGGCGAGAAGAAGGCGGCGTGGGGGGTGACCAGGAGGCGATCGGCCAGCCAGGCTTCGCGGTCGCGCCAGGCGGCGAGCAGCCGGGGTAGCGGGGTTGGGGGTTCGCTGGGGAAGACATCGAGCGCGGCGCCGCCGATTTTGCCCGACTTCAGGGCGTCGTGCAGGGCGTCGAGATCCACCAGGGGGCCGCGGGCGGTGTTGATCAGGATGAGGTCCTGCTTGGCGGCGGCGAGGCTTTGGGCGTTGATGATGTGGCGGGTTTCATCGGTGCTGGGGGCGTGCAGGCTGACCGCATCCGACTGGGCCATCAGCTCGTTGACCGAGTGGACGCGGCGGCAGCCGAAGCCGAGTTCGACGCCGTTGGGCAGATGCGGATCGTAGAACACGATGTCCATGCCGAAGCCGGCGGCGCGGCGGGCGGCGGCCATGCCGATGCGGCCGAAGCCGATGATCCCGAAGGTGTTGTCGCGCAGGCGGCGCATCAGCGGGGGCGCGGGGGACCAGCCCCAGTTGCCGATCGGGTCGCTGCGCAGGCGTTCCTGGTAGTGGACGATGCCGCGGGCCAGCGTGACCATGAGGGTGACGGCGTGGTCCGCGACCTCACTGGTGCCGTAATCCGGCACGTTGCAGACCGGCACGCCGCGGGCGGCCCAGGCGCGCAGGTCCAGATTGTCGTAGCCGACGCCGAGGCGGAGGATGATCTTGCAGTTGGGGTACTGGTCCACCGGCCCCACGTCGTGGTTGGCGGAGCCGGTGATGATGCCGTCGGCCTCCGCCATTTCCTGCGCGGTGGGCTGGCCGCCGATGGGGTACATGGCGAGCGTGGCGGCGCTCCCGAAGGTGGCCTGTTCCAGCCCGTCGGACGGGGGGGGATAGTTGAGGTAGAGGATCTTCATTGAACGGCTCCGATCGTGCCGCCCATCTTTACGATGGTGCCGGGCTCGGTGACGAGGTGGACGATGGTGCCAGTGGCGGGGGCTTCGATTTCGACCACGGCCTTGTCGGTTTCGATCTCGGCGACGGTTTCGCCCTTTTTCACCGAGGCGCCGGGGGCGACGGTCCAACGGACGAGCTTGCCGGAATCCACGGTGAGGTCGCCGAAGGGCATCTTGATCGGCTCGCCGGCGATGCTGGGTTCGGCGGCGGCAGGGGCTGCGGCTTTGGCGGCGGTGGGGGCGGCGATGGTGATGTCGGCCTGCATGCCGTCGGTGCGGCCCTTCCAGCGCCAGGGGGGCGTGGCTTTTCCGCCGATCACCTCTTTCGCGCGCTGGGCGACGAGGTCGGCGTTGACCAGCATGGCGCGTTCCAGGGCGGGGCCGAAGGGGTGGGTGACGGGGGCGGTGTGCAGGCGGCCCACCGGGGCGTCCAGCTGGTCCCAGCAGAGCTCGTTCATCGCCTGGCCGAGTTCGGCGCCCAGGCCCATCATCGGCCAGCCTTCGTCGACGACCAGCAGGCGGTGGGTCTTGCGGACGCTGTCGGCGACGGTGTCGACATCCAGCGGCTGGATGGTGCGCAGGTCGATCACCTCGGCCTCGATGCCCTCGGCGGCGAGGAGCTCGGCGGCTTCCAGCGAGCGCTGCACCATCTGGCCGGCGGCGGCGAGCGTGATGTGCTTGCCTTGCCGGGCGATGCGGGCGACGCCGAAGGGGACGAAATGGTCGTTCCCTTCCGGGACCGGGCCGCGGCTGGCGAACAGGGCCTTGGTTTCCAGCATGATCACCGGGTCGCCGGCGCGCAGGGCGGTTTTCATCAGGCCCTTGGCGTCGGCGGGGGTGGAGGGCATGGCGACGAGCAGGCCGGGGATGTGCGACCAGATGGAGTGATAGGTGCCGGAATGGTGCGGGCCGGTGGAGCGCACGGTGCCGGCGCCGACGCGGATGACCATGGGCGCGTTCATCTGGCCGTTGGACATATAGCGCAGCTTGGCGGCCTGCAGCGCGATCTGGCCGGCGGCTTCGAAGAGGAAGTCGGCGAACATCAAATCCGCGATGCAGCGCACGCCGGTGGCGCTGGCACCGAGGGAGGCGCCGGTGAAGCCGAGCTCGCTGATCGGGGTGTCCACCATGCGGTGGGCGCCGAATTCCTGGTAGAGGCCCTTGGTGTGGCCGAAGGTGCCGCCGCGTTCGCCGGTGCCTTCGCCGTAGTAGATGATGTTGGGGTTGGCGCGCATTTCCTCGGCCAGGCCGTCCCGAACCGCATCGAGCCAGCCGGTTTCGACGGTTTTGCGGTTCTTGGGGGCGGCCAGGGCCTCGGGCGGGTTGATCGGGTCGGCGTAGGTGTGGCGGAAGACGGTTTTCGGGTCGGGCTCCGCGGAGTTGCGGGCGAATTCGACGGAGGCGGAGACCTCGTCGTCGATGCGCTTGTCGATGGCGCCGAGGGTTTTGTCTGTCGTGATGCCGAATTCCTCGACCAGGCGGGCGCGGAAGGTGGTGACGGGGTCGCGCTTCAGCCAGGCATCGACTTCCTCCTGGGTGCGGTAGGTGCCGGTGACGGTATCGCCTTCGTGGTGGCCGACGGTGCGGTAGGTTTTGGATTCGATGAGGGTGGGGCCTTCGCCGCGGCGGGCGCGGTCGGCGGCCTGTTTCATCGCGGTCCAGACGGCGACGACGTCGTTGCCGTCCACCGCCACGCCGGGGATGCCGTAGGCCGCTGCGCGGCTGGCGATCTCGGGGTTGAGGGTGATGCTGCTGAGCGGCGTTGCGGTGGCGTAGAGGTTGTTTTCGCAGACCAGGATGACCGGGGCCTTCTGCACGCCGGCGAAGTTCAGTGCCTCGTGGAAGGCGCCGTGGCTGGTGGCGCCGTCGCCGAAGAAGGCCACGGCGACGCCGTCGGTGCCCATGTGGCGGGCGGCCAGCGCGGCGCCGACCGCCTGCGGGGCGCCGGAGGCGACGACGCCGTTGGTGCCGAACAGGCCGATGGCGCGTTCATAAAGGTGCATGGTGCCGCCGCGGCCGCCGACGCTGCCGCCGGACTTGCCGTAGAGCTCGGCCATCAGCACCTTGGGGTCCATGCCCTTGGCCAGCGCGTGGCCGTGGCCGCGATGGGTGGAGGTGATCCAGTCCGTCTTGCGCAGATGGGCGCAGACGCCGACGGCGGTGGCTTCCTCGCCGATGTAGAGATGGAGGAAGCCGGGGGTTTCGCCGGCGCGGCAGGCGACCTGGGCGGCGAGTTCGAACTTTCGCAGCAGCTGCATCTGTTCGTAGAGGTGCACCATTTCCTCGGCCGTCAGCCCCTCGGGCAGCGGCGGACGGTTCAGCCCTGCAACGGACTTGGCTTTCGTGGCCATGCGGCGCGGCCCTCCCGGACGGTGGCCCCGCGTTGCTTCGCCGGGCCAGAGATTATAATAGTTTAAGCGTAACACGACCGTGCGGGCAGGCAAGGCACCGCTTGGCAGGGAAGGAAACGGCGATGCGCGTTGATCTGACGGGGCGCGTGGCCCTGGTGACCGGCTCGGGCAAGGGGATCGGGCGGGCGATCGCGGACCGGTTCGCGGCCGAGGGGGCCAGCGTGGTGTATTCCGATGTGGAGGCGCCGACCGAGGCCGCCAGCGATCCCAGGCACATGGCGCTGAAGCTGGATGTGACCGACGAGGACGACGTGCGGGCGGCGATCGATGCGGTGGTCGCGCGCTATGGGAAGCTGGATATCTGCGTGAACAATGCCGGCATCGGCACGGCGCCGGCGGATCGGGTGACGATCGACAAGGTGCGGATCGCGCAGTGGAAGCGGCTGATCGATGTGGACCTGACCGGTGTGTTCATGGTGAGCCGGGCGGCGTCGGCGGCGATGATCCCGAACAAGTATGGGCGGATCATCAACATCTCCTCCGTGCTGGGCCTGGTGCCGATGCGGCTGCAGAGTGCCTATGTGGCGGCCAAGGCCGGGGTGGCGAACTTGACCAAGGGCATGGCGATCGAGCTGGCGCAGCATGGGATCACGGTGAACGCGATCGCGCCGGGCAGCACCGCGACGGATGGCTGGCGCAACTGGATCAACGACGCGACATCAGAGGAGAAGGATTTGCATGCTCGGTTGATGTCACACATCCCGATGGGGCGGCCGGCGGAAACGCGCGAGATCGCGCATGCCGCCCTGTTCCTGGCCGACCCCGACAGCGCCTTCATCACCGCGCAGATCCTGGCGGTGGATGGCGGCTGGATCGCCGGCTTCGCGCGGGATTTCTGAGCCCATGCGACATGTGGTGATGGTGGCGGCGCTGCTGCTGGTGGCGGCGCCGGCCTGGGGGCAGGGGATGTCCATCCCGGGCCTGGGTGGCTCGGGCGGAAGTGCTGCCGATGCGCTGCGCGGGGCTTTCGGCGAGCAGACGCCGGAGCAGAAGCGCGCCTTCTGCGGGCGGGTGGGCCAGGCGGCGCTGGGCTGCGGGACGAAGGATATGGCGGCGCTTTCCACCTGCCTGATCAAGACGCTGCCGCCGCAGGATTCGGCGCGGGTGGCACGGGTGGCCAATTCCTCGCGTGGCAATGTCGGCGGATTGATGCAGGAATGCGGCCTGACGCTGGGGCGCTGAGGCCGGCGGCGATTGGACTTGGAAGGAAGCGCGATGCCGAGCCTGCAGGCGAACGGGGTGGAGATGCACTACGCGGAGGCCGGCGCGGGCGGGCTGCCGCTGGTGATGGTGCATGGCACGCTGGGGGACCAGCGCAGCTTCGGCGCGCAGATGGCGCCGCTGGCGGCGGCGGGGTTCCATGCGATCGCTCTCTCGCTGCGGCATTGCTGGCCCGGCACCTGGCCGGCGGAGGGCGGGGATTTCCGCATCGACACGCATGTGGCCGACGTGGCGGCCTTCATCGCCGCGCTGGGCAAGGGCCCCGTGGCGCTGCTGGGGCATTCGCGCGGCGGGCATATCGCGCTGCGCGTGGCCGAGCGACACCCGGCGTTGCTGCGCGCGCTGATCCTGGCCGAGCCGGGCGGCGAGCGGGATGAGAGCCTGGGCGGCAAGCCCGGCGCAGCGGCGAATGCCACCGCCTTCACCAGGGCGGCCGACCTGATTGCCGCCGGGGATGAGGAAGGCGGGCTGCGCGTGGTGGCCGACCACACCGGCGGCCCCGGCGCGTGGGATAAGCGGCCGGAGGCGCGCAAGGCGCTGAGCCGGGCCAATGCCCGCACCATGCTGGGCCAGCGCAACGAAGACCGCCGCCCGTTCTCCCGCGCCACGGCGGAGACCGTTCGCACGCCGACGCTGTTCCTGTATGGCGCCAATACCGAGCCGCATTTCGTGGCCAATGTGCAGGCGCTGTCGGGCGCGATCGCGGGTTCCAAGGTGGCGCTGGTGCCGGATGCCACGCATGGGCTGCCCTATGAGAACCCGCGGGATTTCAATGCCGCGGTGGTGGGGTTCCTGAAGGGGCTTCACGCCTAGTCCGGCACCTCCATCGTTGGGAACACCAGGGTGAATTCGGTGCCCGTGCCGGTGTTGCGGGCCTCGATCGAGCCGCCGATGGCGACCATGGTCTTGCGCGAGATCGCCAGCCCCAGCCCGGTGCCCTTGCCGGAGGGCTTGGTGGTGAAGAACGGGTCGAAGATGCGGCTGAGCAACTCCGGCGGGATGCCGGTGCCGGTATCCGTGATGGTGAGCATCACCTCCTGGCCGTGCTGGCGGGCGCGGATTTCCACCCGGCGATCCCGCTGATCCTCCAGCGCGTCGCGGGCGTTCAGCAGCAGGTTGACGAGGACCTGCTCGATCTCGACCAGGCCGCCCATGACCAGCGGGAGGTCGGAGGGCACATCCACCGAGACCTGTACCTGGGCGTGGGTCAGGTTGCGGCCGACCAGCTCCAGCGTGCCGGCGACGGCATCGGTCAGCAGCGTGACGCCGTTGGAGCTGGTGCCGCGGCTGAAGGCCAGCAGATGCTGGATGGTCTTGCCGGCGCGGGCGGCGAGCGCGCTGATATGGGTGAGGCGGTCGCGCACGATGCCGATGGTGGCGGCATCGCCGGAGATGTCGAGCCGCATGGCCGCGGTGTCGGCGGTGGCGATCATGGCCTGCAGCGGCTGGGCCAGTTCGTGGGCGATGCCGCCGGCCAACTGGCCCAGCGTGGCCACGTTGCCGGCGATGGTGGCCTGGGCGCGCAGTTCCTGCACCTCCGTGATATCCACCAGCACGCCGATGAGCCGGGTTAGGGCGCCGGTCTCGTCGTGCACCGACATGGCGCGCTGCTCCAGGTGGCGAATGCCGCCGCCCGGCCAGATGACGCGGAACTGCGCGCTCTCCACGTGGTCGGCGGGGTGGGCCACCAGCCGCTGGAACGTCGCCAGTACGTCGGCGCGATCATCGGGATGCAGCAGCGATTTCCATTCGTCGCGGCCGGGCGGGATATCGCGTGGTAGCAGGCCGTAGATCAGCCACATGCGGTGGGACCAGCGCACCTGGCCGGTGCGGATGTCCTGGTCCCAAACGCCTTGCGAGGCGGCCTCGGCGGCAAGGCGGAACAGTGATTCGCTTTCCTGCAGGGCGTGGGTGGCGATGCGCAGCTCCGTCACGTCCGAGGCGACGCCGGTGACGCGCACCACCTTGCCGGCAGCGTCGCGCAGGGCGGCGGTTCGCGCGTTGATGTAGCGCGCTGTCCGGCCGTCGGGCAGGAGCACGCGGTACTCGCATTCGGCCGGCGTGCCCGGGTCCTGCCGCACGGTTTCGAGGAATGTCGCAAGGGTCTCCCGGTCTTCGGGATGGATGGTGGACATGAGCTCGGCATCGGTGGGCGGCTCGATGCGGGGCGGCACGCCGCGCAGGGCCCACATCTCCGGCGACCAGTGGCGCGCGCCGCTCGGGATCTGCCATTCCCACACCGCAAGCCCGGCCGCCTTCGTGGCCAGTTCGAAGCGCGTGGCGGCATCGCGCAGTTCCTGCTCCACGTGCTTCTGCTCGGTGATGTCCTGGTTCACGCCCACGATCTTGATCAGCGTGCCGTCCTCTGCGCGCAGGGGAAAGGCGCGCGCCAGCAGATGATGCACGGAGCCGTCGGGCCAGATGACGCGGAATTCGTATTGCGACACGTCGCCCGAGGCGCGCGTGCGATGGGCCATCCGGTTGGCCAGCAGGATCTGCCGGTCGTCCGGATGGATCATTTCCATCATCTCGTCGACACCGGGCATGCCGGGGCGCGGGGGGAGGCCGCGCATGGCGTACATGTGGTCGGACCAGATGCCGGTGCGGTCTGGCATGTTCATCTGGTACACGCCGAGCGAGGCGGTTTCGATGGCCAGGCGGAACAGGGCCTCGTTCTCGCGCAATGCCGTTTCTGCCGCGCGCTGCTCGGTGATGTCCTGGTTGACGCCGATGACCTTGCGCAGCACGCCCTGCTCGTCGCGCAACGAGAAGGCGCGCGCCAGCAAATGGCGCACGGTGCCGTCGGGCCGGATGATGCGGAATTCGTATTCGGTCACCTCGCCCATCGCTCTGTCGCGGTGCGACATCATGCCGGCATGGACGGCCTGCCGGTCGTCGGGGTGCACCATCGCCATCGCCGCTTCCAGCGGCGGCATGCCGGGCTGGGGCGGCAGGCCGCGCATGGTGTACATCAGCTCCGACCATGTTCCGGTCATCCCGGGCAGGTCGACCTGATACACGCCGAGGGCGGAGGTTTCGGTGGCCAGCCGGAACCGCGCCTCGCTTTCGCGCAATGCCGTCTCGGCCGCGCGTTGGTCCGTGATGTCCTGGTTGACGCCGATGACCTGCTGCACCTGCCCGGCCGCATTATGGACCGCGAGAGAGCGGGAACGGACGAGGCGTTCGCTGCCATCCGGGTGCACCACCCGGTATTCGTGGTCGATCACGCCCTGCCGCAACCCGGCGCGCTGCGCCCTGACCGCTGCCTCAAGCCGGACGCGGTCCTGCGGGTGTGTGCTGGCGATGATTTGCTCGACGGTGACCGGCGCATCCACCGCCGGCAATCCACGCACCTGCCACATGCGCGCCGACCAGATCGTCTCGTCCGTCGCGAAGTCGTAGTCCCACACGCCCAGCTGGGCGGTTTCGATCGCCAGGCGGAAGCGTGCCTCGCTGCGGCGGAGGAGGTCATCGGCCCGGCGGCGCTCGGTGATATCGATGTTGATGCCGACGATCTTCACCAGCGCCCCGTTCGCGTCGCGCTGCGTGATGCTGCGCGACATCACGTGCCGGACGGTGCCGTTGGCCCAGACCACGCGGTATTCGTGTTCGCTGACGAAGCCTGCGGGACTGTCGAGCTGCACCTGGCGGTTGCGCAGGAGGGAGGCGCGGTCCTCCGGGTGGACCAGCGACAGCGATTCCTCGGCGGACGGGATGCCCTCGCGCGGCTCCAGCCCGCGCATGCGCCAGATGCGGTCTGACCAGTAGCCCTGGCGCGCGGCATTGATCTCGAACACGCCGATATCGGCCGCATCGACGGCCAGGCGCATGCGGGCCTCGCTGTCGGCCAGGGCCTGGTTGGCACGGCGGGTCTCGGTGACATCGGCGTGGATGCCGATGACGCGCCGGGTATTGACCTCCGGCGCCATGACCAGCATGCGACGCGACGATATGTGGCGCACGCTGCCGTCGGGCCATTGCACGCGGTACTCGATGTCGTGGGGAACGCCGAGTTGCGTCGGTGATTTGGCGACCCAGTCCCGCTCCACGCGCGCGCGGTCATCGGGATGGACGGCGCCCAGGAACTCCTCGCGCGTGTGCCAGCCGTTGCGCGGCTCCAGGCCGAGCATGGTCCAGATGCGCGGGGACATCGTGCCGGTATCGGAGCCCAGGTCGCGATGCCAGACGCCGAGATCCGCGGTATCCAACGCCAGTTCGAGGACGGCCGAGCGCTCCGCGAGTGCCTGTTCCGCCTGGCGCCGTTCGGTGACATCGGCGCAGATGCCGGTGATGCGCAGCTTCGTGCCGTCCTCGCCTGTCATCGTACGGCCCTGGCCGTGCAGGTGGCGGATCTCTCCGCCGGGCAGGCGGATGCGGTATTCGTAGTCGATCACCTCGCGCCCGGCGGCGATGTCGTCCCAGGCGCTGCGCAGGATCGCGTGGTCTTGCGGGAGCACCACCAACAGGAGGTCCTCGCGCGCGGGCGCGCCGTCACGCGGTTCCATGCCGAACATGCGCCACATGCGCGGGGATATCACGCGCTCGCCCGTGACGAGGTCGATATCCCAGATGCCGAGGTCGGCGGCCTCGGTGGCGAGGCGGAGGCGCGTTTCGCTTTCCTGGATCCGTTGCGCCGCGGTGCGAACTTCAGTGACGTCGGCGATCACGCCCACGAGGCGGGAGGGGGCACCTTCGGCATCCAGCAGCCGGCGGCCGATGCCGCGCAGGATCCGGATCTCGCCGCTGGGCAGGCGGACGCGATACACGTAGTCGTACTTCTCATCCGGCGTGGCCAGCCGGTCCCAGATTGCGGTGAGCACGTGGCGGTCTTCCGGCACGACGATGGAAAGCTGCTCGGCCATCGAGGCGCTGAGCATGCCTGGGTGCGGCTGCAATCCGCGCATGGTCCACATGTTGTCCGACCAGACGCTGATTCCTGTCTTGATGTCGTAGTCCCAGATGCCGATGCCGGCGGCCTCCGTGGCCAGGCGCAGGCGGGCCTCGCTGTCCTGGATGGCCTGGGCGGCGCGGCGCATCTCGGTCACGTCGTGCACGGCGGCGACGAGGCGAAGGGGTTTGCCGTCCGCGTCGTGCTCCATAGAGACCAGGGCTTCGAGATGCCGCATCGTGCCGTCGCGGTGCAGGGTGCGATAGGCGGTGCGATGGCTGCCCTGGCGCTTGCCCTGGTGCCATTCGGCCAGCGCCGTCAGCACCGTCTCGACATCGTCGGGGTGCAGCTCGTTCGGGTCGAAGGCCTTGTGGATTTCGGCCTCGTTGAAGGGCCGGCCCAGCATGGC
>CANHKG010000163.1 GCA_947460455.1 Rhodospirillales bacterium | reverse complement strand
TCCGGCCGGCACCGTAGGCGGCACCGGGCGCGCCGACGATGAAATCGCCGAATCCGTCGCCATCAATGTCCCCGCCGGAGGACACGGACTGGCCCAACTGATAACTGGGACCAGCCCCCTGGATGACGAATCCTCCGGTCCCGGCGGCCACGCCGCCAAGGCTTATCGAAGCGGCGAAGCCATCTGCCTTGCCAAACACCACATAGGCTCGCCCGTTAGAGACTCCAGCAAGCGGCGCGCCGATGATCAGGTCGGCGAAGCCGTCGCCGTTGACGTCCCCGGCTGAGGCAACGGCGGACCCCGACCAGTCGCCGCCGTTCTCCCCCGTGAGGACGAAACCGCCGGTCCCCGCGGCAATCGCCGAAAGCTCGATCGGAGCAACAGCCAAGGCACCCTCCCTCGGTCGGCCGCCGGCTGGATCGGGCCGGAAACCCACCGGCGGCACGTCACGTCACGGGGCGTCTTGTTCGATTTTGGCAACTATGCCCGTTCCCCGCGCATCGGCGCAATCGGAATTGTATTGCAATCGGCGCCGTCATCGCCGCCTGCAACCATTCCGTAATTTTTCCAGGGCTCCGGCGGCATCCCCTCCCCCGCCTTGCCCGCGGGCAAGCCCCTGCCGCCGCTCCAACAGGTTTTCGTCCTCTATTTGTTATTTTTCCTTGCCAACCATCCCGCCATCGCGTAGGAACATATCATGAACTCACCCGCAGCACCCCCGGCCGCCCCCAAGGGGCAGGGCCATACCCAGGCGCGCCACCACGCGCCGGAGGTGGGTCTGCGCACGCCCGCGCCGGAGCCGGGCGCCTGGCTGCAATTCTTCCTCGCCTTCCTCCTGAACCTCTCCGGCCTCCTCCCGCCCCCCAACACCAAGGAAGGCCGCGAAGCCGCCCAGGCCCTGCGTGAGCTGCAGGACCTCATCGCCCGCTACACACGCGGCGAACTCACCCCCCAAGACCACCACGCAGCCGAACTGCGCCCGCGCCTCCCCCGCGCCCAACGCCGCATCCGCCTCACGCCCGGAATCTATGCGGCCCTCTTCTTCACCCCCCGCGCCGCCACCGCCGCCCGCGCCCGCATCGCCGCGCGCACCGGCCAGGTCACCACCGCCCTCCAGGCCCAATCCCGCGTCCCCATTTCAATTTTCGGCCCCTCACACCACACGCCGACTCACGCCCTTTTTGTTCCGTTATCGTAATATTCTCGGCATCTTCTCCCAACCGCCTGCCACGCCTACAGTCCCTGCATGAAAAACGCCGCCAGATCCCCCTACGACATCCTCGGCGTCCCAAAATCCGCCACCCCGGATGAAATCCGCACCGCCTATCGCCGCCTGGCCAAGAAACACCACCCCGACGCCAATCCAGACAAGCCAGACGCCGCCGAAACCTTCTCCGCCATCTCCTCCGCCTACGCCCTGCTGTCCGATACCGAAAAACGCGCCCGCTTCGACCGCGGCGAGATCGACGCCACCGGCGCCGAAGCCCGCCCGCAATGGCGCGATTTCAACCAGGGCCGCGGCGCCGACCAGGGCTTCGCCGCCGAAGACCTGGAAGACCTCCTCCGCCAGGCCATGGGTGCCCATGCCGGCGCCCGCTCCCGCCAGGGCTTCGCCACCCGCGGAGAGGACGCCCGCTACACCCTCGCCGTCACCTTCATGGATGCCGCCCTCGGCACCAAGCGCCGCATCACCCTGCCGGATGGCAAGTCCCTCGATGTCGCCATCCCCCCCGGCCACCAATCCGGCCAGGTGCTCCGCCTCCGCGGCCAGGGCCACCCCGGCCGCGGTGGCGCCCAAGCCGGCGATGCCCTGATCGAAGTCTCCGTCACCCCGCACAAATTCTTCCGCCGCGACGGCGACGACATCCACATGGACCTCCCCGTCACCCTCCAGGAAGCCATCCTCGGCGCCAAGGTCGAAGTCCCCACCCTCACCGGCACCGTCGCCCTCGCCATCCCCCCCCGCTCCGGCCCCGGCACCCGCCTCCGCCTCCGCAACCGCGGCCTCAACGGCGGCCACCAATACGTCACCCTCACCATCGCCCTGCCCACCGAGCCCGAACCCGCCCTGGAGGAGTTCCTCCGCAGTTGGGCGCCAGACCACCCGCAAGACCCCCGCAAGTCCCTGGAGCCCTGACGCCGTACAGCAAAAGGGCGGCGCCCCGGCGCCGCCCTTCCCCGAATGATGGTCCGGAACCTACCCCCGCAGGTGGCAGGAAACCTGGTGCCGCCCGCCCACGCTCTTCAACTGCGGCACCTCGGTCTTGCAGCGCGCCTCGGCGATCGGGCAACGCGTATGGAAATGGCACCCGCTCGGCGGCCGGATCGGGTTCGGCACGTCGCCCTGCAGCACGATCCGCTTGCGCTTGATCTTCGGATCCGGGATCGGCACGGCAGAAAGCAGCGCCTCGGTATAGGGGTGCAGCGGGTTGGCATACAGCTCCTCGCTGGTCGCCACCTCCACCACCCGGCCGAGATACATCACCGCCACCCGGTCGCTGATATGCTCCACCACGCTCAGATCATGCGCGATGAACAGGTAGGTCAGCCCGAACTTCTCTTGCAGGTCCTCCAGCAGGTTGATCACCTGCGCCTGGATCGAAACGTCCAGCGCCGACACCGGCTCGTCGCACACGATCAGCTTCGGCTCCACCGCCAACGCCCGCGCGATGCCGATGCGCTGCCGCTGCCCGCCAGAGAACTCATGCGGAAAGCGCCGCATATGCTCCGGCCGCAACCCCACCGTCTCCAGCAGCTGGACAACCTTGTCCTCCATCTCCTGCCGGCCCTTCACCAGCCCATGGATCGTCAGCGCCTCGCCGATGATCCCACCCACGGTGTGCCGCGGATTGAGCGAGGCGAACGGGTCCTGGAAGATGATCTGCATGTCGCGCCGCATCGCCCGCAGCGCCTCGCCTTCCAGCGCCGTCACGTCGCGCCCCTGGAACCAGATCTCGCCGGAAGTCGGCTCGATCAGCCGCAGGATGCACCGCCCGGTGGTGGACTTGCCGCAGCCGGACTCGCCGACCAGCCCCAGCGTCTCCCCGGGCGCCACGTCCAGCGAAACGCCGTCCACGGCATGCACCCGGTCGATCTCGCGCGCCAGCAGGCCGCCCCGGATCGGGAAGTGCTTCTTCAAGTTGCGAACCGACAGCAGCGGCTGAACATCCGTCGCGGCGTCGGGCGTGGTCTGGGTCACGGTGCTCACAGGATGCAGGCCACCTTGTGGTCGGGCGCGACAGTGCGCAGGGGGGGCTCGGCGGCGGTGCAGGCATCGGTCGCGAACTTGCACCGTGCCGCGAAACGGCAGCCTGGCGGCGGATTGAGCAGGTTGGGCACGGTGCCCGGAATCTGCTCCAGCCGCTGCCGCCCGCCGGCGCGGGCGTGGCCTGCAATGTCCACCCGCGGAATGGAGCGGATCAGCCCCTGGGTGTAGGGGTGACGGGGGTTGCCGAACAACTCCTCGACGGAAGCTTCCTCCACCACCTTGCCGGCATACATCACCACCACGCGCTGGGCGTTCTCCGCCACCACCCCCATCGCGTGGGTGATCAGCATGATGGCCATGCCGAACTTGTCCTTCATCTCGGCCATCAGCTCGAGAATCTGGGCCTGGATCGTCACGTCCAGCGCGGTGGTCGGCTCGTCCGCGATCAGCAGCTTCGGCTTGCAGGCCAGTGCCATGGCGATCATCACGCGCTGGCGCATGCCGCCGGAGAACTGGTGCGGGTAGTCGTTCACCCGGCTGCGCGGATTGGGGATGTTGACCAGCCCCAGCATCTCCACCGCCCGATCGATCGCCGCCTTCTCGCCCAGCTTTTCGTGCGTCTGCAGCGCCTCGGCGATCTGTTGCCCCACGGTATAGACCGGGTTCAACGAGGTCATCGGCTCCTGGAACACCATCGCGATCTCGCGGGTGCGGATCTGGTCCATCTCGTCCATGGGCAGCGGGATCAAATCCCGCCCGCGCCACAGGATGGTGCCGGATTCGAAGCGCCCGGGCGGCATGTCGATCAGCTTCAGAACCGATCGGGCGGTGACGGACTTGCCGCAGCCGGATTCGCCGACCACGGCCAGCGTCTCGCCGGCCGAGATGGACATCGAGACGCCATCGACGGCACGGACCATGCCGTCATCGGTCTTGAACCAGGTGCGAAGGTCGCGGATCTCAAGAAGGGGATCAGACATGCTGTGCCTAGACAACGCGGCGCGGATCAAGGGCGTCGCGCAGCCCGTCGCCGATGAAGTTGATCGACAGCACGGTGAGGAAGATCATCATGCCGGGGAAGATCGCCCAGTGCGGGGCGATGTCGAGGTAGTCCTTGGCGTCGAACAGCACGCGCCCCCAGGTGGGGATATCGGGCGGGAAGCCAAGGCCAAGGAAGGAAAGCGTGCTCTCCGCGATGATCGCCGCCGCCACGTCGATGGTGCCGGCCACGATCACCGGGCCCATGGCGTTGGGCAGGATGTGCATCACCACCAGCCGCACGCGCGACGCACCCAAGGCCTTGGCCGCCTCCACGAATTCCTTTTCGCGCAAGCTCAGGAACTGGGCGCGCACGAGGCGGGCCACGGGCATCCAGCGCAGGCCACCGATTACCAGCACAATCAGGATGAACACGCCGCCTTCCGGGCCGAAGGCGCTCTTCAGCGCATCACGGAACAGGTAGATCACCAGCAGCAGCAGCGGCAGCTGCGGCAGCGACAGGAACAGGTCGGTGATCCACATCAGCACCGCATCCACGCGCCCGCTGGACATGCCGGCCAGCGCGCCGATCACAACGCCAACGAGCACCGCCACCACCATGGCCGCCAGACCCACGGCGAGCGAGATGCGCCCGCCATAAATGATGCGCGCCAGCACGTCCTGGCCGAGGTCGTCGGTGCCGAACGGATGGCTGCCGGAGGGCGGCTTCAGCTTGGCGCTGAAGTCGATCTCGTTGATCGGCACCGGCCACAGCCAGGGCCCGGCGAGCACGAGGAACACCAGCGCGCCCAGGATGAACAGGCTCGCCACCGCAAGCTTGTGCTTGCGGAACCGTCGCCACGCCTCCGCAGCCGGGGTGACCGGCTTGGTGGCGCTCGCCGCGGCGGATGCCTCAGCGGAAAGAGATGCGGGGGTCGAGCCAGCCATAGAGGATGTCTGCAATCAGGTTGAAGAGGACGACAAGGCAGGCGAACACGAAGGTCACGCCCATCACCACCGGGGTGTCGTTTGCCAGGATGGACGTAATCAACAGCGAGCCGATGCCGGGCACGCGGAAGATCTGCTCGGTGACAATGGCGCCGCCGAACACGATGGGCATCTGCAGCGCCACCAGCGTCACCACGGGGATCAGCGCGTTGCGCACCACATGGCGCATCAGCACCTTGCGTTGGCCGATGCCCTTGGAGCGGGCGGTGACGACGTAGTCGAGCTTGATCACATCGAGCACCGAGGAGCGCACGTAGCGCACCAGCGAGGCGCCCTGGAACAGGCCGAGCACCATCACCGGCATGATCGACTGCTTGATCTGCATCCACCACCAGGCCCAGCCGGTCTCTCGCAGGCTGGACTGATAGACCATCGGCAGCCAATCGAGCTGGATGGAGAAGAACAGGATCAGCAGCAGGCCGGTGAAGAAGGTGGGCAGCGAGAAGCCGACGAACGCCATGGTGTTGGCGATCTGGTCGAACAGCGAATAGGGCCGGGCCGCGGCCAGCACGCCGATTGGCACGGCAATGAGGATGGCCAGCAGCTGGGATGTGCCAATGACCGCCACCGTGGTGGGCACGCGCTGCAGGATCAGCTGGTCCACATCGATGCGGCTGACGAAGGAGAAGCCCCAGTCGCCCTTCAGCATGGCGAACAGCCAGTGGAAGTAGCGCAGGTACACGGGATCATCCAGGCCGAGCGAGGCGCGCAGGGCGAGACGCACTTCCGGCGGGATGTTCGGATTGAGGGTCAGTTCCTCAAACGGATCGCCCGGGGCGAGGGCGAGCACGCAGAACAGCACGACGCTGATGCCGAGCAGGCTCGGGAGGGCCAGGAGGAAGCGGCGCAACAGGTAGGCGCTGGACAATGAAAGGCTCCGCTGCGGAAAAATCCGTCGGGATGCAGCGGGTCGCGCCGCATCCCGACGGGAAGCCAAGGCGGGGAAGGCCCCCGCCGGGGTCAGTCGATCAGGCGATGAACCAATCGGCCAGATCGTAGAGGTTGCTGTCCCAGCCCGAGAGATTGATCTTCAGGCGCCGGCTGACACCAGAGACCGTGGGGCGGTAGACGATGGGGATCACCACGCGGTTGGCCACCACGAGATCGTTGCACTTGATCAGCATGGCAACGCGCTTCACCGGGTCCAGCTCGCCGTCGGAGGCGTCCAGGAGGTCGTCGAACTCCTTGCTGACCCAACGGTTCACGTTGCGGCCCTGCCACTTGTTGTCCTTCGTGGCGACCTCGCGCGAGATGAACATCTGCAGCCACACGCCGGGATCCGGGCGGCCCGGGCCGGTGTTGTACATCTGCAGGTCGGTGTAGAACTTCGGGAAGGTGTCGGGGTTGCCGACATCCGACGAGAAGTAGACTGAGGCGACGACCGACTTGATCTCGATGTCGATGCCGGCGCGGGCGCAGGCCTGCTTCACCACGGCCTGGGTCTTCTGGCGCGGCTGGTTGATCGAGGTCTGGTAGACGTATTTGAGCTTCACATTGCCCTTGGCGCGAATGCCATCGGCCCCGCGAACCCAGCCGGCGCTGTCGAGCAGGGCGTTGGCCTTGTCGACATTGAACTCATAGCTGGTGTTCGGCGAGCGGAAGCGCGGCGGGTTGTTCACCCAGTTGGAGGTGGCCACGCCGGTGCGGCCGTAGATGTGGTCCTGGATCGACTTGCGGTCGATCAGAAGGGCCAGCGCATTGCGAACGGCGGGGTCGGTCAGCGAAGGGTGCTTCGTCTTCATCGAAGCGCGTTCGCCGTCCACCTCGGTCCAGGGGTCCGTGTTGTTGAGCCCCATGTGCTCGCAACCCGCGCCCTCGGTGATCTCCACGCGGCCCTTGCCGCCGCGCTCCAGGCGCTGCAGCACCTCGTCCTCGACCTGCAGGTTCCAGCCGAAATCATATTCGCCGGTCTGCAGCACGGCGCGCGCCGCCGAAACCGCGTCACCGCCGCCCTTCATCTCGATGCTGTCGAAATACGGGCGGTTGGGCACGTGGTAGTCCATGTTGATGTCGCCCAGCACGGTGTCGCCGGGGCGGAAATCCTTGAACTTGTAGGGGCCGGTGCCAACGGGCTTCAGGTTGGTCGGCGCCTCGCGCGACTTCGCGCCCATGAAATCCTGGAAGAGGTGCTTCGGGATGATCTGCCCGGTGGCGCCCACGAAGGCGTCGGCCCAGAAGGGGTTCGGCTTCTCGAAGATCACCTTGACCGTGAGGTCGTTGATCTTCTCGACCTTGATGTCCTTGTAGCTGCCGCTGGTCACGGCGGCGGTGGCCGGGTCGGAGGCGTACTGCCAGTTGAACACCACGTCATCAGCGGTGAAGGGCTTGCCGTCGTGCCACTTCACGCCGGGCTTCAGCTTCCACGTGGCCGACATGCCGTCGGCCGCCACGCCGCCGTTCTCGCGGGTGGGGATCTCGGCGGCGAGGATCGGCTTGAGGTTGCCGTCGCCATCCCAGGCGGCCAGCGGCTCGTAGAAAATGCGGCTGCCGTCCTGGTCCTTGGTGCCGGTGGCGAAATGCGGGTTCAGCAGGGTGGGGGCCTGCCACCACAGCACCTTCAGCACACCGCCGCCGCCACGCTTGGTGGCCTTGGAGGTGGAGGGCACGACGGAGGCGGTCTGCGCCATCGCCACGCCGGAATGCATCAGCAGCTGCGTGGCCATCGGCGCGGTGATGCCGACCACGGCCAGGCGCTTCACAAATGCCCGGCGGGCCATACGGCCGGCACGGACCTCCTCGATCATCGTACGAAGGTCTTGCTCGTTCATGTGAGCCCCCAAATCCCTTTTTCCGCCGACCCATGACACGCGGTTCCCGCGCATCTCCCAGAATGGTGCCAGCCATGCGTGGGGCGCATATTGCGCCGGAACCCGGGCCCGTCAACAGCAAGGGACGCAACGAATCCAGTTCCGAGCGGAGTTTTTTTGCGCAAGCCCGCGCCGCGCACCCCCCGCGACGTGGCTGGGGGCTTAACAAATGCTTAACGGTCAGATGCTTGCGGCGTCGCGCTACGTTTCTTCAGCGGGTCGGAAGATCGGTAGCACCGGCCCCTCTCCTTCGCGCTCATACCCGAGCGCCACCGGCAGGCCGAGGCGCAGGGCCTCGGCGGCCAGGCCGCGCAGCTGCCCCTGGGCGCGCACGCCCTCGGCGAGGTCGACGGTGAGGAGGATGTAGGGGGACTGCGCCTTGAAGCCCATGTGGAACGGGTGGTGGCAGACGGTCCAGGAATGGACCGTGCCGCGGCCGCTGGCGGGCACCCACTCATGCGCCATGGACCAGCAGCCATCGCAGACCGGGCGGGGGTAGTGGCGCAGCTTGCCGCACTCCTTGCAGCGCTGGATCAGGTATTCACCGCGGGCCAGCCCATCCCAGAAGGGCTGGGTGTCTGGCGTGGGGTGCGGGATGGGCTTGGTGAAGGTTTCGGACATCTTCAGCCTCTCCGCATGATGGCGATGGAGCCGTCGCCCATGTCGCCGTAGCCGGTGACCAGGCCGAGCGTGGCGCCCTCCACCTGGGCCGCCCCGCCCTGGCCGCGCAGCTGGCGGACGAGTTCGACGATGTGGTTCATGCCGGCGAGATGGGCCTGGGAGAGCAGGCCGCCATGGGTGTTCACCGGCAGGCGGCCGCCGATCCCGAGCGCGCCGCCCTCCACGAAGGCGCCGCCCTCGCCCTGCTGGCAGAAGCCGATCTCCTCCAGCTGGCGCAGCACCACGTAGGTGAAGCAATCGTAGATCTCGGCCACCTGGATGTCCGCCGGCTTCACCCCGGCCATGGCGAAGGCGCGCGGGGCGGCCTTGGCCAGGCCGATGCGCAATATGTCGGGCCGTTGGGTGATGACGCTGGGGCTGTCCGGGTGGCCCTCCGCCGCGCCCATCACCAGCACGCGGGGCTGGCGCAGGTCGCGGGCGGCTTCGGCACTGCTGACCACCACCGCGGCGCCGCCGTCGGATTCCAGCGAGCAGTCGAACAGGCGGAACGGGTCGGCGATCATGCGGCTGTTCTGGTGGTCCTCGATGCTGAGCGGCTTGGTCATCGCCGCGTTGCCGTTGAGGATGGCGTGCCGGCGGGTGGTGACGGCGATCTCGGCCAGCTGGCGGCTGGTGGTGCCGTAGAGTTCCATATGGCGGCGGGCCATGGGGGCGTAGATCTGCGCCGGCGCCACGTTGCCCAGCGGCAGCTCGAACTCGCCGATGGTGCGGAACTGCGGCATCTCATGCACCCGCGCGCCGATGCGGGTGCCGGAATAGCCGGTGCGGCCGATGGGCAGCAGCACGTGCCGGCAGATGCCGGTGGCGACCGCGGCGGCGGCGGCCTGGATCGCGGCGACGCAGCTGGCGCCGCCCATCGGCGTGGTGGCGGAGAACCTGAGATCCGGGATGCCGAAATTGGTGATGAAGTCCTCGGCCACTGCGGCCCCTGTGGCGACAGGGATGACGCCGTCGATATCGCGCGGGGAAAGCCCGGCATCGGCGATGGCGGCCAGCGAGGCCTGCATCTGGAGCGACAGCGCGCTGCCCTGCTGCAGGCCTCGGCCGTGGGCGGTTTCACCGATGCCGGTGATGGCGGCGCGTTCGAACAGGGACATCATGGCACCTCGCTGGTGGAGGGAAAGGCAGGGAAGCGAAGGGGACACAGAGAACACAGAGGGCCACAGAGATTCACAGAGAAGATAGAAGAGAAATTCCGTTCTTCTCTGTGCTCTCTGTGGCCCTCTGCGCTCTCTGTGACCGCTTATCCTTGCTTACTTACCCTTTGTAGTAACCGCGCCCGCGCAGGAAGTCCTCGGTTTCCTTCGCCGCCGCATCCAGCGCCGCCTTCACGGGCATTTCGCCGGTGACGGCCTGGATGACGCGCCGGGTGATGAATTCACCCACGGCGTAGAATTCCGGGATCGCCGGGAAGGGCAGGTTGGTTTCCATCGCCGCCGATGCCGCGGGGTAGAAGCGGTGCTTCTGCTGCAGCTCGGGGTCGTTGAGGATGCTGGCGCGCGGCGGCACGGACAAGGCCGCGCCCTCGCGCGAGTTGGCCTGGTTGGTGGCGCCGGCGATGATGCGGAACAGCATCTCCGGGTCGTGCTTGGTGAAGCTGGAGATGCCGTAGCCGTCGCCGGAGAGGCGGGCGCGGCCGCCGGGGGCGGCGACCCAGTCGATCTTGCCGATCACGCGGGACTGCTTCGGGTCGTCCATGCTGGCCGCGCGGGTCGCCCATTGCAGGCCCATCGTGGCGGCATCCTGCTGGAAGGCGATCGAGCATTCGTCGTTGGCGGCGGCGGTGTAGGCGCGCTGGGCGAACTTCACCGTTTCCTTCAGCGCCTCGATGGCGGCCACGCCCTTCGGCTGGTTGAAGATCGGGCGCCAATCCTTGTCGAACCAGCCATCGCCGAGGGCGTTAAGGTACCAGTGCGCCTCGTTCAACCCGGCATCCACGGGCTTGAGGCAGGAGACGGTGCCGGCGCGCAGCGGGGAGTGGAAGCGCTTCGCCAGTTCCTGGAACTGGGCGATGGTGGTGGGCGGCTTCACCCCGGCCTGCTCGAACAGATCCTTGCGGTAGAACAGGAACATCACGTTCAGGTTTGCCGGGATGATGTAGAGCTTGCCCTGGTAGCTGAACTTATCCAGCACGTGCTGGGGGTAGTCATCCAGCTTGAACTCGGCCTTGAACTTGGCCCAGAGGTCATCGAGCGGGCGCAGCCAGCCATTCTTGGCGAAGGTGGAGACGGTGGCGTCCGACGCATAGGCGATGTCCACCGTGTCCGCCTTGGCGGAGAGGGCGATGGTGAGCAACTCCAGCGCCTTGTCGAAGGGCATCAGCTGGGTGTTCACCTCCTGGCCCGGGATGGCGGTTTTCATCTTCGCCGCCCAGTGCTCCAGCGCCGGATAGCGGTGGCTGATCATCTGCACCGGGCGGTTCTGCGCGATGGCGACGCCCGTGCCGGCGGCGGCGGCGGTGCCCGCCAGCGCCGCCCCCTGCATGATGCGACGGCGGCCGATTTCGGTTCGACTCATGGCCCATTCCCCCTTCTGGCGCGCTGCTGGCTGCGGCGCTGCTTGTTGGCTGGGAGTTTAGGGGGTGGCGGGGGTGGGGCGTCAATCGCCCGGGATGGGATTGGGCAGGGGCGCGCCAGCGAAATGGGCCAGAAGGTTGGCGATCACCATGTCGGCGCACTCCTCCCAGGTCTCGATCGTGCCGCCGCCGCGGTGGGGCATGAGCACGGCGTTATCGAGCGCCATCAGCGCGGCGGGGACCTGAGGCTCGTGCTCGAACACGTCCAGCCCGGCGGCGGCGATGGTGCGGGATTGCAGGGCGGCGATCAGGGCGGCTTCGTCGATCACGGTGCCGCGGGCGATGTTCACCACGATGCCGCGCGGGCCGAGGGCGGCGAGCACCTCGGCGTTGACCAGGTGGCGCGTGGCCTCCCCGCCGGGGCAGGCGACCATCAGCAACTCGCAGTCCTGGGCGAGGGAGAGGGCGGAGTCGCGGTAGGCATACGGCACGCCGGGCACGGGGCGGCGGTTGTGGTAGAGCACGGGCATGCCGAAGGCTTCGGCGCGGCGGGCGATCTCGCGGCCGATGCGGCCCATGCC
>CANHKG010000162.1 GCA_947460455.1 Rhodospirillales bacterium | reverse complement strand
TCGGTGAAGGTGATGTGGTGGCTGGCAACGGCCTTGAAGTCCACCGCGATCACCTCGGCCACCTCGTTCGCCTCGGGGAAACGTTCGAGGATGGCGCTGGCCTGCATGATCTTGCCGGGGCCGCCATAGTCCATCAGCGTCAGCGGCGAATCACCCAGCGAGGCGATGGTGCCGCCGGTGCCGATGAACGCGACCTTGGGCTTGCTCATGCCACCACCTGCGGGCGCTGGGTGTGCCAGGCGGTGTCGCGCTGGAAGCCGTCGGCCAGGCGGAACAGCCGGGCTTCGGCGAAGGGCCGGGCGGCGAGTTGCAGGCCGATCGGGCAGCCATTGGGATCGAAGCCGCAATTCACGCTGATCGCCGGCAGGCCCAGGTAGTTGAACGGGCGGGTGTTGATGGAAACGGCGAGGAATTTCTGTTCCGTGCCCGGCGGGCCGTGGTCGATATCGGTCTCGGCCAGGGTGGGCAGATTGGTGGGGATGGTGGGGGTGGCGATGGCGTCCACCTGGGCGAACACCTCGCGGCAGAACTGTTTCAGAACCGGGCCGCGCTGGGCCAGCGCCTCCACGTAATAGGCGCCGGGAATGGCGAGGCCCGGATAGATGCGGCCGGAGAGATGCTGGACATAGCTTTCGGGCTGGGTTCGCATCCACTGGCTGTGGATGGCGGCGGCCTCCACGCGGGAGACAACGCCGCCATAGGCGGAAACGGCGTCCATCAGCGGCAGCTCGATCGGCACGATGGTGGCGCCGCGGGCGCGCAGCACCTCCATCGCCGCATCGAACGCCGCGCGCACTTCGGGGGCGGCGGTGTCGAAGAAGTAGTTCTCCGGCACGCCGATGCGCTGGCCGCGCAGATCGCCGTCGCAGGCGGCCTCGTAATCCGGCACGCGTTCGCGCGCACTTGTGGGGTCCTTGGGATCGTGGCCCGCGATCACCGCCATGATGCGCGCGCAATCGAGCGCCGAGCGGGCCAGCGGGCCGACATTGTCCGCCGAGAACGAAAGCGGCATCACCCCATAGCGGGAGACGCGGGTCTGGGTGGGCTTGAGCCCGGTCACGCCGCAGGCCGCCGCCGGCAGGCGGATGGAGCCGCCGGTATCGGAGCCCAGCGAGGCGGGCGTCACGCCGGCAGCCACCGCGGCGCCAGAGCCGGAGGAGGAGCCGCCGGTGATGTAGGGCGGGTTCCAGGGGTTGTGGCAATCGCCAAAGGCGCGGTTGTGGCCGGTGGGGTTCTGGGCGAACTCGGCCATGTTGAGTCCGGCGAAGCTGAACGCGCCCTCCTCGGCCATCCGCTCCACCACGGTGCAGGTGATGTCGGGCACGAAATCCCGCCGAATGGCGCTGCCGCAGGTGCAGGGCCGGCCGGCCTGGTAGTACATGTCCTTGTGGGCGAGCGGGATGCCGAACAGGCGGCCCTTGGCGCGGCCGGCGGCCATCGCGCTGTCAGCACCGAAGGCATCGCCGCGGGCGCGGTCCCGGTCCACCCAGATGGTGGCGTTCAGCGTGGGGTTCACCGCATCCAGGCGCTTGAGATAGGCCTCCAGCAATTCAGTGGACGTGATCTCGCGCGCCATGATGGCGTCGGCGGCCTCCACCAGGCCGAGATCGGCGAGATCCTTCATTCCTTGCACTCCCGCAGTGCTGCTTCGAAGGAGGCGGGCTCGTCCTCGAAGCGCAGGCGGCCGCGCACCGCCTCGAAGGCCGCGATGGTGTTGGCGAGGTCGGCGGCCATGCGGCGCCCGGGGTCATTCGGCGGCTCCACGCCGTGCCAGGCGCGGATCATCGCCTCGGTCATCTCGGGGAAGGTCATGCTGTGCCTCATGCGCGCGCGGAGGCAGGAGAATTGCCCATCGCCGCGAACCGCGCCACCCTGCGCGGGCGATACGGGGGCGGATGGATGGCGGACGAGTTCGACTATGTGATCGTGGGCGCGGGCGCGGCCGGCTCGGTGCTGGCCACACGCCTCTCCGAGGATGCCGGCGCCACGGTGTGCGTGCTGGAGGCCGGCCCGCCAGACAGCAACCCGTGGATCCACATTCCGGCCGGGTTCATCAAGACGATGGCCAACCCCGACGTCACCTGGCAGTTCCGCACCGAGCCCACGGAGAACACCGGCGGGCGGCAGATCGCCACGGTGCAGGGCCGCGTGCTCGGCGGCTCCAGCTCCATCAACGGCATGATCTACAATCGCGGCCAGCCGGCGGACCTGGACAGCTGGGCCCAGCGCGGCAATCGCGGCTGGGGCTATGCCGATATGCTGCCCTATTACCGCCGCACCGAACGCCGCATCGGCGCCGACCCGCAAGATAGGCACGGCCGCCAGGGCGGCATCCCGGTAACCGACCAGGACTGGTTCCACCCGGTGTCAGAGGCGTTCATCGAAGGCGCGGTCAACGCCGGCATCCCGCGCAACCCAGACTACAACAGCGGCGACCAGGGCGGCGTGGGCTATTTCCAGCGCGCCATCGAGAACGGCAAGCGGGTGAGTGCGGCGCGCGGCCTGCTGAAGCCGGCCATGTCCCGCCCGAACCTGGAGGTGCGCACCAATGCCCGCGCCAGCGAGGTGATGCTGGAGGGCAAGCGCGCCGTGGGCATCCGCTACCAGTCCACCCGCGGCGGCCCGGCGAAAGAGGTTCGGGCGCGGCGGGAGGTGATTCTCTCCGGCGGCACGGTGAACACGGCGCGGCTGCTGCAGGTCTCCGGCATCGGCCCGGCGGAGCTGCTGGGCGAGCTGGGCGTGGAGGTGCGGCACGAGCTGCCCGGCGTGGGCCAGAATTTCCGCGACCACTACGCGGTGCGGCTGGTGTGCCGGGCGAAGAAGGGCACGGTCACGCTGAACGAAATGGCCAAGGGCCCGCGGCTGGTGGGCCAGGTGGCGCGCTGGGCGGCCGGCCGGCCCTCCATCCTCTCCGTCGTGCCCAGCCAGGTCTTCGTGTTCTGGAAGAGCTTCGAGGGGCTGGACGCGCCAGACCTGCAATGCGTGTTCACCCCCGGCAGCTACAAGGAAGGCCGCAACTACGAGCTGGACGACTACCCCGGCATGACCGCAGGCGCCTGGCAGCACCGCCCGGAAAGCCACGGCCATGTGCGCGCGCGCAGCACCGATGTGTGGCAGGATCCGGTGATCCAGCCCAACTACCTCTCCGCCCCCGGCGACTGGCAGGTGCTGCTCGGCGGGCTGCGGCTGATGCGCCGCCTGCTCTCCACGCCCGAGATCCTGCGCCATGCGGAGGCGGAGGTGCTGCCCGGCCCGCAGGTGCAAACCGACGACGAATGGCTGGATTTCGCCCGCCGCAACGGCTCGACCACCTACCACCTGATCGGCACCTGCAAGATGGGGCCGGATACCGACCCGATGGCGGTGGTGAACGACCGCCTGCAGGTGCGCGGGCTGGAACGGCTGCGGGTGGTGGATGCCTCCGTGATGCCGTCCATGATCTCGGCCAACACCTATGCCACCACCATGGCAATCGCCGAGAAGGGCGCCGACATGATCCGCGGGCGCGAGCCGCCGGCGGCGTGAAGCACGGCCCGACCCGGCGCGGCGTTCTGGCAGGCGCGGCGGGCTCCATCGCCCTGCCCCATGCCGCGCGGGCGATGGAGCCCGGCAGCGGGCGGCTGGCGTTAGATGAAGCCTCGGGGGTAACGGCCGAACAGATGGCCGTGTACTACCACAAGCCCACCGCCTGGCGCCCGGATGGCCGCGTGGTGGTGGTGATGCACGGCCTGCCGCGCACCGCCGAATTGTATCGCGACCAGTGGCGCGACCTGGCGGAGGCCGGGCGCTTCCTGCTGCTGGTGCCGGAATTCAGCGGCACCAAGTTCCCCGGCACGCGCTGGTACAACTACGGCAACGCGGTAGACGAGCAGGGCCAGCCGGTGCGCCGCGCCGACTGGTCATTCCTGGCGCTCGATCGCGTGGTGCGCGCGGCAATGCGGCGTGCCGGGGCCACGCGGGAGGGTTTTTCCATCTACGGCCATTCCGCCGGCGCGCAGTTCCTGCACCGCTACCTGCTGCTGACCGGCGCGCCCCTGGCCGAAACGCTGGTGATCGCCAATTCCGGCGCCTACACCCTGCCGCGTTCCGACCGGCAGTTTCCCGAAGGGCTGGGCGGCATCGCGGTGGGGCCAGAGGTGCGCGCCACCGTGTTCCGCCGCCACGTGGTGGTGCTGCTGGGCGAGGCGGATACCGATCCGAACCACGCCACCCTGCCGCGCCAGCCCTGGGCGATGGCGCAGGGCACGCACCGCTTCGCCCGCGGCTGGTTCTTCTTCGACACGATGCGGCTGGCGGCAGAGGCGCAGGGCGCGCTGTTCACCTGGCGCGTTGCCACCGTGCCCGGGGTGGGGCATTCCAACAGCGGCATGGCGCGCTACGCGGCGGAGCAGCTCTTCGCCACCTAGAAACGGAGACCGATCGTGCGCCTGCTCCTGCTGCTCTTGCTGCTGGCGATCGCGCCGGCCCATGCCCAGCCGGGCCCGGCGATCGCGCCCGGCAGCGGCCGCATCGAGGTGGCGGAAGCCGGCGGCGCCACGCCCGACCCGATGCCGGTCTGGTACCACCGCCCCGCCGCCTGGGCGCCGGATGGCCGCGTGGTGGTGGTGATGCACGGCGTGCAGCGCGACGGCGACCGCTACCGCGACGAATGGCGCGACCTTGCCGAAGCGAACGGCTTCCTGCTGCTGGTGCCGGAATTCTCCGCCGCCAAGTTCCCCGGCACGCGCTGGTACAATTTCGGCAACCTGGTGGATGGCGAAGGCCACCCCGTGCCGCCGGCGTCCTGGACCTTCCCCGCCTTCGACCGCGCCGTGCTGGCGGCAATGCGCGCGGCCCGCGCCACACGGCCGGGCTTCGCCCTCTATGGCCATTCCGCCGGCGCGCAATTCGTGCACCGCTACCTGCTGCTGACCGGCGCGCCCCTGGCCGAAAGCGTGGTGATCGCCAATGCCGGCAGCTACACCCTGCCCTTCCCGGACCGGCCCTTCCCGGAAGGCCTGGGCGGCACCGCCGCCGATCCCGCCACGCTGCGCGCGGTGTTCGCGCGCCCGGTGGTGCTGCAACTGGGCGAGGCGGATACGGACCCGAAGCATGCCTCCCTGCCCAGCCAGCCCTGGGCGGTGGCGCAGGGCGACCACCGCTTCGCGCGCGGCTGGTTCTTCTTCGATACGATGCGCCGCGCGGCAGAGGCGCAGGGCGTGCCGTTTGCCTGGCGCGTGGCAACGGTCAGCGGCGTGGGGCATTCCAACGGGCGCATGGCCGAACACGCGGCCCGGCTGCTGTTCGGGAGATAGACGATGCGGATCACGGCCCTTTATGCCGCGCTGCTGGCGCCACTGTTCATTGTTTTGGCGGTGAGGGTGATCGCGGTACGGCGCCGCGCGCGCGTGGCGGTGGGCGATGGCGGCGACGCCGCGTTGCAGCGCCGCATGCGGGTGCAGGCGAATTTCGCCGAATACGTGCCCTTCGCCCTGCTTCTGCTCGCGCTGGCGGAGGGGCTGGGCCATGCGCCCTGGTTGCTCCACGTGCTGGGCGCCACGCTGCTCGCCGGCCGCCTCTCCCATGCCTGGGGCATGTCGCAGGCGCGGGAGGTGTTCGGCTTCCGCGTGGCGGGCATGACGGCAACCTTCGGGGTGATCGCGGTCACGGCGCTGCTGTGCCTGTGGGGCGCGCTGCTGCGGTAGGGATCAGCCTTCCAGGTCCTCGAAATGCGGGCGGTCAGCCCTCCCCGCGCACCGGCGTGCGCCATGCCTCGCGCCCATGGGCCAGCATGTAGAGGTCCTTCATCCGGCGCGAGACCGGGCCTGGGCTGTCATTGTTCATGATCCGCCCACCCACCCGGCTGATCGGCATCACGCCCCCGGCGGTGCTGGTCAGGAACACCTCGTCCGCGTCCTCCAGCTCCGCCCGCGTGATCGGGCCGACACGGGGCGTGAGGCCGAGTTCCGGCGCCAGTTCCAGCACGCTGCGCCGTGTGATGCCCTGCAGCACGCCATGCCCGGAGGTGCTGAGCATGTCCCCCTTCACCACGAACACGTTGAAGCCCGGCCCCTCCGTCACGAGCCCTTCGGCATCGCACAGCACGGTGGTGTCGAAGCCCTGGTCCTGGGCTTCCATCAGCCCCTGGTTGAAATCCATCCAGTTGTAGTTCTTGGCGGTGGGATCCAGGCTCGCATCGGGGATGCGCGGGGTGCTGGCGATCCACATATGCCCGCCGCGCGCCTGCACCTCCGGCGAGAGCACATCCACCCACGGGATGGCGTAGGCGATGAAGTGGTTCTCGCAATTGGCGATCAGCCGCGGCATCCCTGGCTTCGGCCGCCCGCGCAGCGCCACCATGGCCACGTAGGCATCGGCCAGGCCCGTCAGCCACGTCACGCGGTGCAGGATCGCCTCCATCATCGCCAGCTCCTCCGGCGGGGCCAGCCGGCGCTTCTGCATGGAGGCGGCGAAGCGCGCCATGTGCACATCCAGCCGGAAAAAGGCGCCGTCGCGCACGTGCACCACGTCATAGGCGGAATCGGAGCGGGTGAAGCCGAAATCCAGCACCGAGACGCTGGCCTCCCCCACCGGCACATACTTGCCGTTCGCATAGGCGGCCCCACCGGCAAAGCGCGGATCGATGCTGCGTGTGGCAGGTGCAAGCTGGTTCATGGCGGCCTCCGGCGATGCTGGCCGCAGCATGCAGGCGCAATGCAGCCCCCCGCAAGCGCCGGGCGGGCGCGCGCCGGCTTGGGTTCGGCGCCAAGACAGGCCATGATCCCGCCGCGGACAGAATGCGGAGCCGGGCGTTGGTCGATCAGAAAGCCTACCGAGATGCGATGGCCCGCCTGGGTGCCGCGGTGAACATCATCACGACAGATGGCCCGGGCGGAAAGCGCGGCTTCACCGCCAGCGCGGTGTGCTCGGTCACGGATTCGCCCCCCACCCTGCTGGTCTGCCTCAACCGCAGCAGCGATTCGAACGAGGCGCTGAAGCTGAACCAGGCCGCCTGCGTGAACGTGCTGGCAGCCCCCCAGCAGCACCTCTCGCCCATCTTCGCCGGCATGGGGGAGGGCGATTACGACGCGCGCTTCGGCAACGCGCAATGGACCACCCTGCCCAACGGCGCCTACGCCCTGCACGGCGCCCTGGTTTCCTTCGAATGCCGCGTGGCGCAGGTGAGCGAGGTGGGCACCCACACCGTGTTCTTCCTGGAGGTGGCGGCGGTGCATGCCGGCGATCCCGGCGAGGCACTGGTGTACTACGCCCGCAAGTACCACACCCTCACGCCGGGCTAGCCCCCCGAACTTGCCCGTATGCCCCCCCCGGGGCTAAGACCCCCGCCCGTGGAGGAGCTTGCATGGCATCGATCGCCGAGGTGAACGCCGATAATCCGGCCCTGTTGGCCCAGGCCGAGATCCTGGCCCGGCCGATGACGCCGGAGCGCCAGATGGCCAATGCCATCCGCGCCCTGTCGATCGACGCCGTGGAAGCGGCGAAATCCGGCCATCCCGGCATGCCCATGGGCATGGCGGACGTGGCCACCGTGCTCTGGTCCCGCTTCCTGAAGTTCGACGCCGCCGACCCGCGCTGGCCAGACCGCGACCGCTTCATCCTCTCGGCCGGCCACGGCTCCATGCTGCTCTACAGCCTGCTGCACCTCACGGGGCAGGAAGGCATGGGCATCGAGGAGCTGAAGCGCTTCCGCCAGCTGCATTCCCCCGCCGCCGGCCATCCGGAATTCGGCGAGCACCCGGGCATCGAGACCACCACCGGCCCGCTCGGCCAGGGGCTTGCCACCGCCGTCGGCTTCGCGCTGGCCGAGCGCATGCTGGCCGCCCGCTTCGGCAAATCCCTGGTCGATCACCGCACCTGGGTGATCGCCGGCGATGGCTGCCTGATGGAGGGCATCAGCCAGGAGGCGATCGGCCTTGCCGGCCACCTGAAGCTCGAAAAGCTGTGCGTCCTGTGGGACGACAATGCGATCAGCATCGATGGCGGCACGGACCTCTCCACCTCCGAAGACCAGCTGAAGCGCTTCACCGCCGCCGGCTGGGCGGTGAAGAAGCTGGATGGGCATGACCCCGCCCAGATCGCTGCCGCCCTCTCCTGGGCGATGCGTTCCAAGAAGCCCACCCTGCTGGCCTGCAAGACCATCATCGGCTTCGGCGCCCCCACCAAGGCCGGCACCGCCGGCAGCCACGGCGCCCCGCTGGGCAAGGACGAAGCCGCCGCCGCCAAGGCCGCCCTGGGCTGGGAAGCCGCCCCCTTCGAAGTGCCCGAAGCGATCGGCGAAGCCTGGCGCGCCGCCGGTGCCCGCGGCGCCACGCCCCGCCGCGGCTGGCTCAAGCGCCTCGCCCGCCACAACCAGCGCGGCGAGTTCGAGCGCGCCCTCTCCGGCAAGCTGCCCGACAGCTTCCACGAAGCGGTGGCCGAGCTGAAGGCCGGCATCGCCGAAACCCGCCCCAAGCTGGCCACCCGCCAATCCAGCCAGAAGGCGCTGGAAGCCCTGGTGCCGGCCCTGCCGGAACTGGCCGGCGGCTCCGCCGATCTCACCGGCTCCAACCTCACCCTGGTGAAGGGCATGGGCTTCGTCACCCCCGGCAACTTCGCCGGGCGCTACATCCATTACGGCATCCGCGAGCACGGCATGGCCGCGGCCATGAACGGCCTGGCGCTGCATGGCGGCGTGATCCCCTACGGCGGCACCTTCTTCGTGTTCACCGACTACATGCGCCCGGCCCTGCGCCTCGCCGCCCTGATGCGCCAGCGCGTGATCCATGTCCTCACGCATGACAGCATCGGCCTGGGCGAAGACGGCCCCACCCACCAGCCGGTGGAGCACCTGGCCAGCCTGCGCGCCATGCCCAACGTGCATATGTTCCGCCCCGCCGACGCGATGGAAACCGCCGAGTGCTGGGAACTCGCCATCCGCCGCACCGACGGGCCGAGCCTGCTCGCCCTCTCGCGCCAGGGCCTGCCCACGCTGCGCAGCGACTTCGCGGAGAACCGCTGCGCCCGCGGCGGCTACGTGCTGGCCGAAGCCACCGGCGGCCCGCGCCAGGCCACCCTGATCGCCACCGGCAGCGAGGTCGCCCTGGCCATGACGGCACGCGAGCTGCTGGCCGCCGACGGCATCCGCGCCGCCGTCGTCTCCCTGCCCTGCTGGGAGCTGTTCGCGGCCCAGGATGCCAGCTATCGCGAAGATGTGCTCGGCACCGCCCCGCGCGCGGGCATTGAGGCCGGGGTGTCCTTCGGCTGGGACCGCTGGCTGGGCCCGGACGGCGTGTTCATCGGCATGCACGGCTTCGGCGCCTCCGCACCCGAAGGCGAGCTCTACCGCCACTTCGGCATCACCGCCGAGGCCACGGCGGCGGCCGTGCGTAAACAACTCGGTCTCTGAAGGGCGCCACAGCCGGCATCCTTCATGGCGGGTTAACACCGCAGGCCTAACTCCGTGCTCCCAGTGTAACGAACGGGAGCGCGCATGTTTGGTTTTCGTGCCGGTGGCAAAGACCTCGCCAGCAAGGTCGAATGGCTCGACACCCTCTCCACCCATTGCGGCGTGGGGCTGTGGGACGCGGTCTTCCATGAAGGAGACGCCCTGCACCCCCAGGCGCGCTGGACCTGGAGTGCCGAATTCCGCCGCCTGCTCGGCTTCTCCTCGGCGCAGGACTTCCCCGACCTGGTGCAGTCCTGGTCCGACCGCCTGCACCCCGATGACGCGCCCGGCACGTTCGAGGCCTTCGGCAACACCTGCCGCACCGGCGTGGGCTACGATGTCACCTACCGCCTGAAGATGCGCGACGGCAGCTGGCGCTGGTTCCGCGCCACCGGCGGCGTGGTGCTGGATGCCAATGGCCGCCCGCGCCGCGCCTGCGGCTCGCTGGTCGATATCGAGGAAACCCGCCAGGCCGAAAACCGCCGCCACGCCGCGCTGGAACGCCTGGCCTCCGGGTTCCAGTCCCGCATCGGCGCCACCGTCGCCGCCATCGGCGAGGCCTCCCGCACGCTCGAACAAACCGCGCGCGGCATGGCCGACGTCACAGGCACGCTGGCCTCGCAAACCTCCGTGGTGGAAGCCTCCGCCGGCGAGGTGAACGACAGCGTGCAAACCGTCGCCTCCGCCGCCGAGGAGCTGTCCGCCTCCATCCGCGAAATCACCCAGCAGGTCGACGGCTCCGCCGCCATCACCGAACGCGCCGTGGCCGATGTGCAGCGCACCGATGCCATCGTGCGCGCGCTGGCCGATAGTGCCGACCGTATCGGCCAGGTCGTCGGCCTCATTTCCAACATCGCCGCCCAGACCAACCTGCTGGCGCTGAACGCCACCATCGAGGCGGCGCGCGCCGGCGATGCCGGCAAGGGCTTCGCCGTGGTGGCCAGCGAGGTGAAGAACCTCGCCACCCAAACCGCCAAGGCCACCGGGGAGATCAGCCAGCAGATCGGCCAGATCCAGGGCGCCACCAGCGAGGCCGTGGCCGCCATCCGCGGCATCACCGGCACGATCGAGCAGGTCAGCGCCATCTCCGGCAGCATTTCCGAAGGCATGCGCCAGCAGGCCGAAGCCACGGTGGAGATCGCCCGCACCATCGCGGCCGCCGCTGCCTCCGCCCAGGAAGTGGGCGGCGCCATCGCCGAGGTGGGCCGGGCCGGCAGCCGCTCGCGCGGCTCGGCCGATGCGGTGCTGGAAGCCGCAGCCAGCCTGGCCGGCCGCTCCGGCGACCTTTCCACCGCCATGGGCACCTTCCTGGAGGAAATCCGCGCCGCCTGATCCCCGATGCATTGCCCACCCGGCCATGCGATGCCACCGCAGCCGGGCCGGGCGGCATTTCCAAAGCCATAAATCTGCCGCTATACGCCCCCATCCAAGCGTCATCAGACAGGACCAGGGGAGTAGAGACATGGCTGTGAAGGTTGCGATCAACGGGTTCGGGCGCATCGGTCGCCTCGTGCTGCGCGCGATGGTCGAAAGCGGCCGCACCGATGTCGAGTGCGTCGCCATCAACGACCTCGCCGACGTTGCCACCAGCGCCCACCTGTTCCGCTACGACAGCGTGCACGGCCGCTTCCCCGGCGAGGTGGAGGTCAACGGCAACCAGATCACCATCAAGTACAACGGCCGCACCTGGGGCCCGATTACCGTCTCCGCCGAGCGCGACCCCACCAAGGTGCCCTACCAGGGCGTGGACGTGGCGATGGAATGCACCGGCATCTTCGCCAGCAAGGAGAAGGCCTCCGCCCTGCTCCAGGCCGGCGCCAAGAAGGTGCTGATCTCCGCCCCCGGGGACAACGTGGACGCCACCATCGTCTACGGCGTGAACCACGGCACGATGACCAAGGACATGACGGTCATCTCCAACGCCTCCTGCACCACCAACTGCCTCACGCCCGTGGCCAAGGTGCTGCACGACACCTGGGGCATCGAGCGTGGCTACATGCTCACGATCCACGCCTACACCTCGGATCAGATGCTGCAGGACGGCCTGCACAAGGACCTGCACCGCGCCCGCGCCGCCAACCTCTCCATGATCCCCACCTCCACGGGTGCGGCCCGCGCCGTCGGCCTGGTGATGCCGGACCTGAAGGGCAAGCTCGACGGCTCCTCCATGCGCGTGCCCACCCCGAACGTGTCGGTGGTCTCGCTCGACGTGGTGCTGAAGAAGACCCCCACGAAGGACGAGATCAACGCCGCCATGAAGGCCGCCAGCGAGTCTGGCCCGCTGAAGGGCATCCTGGGCTACAACACCGCGCCGCTGGTCAGCAGCGACTTCAACCACGTGGCCTATAGCTCCGTGTTCG
>CANHKG010000161.1 GCA_947460455.1 Rhodospirillales bacterium | reverse complement strand
GGGTACGGCTCAAAGGGGTGACGCCCTTGGAGTGCTTCACGCAGATGATCGAATTCGACCGTTTGAACCAACCAAAGCCACAGTAATAGACAGTTGTTGCACCCGGACCTTGAAACCGCCGACTTTCATTCGCTTGAGGCGGAGGGGCCCGTTCTTCCCGCCTCAGGTCGGAAAAGTTTTTTGGTTCTTTTTTTCAAAAAAGAACCGCTTCCTTCCTTACCACCCAAACGAATACGTCAGCGAAAGCGCCGTGAACACCTGGTTGGCATCGCCACGCCCGCCACGCACCAGCGGCGAATCCGCCGCTCCGCCCTGCAGGCGGTTGTACTCCACGATCCCCGTCAGGCTCAGCTTGCTGGTCAGCGCGTAGCTGGCGAACACCGCCGCCCCCACGCTGGTCACGCCGCCATTGGGGCGATAGGCCGGGTAGCCGGTGCGCGCGGATTGCAGCGTATCCACGCCGAAATAGCGCCGGGTGAAGCTTTCATCGCCCAGGTTCAGGCGCGGGCCGAAGGACAGCGTCAGCCCATCGGCCGGGCGCGTCACGGCATCGGCGCGCAGCTCCGCCACCACGCCGTCATGGTCGCCCACACCGCGGCGCACCTCGCCGCCCAGGCGGAAGAAGCCGGCGCGATATTCCACGAATCCGCCCACTTCCGGCGTCCAGTCCACATCGCCCATGCCGCGCAGCACGGCATTGGCCTTCTCCTGCCGCGGGAAGCGCAGCCGCACCACCGGCCCGGCACGCCAGCCGGCCTCATTGATCAGGTTGGCCCCCAGCGAGGGCAGCCCGCCGGCGGTGGATAGGAAAAGGGTGTCGCGGAAACGGATGTCGATCACCGGCGCCGCCATCAGGGTTTGGCTGCGCGAACCCGCATAATCCGGCCGCAACGCCACGCCCATGCCGAGGGAAACGCGCACATCCCCCTGCCGCACCACACCCGGCTCGGTCACGGTATCGGGCGCGGCCACCGACGGGGCCTGGGCATAGGCCGCGGGCATCGCAAAGGGTCCGGCCAAGGCCGCCACCGCCGCGAATGCCACCACACGAACAGACCGCACGAATCCCATCTCCAACCTCTCCAGCCAACCATACATCGGGCCATCCCGGCCGCCATGCAATGGGGCTTTCCGGAAGTTCATCTGATGTGGGATCAACTGATTGCGCAAAGATTGACGGGGGTCAGCCCGCCAGCAGCGCCCGGTACTGGCGCGCGATATCGCCGGAGAACGCGGCCAGAACGATCCGGTCGAACCGCTCCTGCGCGGCGGCCAGTTCACGCACCGCGATCGCGCAGGCCTGCGGCACCGGATAGCCATAAACGCCGCAGCTGATCGCCGGGAAGGCCAGGCTGCGCAGCCCATGCGCCTCGGCCAAGGCAAGGCAGGCACGGTAGCACCCGGCCAGCAGTGCCGGCTCGCCGTGCAGGCCGCCCCGCCAGATCGGCCCCACGGTATGGATCACATGCCGCGCCGGCAGGTTGTGCCCGCCGGTGATCCGCGCTTCCCCAGTGGGGCAGCCTCCCAAGATGCGGCATTCCGCCAGCAGCCCCGGCCCGGCGGCGCGATGGATCGCCCCATCCACCCCACCGCCGCCCAGCAGCGTTTCGTTGGCGGCGTTGACGATGGCGTCCAGCGCCAGCGTGGTGATGTCGGTTTCCAGAACCTCGATCACGTGACCGCCCACCTAGGTTACGGCGCGTCGCGTCTGGTGCTCCGGCGCCTGCCATTCGCCGCCCGCCATCACCGCGCGCAACGCCTCAGCGGCATCGAACAAATCCACATAGCGGGTGTAGAGCGGCGTGATGCCGAAGCGCAGGATATCCGGCGCGCGGAAATCCCCGATCACGCCGCGCCCGATCAGCGCCTGCATGATCGCATAGGCCTGCCCATGCGCCAGGCACACCTGGCTGCCGCGCCGGGCCGCATCCCGCGGCGAGGCGAGCCGGAACCCCAGCCCGGCGCCCACCTGCTCCAGCAATTCGGCGAAGATCGTGGTCTGCCGCACCGATTTCGCCCGCAGCTGGTCCATCGGCGCCTGCAGCGCGATATCGATCCCCACCTCCAACGCGGCCAGGCTCAGCACCGGCGGCGTGCCCACCATGGTGCGCGCAATGCCCTGGCCCGGGCGGTAGCCGGTCTCGAAGGCGAAGGGCGCGGCATGGCCCAGCCATCCCGTCAGCGGGTAACGCAGCGCGTCCTGCAACCGCGGCGCCACATACAGGAAGGCCGGCGCCCCCGGCCCGCCATTGAGGAACTTGTAGCCACACCCCACGGCAAGATCGACATCGCACCCGGCCAGATCCACCGGCACCGCCCCGGCGGAATGGGCGAGATCCCACAGCATCAGCGCGCCCTTCTCGTGCGCCGCGCGGGTGATCGCATCCATGTCGTGCATGGCCCCGGTGTGGTAGTTCACGTGGGTGAGCATCACCACGGCGGTATCTTCGCCGATGGCGGCGGCGATCCCCTCCGGCTCCACCAGCCGCAACTCGTGCCCCTGGCCCAGCAACGCTGCCAACCCCTCGGCGATGTAGAGGTCGGTCGGGAAGTTCCGCCGCTCGGAGACGATCACCCGCCGCCCCGGCCGCGCCGCCAGGGCCGCGCCGAGCAGCTTGAACAGGTTCACGCTGGTGGAATCCGCCACCATCACGCTGCCCGAAGCAGCCCCCACCAGCTTCGCGATCTTGTCCCCCACCCGCGCGGGCGTGGCCATCCAGCCGGCGTCGTTCCAGCTGCGGATCAGCCCCTGGCCCCACTCGCGCTGCACCACCTCCGCCACCCGCGCCGGCGTGGCCTTCGGCAGCGCGCCGAGCGAATTGCCATCCAGGTAGATCACCCCCTCCGGCAGCGTGAACAGATCGCGCAACGGCGCCAGTTCGTCGGCACGGTCGAGGGCTTCGAGGTCGGTACGGGTGATGGTCATGGCGGCTCCTGTCGAAGCGCATGCTTGCCCCGTGCGCCGGGCCACCGCAACCGTCGCCCGAAAGGCGCGGACAATACGTTGACCCCGCCGCCCGACAATGAGGAAACTCCCGCAAACGCGCGGAGCGCAGCCCCATGAACGACCTCGGCAACCACCTCGCCCCCAGCCTGAACCCGATCCGCCCCGATGCGCCGGAGGAGATCCCGGTGATCGACCTCACCGACACTCTCGCCGGCAAGCCCGGCGCGCACCAGGCCGCCGCCGCCGCGCTCCGCCACGCGCTGGAGAATGTCGGCTTCTACTTCGTCACCGGCCACGGCGTGGACCAGGGCCTGGTGGATGCAGCCTTCGACGCCGCGAAGCGCTTCCACGCCCAGCCGCTTGAAGACAAGCTGAAGCTCAAGATCAACCAGCACAATATCGGCTACCTGCCGGTCCGCGGCTCCACCACCCGGCATTCCAAGCTCAACGCCAACAACACGCCGAACGTGAACGAGGCCTTCTTCGTCAAGCGCGACCTGCCGCCAGACCACCCAGACGTTCTGGCCGGCCTGCCCTTCCGCGGCCAGAACCAGTGGCCCGAGGCCCTGCCCGGCTTCCGCGAAACCGTCATGGCCTATGCCGGTGCCATGGAAGGCCTCGGCCTCTCGTTGCTGCCGCTCTACGCCACCGCGCTCGATCTCGACCCCGGCTTCTTCAGCACGCTCTTCGCGCCGCCGATGTACACGCTGCGCATGTCCCACTACCCGCAGCAGCAGGGCACTGATGAGAACGAGTTCGGCCTCGCCCCGCATAGCGACACCAGCTTCATGACCCTGCTGGCCCAGAACAAGGTGCCGGGCCTTTCGATCCGCCTGCCCACCGGCAAATGGGTGGAAGCCCCCGCTCTGCCCGGCAGCTTCCTGGTGAATGGCGGGGACATGCTGCGCCGCTGGACCAACGAGCGCTTCCTCGCCACCCCGCACCGCGTCATCAACCGCTCGGGCCAGGAGCGCTACGCGATCCCGTTCTTCTTCGACTGCGCCTACACCACCCGCATGGAATGCCTGCCCAGCTGCACCAGCCCCGGCAACCCGCCGCGCTACGAGACGATGACCTACCCCGAATACATGGTGTGGTACCGCAACCTGAACTACGGCAAGCCGGAGGAAGCGCCGAAGGGCCGCGACGGGGTGCAGCTTTCCGCCGGCTAACGCAACCGCATGGGCCAGGGCGGCGTTGGGCGGGCATGGAATACCGCATCACCATCGCCCGCCCGGCCGGGGTTGTGTTCGCCTTCCTCGCCGACCCCGCCCACATCCGCCACTGGCTGCCCCAATTGCGGCGAGACGACACCGCCCTGCCGCATGGCGGCCTGCAACCCGATCAGGAGGCCGGCCGCATCAGCTGGCCCTTCCAACCCGAATGCACCTGGCACATCGCGGCGGTGGAGGATGTGACAGAACTCGTCCTGGCAATGGACCGCACCCGCCCGCTCGCGCCAGACTCAACGGGCCCGGAAACATCCGCCGAACGCATCGCCCATGCCGCCCTCGCCGCGCTGCAAAGCGTGAAATCCCACGTGGAAGCGGTGGCCGGCGGCGATCCCACCCTGCCCATGTCCGGCATCCCCAGCCGCCTCTACGGCCACTCCGCCACGCAGGAGCCGCAGATCTAGCCGCTCAACCGGCCGGAGGCGACGCCGGCGGCATCACCAGAAGCTGGATCGCCGCGGGGTCGGATTGCTCCATCACTTTGCGCGCGAAGCGGGCGCAATCGTCGATATTGGCGTCGCGCACCGCCTGCTTCACGCGCGGAATGGCAGCGGCATTCATCGAAAAGCTGCGCAGCCCCAACCCCAGCAGCAGCTTGGTCAGCCGCGGATTGGCCGCCATCTCGCCGCACACCGAAACCGGCATGCGCAGCCGCAGCGCCGCCTCGGTGGCGAACTGCACCAGGCGCAGCACCGCGGGGTGCAACGGGTCGTAGAGGTGAGAGACCTCACTGTCCGCCCGGTCCACCGCCAGGGTGTACATCGTCAGGTCATTGGTGCCGATCGCAAAGAAATCCGATTCCAGCGCCAGCGCATCGGCCGACAGCGCCGCCCCCGGCGTCTCGATCATGATGCCCAGCGGCGGCAGCTTTTCCGCCATCCGCTCGCCCCGCCGGCGCAGCCGCCGCGCCACCCGCTCATAGATGTCGCGCGCCGTGCGCACCTCGGCCACGGTGGTGACCATCGGCAGCAGCACCCGCACCGGCCCATGGGCAGAGGCGCGCAGGATCGCCGCCAGCTGGTCCTCGAACAGATCCTCCTGGCGCAGCAGCATGCGCAGCCCGCGCAGCCCCAGCGCCGGGTTCGGATCGGTCACCACCGGCACCAGGTTGGCCGTCTGCAGCGCCTCGATATCCTTCTCGCCGCCCCAGTCCAGCACCCGGATCGTCACCGGGTCGCCCGCCATGGCTTCCACTACGCTGCGATAGGTCTCGTACTGGGCGTCCTCGTCGGGCACCGTCTCGCGGTTCATGAACAGGAACTCGCTGCGCAGCAGGCCGATACCGGCGGCCCCCGCCTGCGCGATCAGCGGCAACTCGGCCGGCAGCTCGAAATTGGCCTGCAGCTCCACCTGCTCGCCATCCTCGGTCACCGCCGGCAGCCGGCGCAGCTTGGCCAGGCGCTGCTGCTCGCGCGCAAACGCGGTCACCAGCTTGCGGGCATGGGCCAGCGTGGCCGCGGTGGGATGCAGGATCACGCTGCCCGCCGTGCCATCCACCACGATGATGTCGCCGGGCCGCGCCGCCTCGGAAAGCCCCGGCACGCCCAGCACCGTCGGCACGCCCAGCGCGCGCAGCATCACCGCCGTATGCCCGTCGGCCCCGCCCTCCTCGGTGGCCACGCCGGCCAGCCTTGCCGGGTCCAGCAACGCGGCATCGGCCGGGCGCAGGAATTCCGCCACCAGCACCGCCCCCGCCGGCAGGGCGGCAAAGCTGCGGAACGGCGAGCGTGTCAGATTGCGCAGCAGCCGGCGGCCGATCTCGCGCACCTCGTCCGCCCGGCGCCGCCGCCCGGCCCGGTCGTCATCGCCCGGCGGGGCGACGGCCAGGATCGCCTCGGCAATCGCCTCGCTCTCGTCCAGCACCGCGGTCTCGGCCGAAACCAGCCCCTCCGCGATCCGCCGCCGCGCCCCACGCACCAGCCGCGAAGGCCCGATCATCGCAAGGTAGGCATCCAGCAGCGGCGCGATCTCGGCCTGGCTGTCCTCCGGCAGCACCGCCAAGCGCGCCCGCAGCTTCAGCAACTGCTTGCGCGATTGCGCGATGGCCGCTTCCAGCCGGGAGGTCTCGGCCGCGATGTCGGCGGCATGGATGCGCGCCCGGTTCACAATCGCCGGCGGCTCGACAGCGCCGAACACCGCCCCGATCGCCACGCCCGGCGAAACCGCGATGCCGGTGAACCGCCGCTCCGGCCGTTCCGCCACCCCCCTCTCCGGCGGCGGCTCCACCTCCACCTCGGGCGGGCTAGTCCTGTTCATGGAAGCCGGCCTCGACGAGGGCGCTCAGGGCTTCCATGGCTTCCTTGGCGTCCCAGCCCTCGGCGCGCAGCACGATCGTGGCCCCCTTGCCCGCGCCCAGCATCATCAGCCCCATGATCGAGCGTGCGGAGACAGACTGGCCGTCCTTCTCCACATCGACAGAGGCACCAAAGCGCTCGGCCAGCGTCACGAACTTGGCCGCCGCCCGCGCATGCAACCCGCGCTTGTTCACGATCAGCAGCGTGCGCCGCAGCACGGAGGCATCGGCGCCGCCCGGGTCCTGTTCCGGGGGAGGGCCGCCATCCGTCATGTCAGCAGGTCCCGTCGCCGGGTTTGGCCTGCGGAAGAATGTGGGAAGCAGCGGCGATATACTTGCGCCCGGCCGCGGTGGCGCAATCCACCGCATCGGCCAAGGGCTGGCTGCCGCGCACCTTGGCCAGCTTCACCAGCATCGGCAGGTTCACGCCCGACAGCACTTCCACCCCCTTGCGCACCATCTGGGAGATGGCGAGGTTGCTGGGCGTGCCGCCGAACATGTCGGTCAGCAGCACCACCCCGTCGCCGGTATCCACTTCGGTGATCGCCCGCGTGATCTCCGCCCGGCGCCCCTCCATGTCGTCATCGGGGCCGATGCACACGGTGGCCACGTTGCGCTGGGCGCCCACCACATGCTCCATCGCCGAGCGCAGTTCCTCGGCCAGCCGGCCGTGGGTCACGAGCACAAGGCCGATCATCGCGCCCCACCTGGCAGGGTGCGGCCACACGGGGCGATCACGACATGGGCCGGCATCATGGCACGGGCTTGTTCAAGAGTGCGGTCTCCGGGTCCGCAGGCGAAGCAGTCGCGGCGTCCTGCCGCGGCAGCATGCCCTCGCGGGCCAGTTCACGATGGGTCGCTGTCACGCGCCAGCCTTGTTCCGTCAGATGCGAAGCCAGCTGCTCGACAATCGTCACGGAGCGATGCCGCCCGCCGGTGCAACCGATTGCCACAGTGGCGTATTTCTTGCCCTCTTGCAGGAAGCGGGGCAAGAGCAGGTCCAGCAGCCCGGTCAGCCGGTCGATGAAGGTCGCGTAGTCCGGGTCGGCCGCCACATAGCTCGCCACCGCCGCGTCCAGCCCGGTCTTGGGCCGTAATGCGGTGTCGTAGAACGGGTTGCGCAGGAATCTTGCGTCGAACACCAGCTCCGCCTCGCGCGGGAGGCCTGCGGGAAACGCGAACGAGATCAGCGAAATCGAGAGGGACTGCCGCCCCCCCGGCGCCTCGGCGGAGATGCCGAAATAGGCGTCGATCTGCTGGCGAAGCTGCGCCAACGGCAGGTCGGAGGTGTCGATCACCCAATCCGCCAGCTCGTGCAGCGGCGCAATCAGCCGAGTCTCGGCAGCAATCCCATCGGCCACCCGCCCGCGCGGCGACAGCGGATGGCGCCGCCGCGTCTCGGTGAAGCGGCGCAGCAGCACCACCTCCTCCGCCCAGGCGAACACCAGGTCCACCCGCATGCCGGCAATGCCGCGCAGCCGGTCCCGCAGCTCCAGCACCCGCTCCGGCGTGAAGCTGCGGCTGCGCGCATCCACCCCCAGCGCCACCTGCCGCGCCCCGCCGCCCTCGATGCTGTTCACCAAGCCGTCGATCAGGTCCAGCGGCGGGTTGTCGATCGCCTCGTAGCCCACATCCTCCAGCGCCCGCAGGATGGAGGCCCGGCCGGCCCCGGCCAGCCCCGTCACCACCGCCACCCGGCGCAGTTCGGGCACGGCCTCGCTCATCGCGGCAGCTCCGCCGCACAGCCGGCCGCGAACGCCCCGGCATGCTGCGCCAGCCGCCCCAGCGCGCAATCCAGCGCCAGTTCCACGATCTGCGGTGCGGCCGGCCGCGCGGCATCCACCGCCAGCACCGGCAAGCCCAGCGCCACGTCCCGCGCCGGCGCCGGCAGGCGCGGCACCGCCCCACCCAACGTCACCGCCAGCGCGAGTTCGGCACGTTCCAGATAGGGCAAACGCAGAATTCCCAGGCCACGCACCTCCAGAAGCCCCGCCAGCGCTGCGGGCGCACTGGCGTGTCCATCCTCGATCACCACCCGGTCATCGGCCACGAGCGTGAACCCGCGGTCGAGCAGGCGCAGCACCAGGTCCGACTTGCCGGACCCGGGCGGGCCCAACAGCAGCACCCCGGCCCCGTCTCGGGCGGCGCAGCTCGCATGTATCTGCATGGGCGCGGAACATGACCCGTCTGCGCCCAGAACGGAAGCCTCTTGGCGACGGATTGTGCCCGCGGGCATGAACAACATGGGAACACCGCGCCGCCAACTTGAAGCCGCCCGCCCTGCATGCGAGACCTGCCATCATGAACGCGCCCCACGCCATCTCCCGCACCGCCATCGCCGCCGCCGCCGCGCGCATCGCCCCATATGTCCGCCGCACCCCGGTCCTGGCGGTGCCGGCCGCCGAGCTCGGCCTCGGCGTGGACATGGTATTGAAGCTCGAGCTGCTCCAGCACGCCGGCAGCTTCAAGCCGCGCGGCGCCTTCAACCGCATCCTAACCGCCCAGGAAGCCGGCGAACTGCCCCCCGCAGGCGTCATCGCGGCCTCCGGCGGCAACCACGGCGCCGCGGTGGCCTATGCCGCCCGCGCCCTCGGCATGGTCGCCGAGATCTTCGTGCCGCAGCACACCCCGGCCACCAAGATCGCCCGCATCGAAAGCCTCGGCGCCCGCCTCGTCCGCGGCGGCGAAACCTATGTGGAGGCACTGGCCGCCAGCCGTACCCGCCAGGCCGAAACCGGCGCCATGGAAGTGCATGCCTTCGATCACGAAGCCGTGCTCGCCGGCCAGGGCACGGTCGCCAAGGAATTCCTGGAAGACGCGCCAGGGATCACCCACCTGCTGGTCGCCACCGGCGGCGGCGGCCTGATCGGCGGCATGGCCGCCTGGGCCGAGAACCGCGTGCAGGTCGTCAGCGTGGAGCCCTTCGGCTGCCCCGGCCTGCACAACGCGCTGGCCGCCGGCGCCCCGGTCTCCTCCCCGGTCGGCGGCGTGGCGGCCGACGCACTCGGCGCCCGCCAGGTCGGCAGCCTGATGTTCCCCATCGCCCAGTCCCACGTCACCCAGGCGGTACTGGTGGAAGACGAAGCGATCCGCGCCGCCCAGCGCCTGCTGTGGGACCGTTTCCGCCTGGTCGCCGAGCCCGGCGGCGCAACCGCCCTGGCCGGCATCCTCTCCGGCGCCTTCACCCCGCCGCCGGGCGCGCGCCTCGGCGTGCTGGTCTGCGGCTCCAACACCGATCCCGCCAGCGTGGTGGGCTGACCCGATGGCCGATCCCGTCCTGCTCGAGATCGATCCGCGCGGCGTGGCCACCGCCACCCTGAACAGGCCGGAACGCGGCAACGCCTACGACGAGCACATGCTCGCCGCCCTGCTCGGCGGGCTGGACAGCCTGGCCGCCAACCCCGCCATCCGCGCCCTGGTGCTGCGCGGCGCCGGCAAGCATTTCCAGGCCGGCGCCGACGTCCACTGGCTCAACCAGGCCACCGCCTACCCGCCCGAGCGCGCCTACGCCGCCTCCCACGCCACCACGGAGGCGATGCGCAAGCTGAACGAGTTCCCCCACCCCACCATCGCCATGGTCAAGGGCGCCTGCTTCGGCGGCGGCGTCGGCATCGTCTGCTGCGTCGATGTCGCGCTCGCCGCGCCCGATGCCCTGTTTGGGATCACCGAGATCCGCGTCGGCGTCTCCCCCACGCCGATCAGCACCCACATGGTCAACGCCATCGGCCTGCGCCAAACCCGCCGCTACGCCCTCACCGGCGAACGCTTCGGCGCCGAGGAAGCCGCGCGAATCGGCCTGGTGCATGAAGTCGTGCCCGGCGACATGGAAGCCCGGCTGGAACAGGTGCTGGACGCCATCTTCCTCGGCGCCCCCGGCGCCATCTCCGCCACCAAGGACAGCTTCCTCGGCGCCAACAACCTCAAGCTCGATGCCCGCCAGGTCGCCCTGCTGTCGCATGAGGGCTGGACCCAGCGCTCCTCCCCCGAAGGCCGCGAAGGCACCGCCGCCTTCCGCGACAAGCGCCGCCCCTCCTGGTACGAGCCTGGCTGACAATGGCCCGGCCTGACGGCGTGGCGCCGAAAGGCGAGGGCTTCAAGAACGGCGCCATCCAGGTGCTGCTGGCGCTGAACGGCGTGGTGATGGTCTATCCGCTGTTCGTGATGGTCCTCTCCGCCTTCAAGACCAACGCCGAGCTGTTCAACTCGCCCTTCGCCCTGCCAGAGAGCTTCTCGCTCACCAACGCCGCCCGCGTCTGGGGCGAAACCAACTTCGTGCTCTATCTCGGCAACTCGGTGATCGTCACCGCCAGCGCCGTGCTCGCCATCCTCGTGGTGGGCACCATGGCCGCCTACGCAATCGCCCGCTACCCGTTCCGCCTCTCCGGCCTTGTCTTCCTGTTCTTCCTCTCCGGCCTGATGGTGCCGCTGAAGCTCGCGGTCATCCCGCTGTTCATCCAGCTCGACGCGCTCGGCCTCATCAACACCCGCCCCGGCCTAGTGCTGATCTACGTCGCCATGGGCCTGCCCAGCGCCATCTTCATCCTCACCGGCTTCCTGCGCACCCTGCCGACGGAGCTGGAGGAGGCGGCGCGCATGGAAGGTGCCAGCGAACTGCGCATCATGCTGCTGATCATGCTGCCGCTCGCCCGCCCCGCCCTCGTGATCGCCGCGATCCAGAACGCCGTGCCGATCTGGAACGACTTCTTCTTCCCGCTGGTCTTCATCACCAGCGAACGGCTGAAAACCCTGCCGCAGGGCCTCACCGTGTTCATGGGCGAATACAACACCGATTGGGGCGTGCTGTTCTCCGGCCTCACCCTGGCCGCCCTGCCGATCATCGCCGTCTACATCGTGCTGTCACGCCAGTTCATCGAAGGCATGACCCAGGGCGCGGTGAAGTAGGTTCGCGCCACCGCGCGCCCGCACACGACCCCACGAAACAATCCCGGCACCGATTCGATGGCGCCAGAGATGCGTTTCCGGCAGGGCAGGCATTGATCTTTGGCGCAAGCGTCGCCATTAAACCCCCACCGGTGGTGTAACCGCCAGAGACAAAGGGAGCTTCACAATGATGCGTATGACCGTCGGCGCGCTGTTTGCCGGCGCCTTCCTCTCCGTTGCCAGCGTGGGCGCGCAAGCCCAAAGCGGCTCGGCCACGATCGACGCGATCATCAAGCGCGGCGAACTCAACTGCGGCACCGCCGGCAACTCGCCGATGTTCTCGCTGCCCGACAGCCAGGGCGTGATGCGCGGCATCGACGCCGACAGCTGCCGCGCCGTGGCCGCCGCCATCCTCGGCGATGCCCGCAAGGTCAAGTTCATCCCCACCACGGCGCAGAACCGCTTCACCGCGCTGCAGTCGGGCGAAGTGGACCTGCTGTACCGCTCCACCACCTGGACCCTGGGCCGCGAAGGCAACCTCGGCG
>CANHKG010000160.1 GCA_947460455.1 Rhodospirillales bacterium | reverse complement strand
TGGGCGCCCTTCGGCCAGCCGGGCAGCAACGAGGCGGGTCAGCGCGCGGCCCACGCCGAGATCGAACACGCCGAACAGCCCAACGAGGCCGAGCGCCAGGGTGAACAGCCCCCAGCGCGCCAGCCCCAGCGCCTGGATCAGGAACGGCGTGGCGGCCAGCGCCACCAGCAGCGGCAGCAGGCGCCCGGCGATGTTCCACGCCGTGCCGCGCGCCAGGGTGGCGGTGGAGGTCAGGTGTGACGGAGGCATGAACGGAGAGTCATGAACGGCCTGTCATGCGGGCTTGTGACACGCGTGCGACTCCCCTAGCCTCGCCATCTTGCGGGGCTGTAACCCGCGCGCAACGAGATGGCACCGCGGGAACGAACCCGGGACGCCGAGAAGCTGGGGGGAGTCCGTGACAATACGGCATCCGCGTTTCGTGCCTGTGCATTCCTGGAGCGTCGGGCCGTGAGTGCCGCGGCGCAAGCTTCAACCGCGCCCATGGCGGCCCAAGGCCCGCTGATGCGCGTTTCCGGCGTGGAGATGCGCTTCGGCGGCATCGTGGCGCTGGCCGGCGTGAGCTTCGATGTGAACCGCCGCGAGATCTGCGGGCTGATCGGGCCGAACGGTTCCGGCAAGACCACGATGTTCAACTGCATCAGCGGATTCTACCGCTATGTGGTGGGCGACATCACCTTCGATGGCACCACCATCAAGGACATGCCGCGGCACCGCATGGTGGAGCTGGGCATCGGCCGCACCTTCCAGAACGTGGCGCTGTTCCGCACCATGACCGTGCGGCAGAACATGATGGTGGGCCACCACTACCGCGGCACCTCCGGCTTCCTCTCCAACGCCCTGCAACTGCCGCAGGCGCGCGCCGATGCGGCGGAGGCGGCGCGGCGGGCGGATGAGCTGATCGAGCTGCTGGACCTCAAGGCACAGGCGGACCTGCCGGTGGGTGGCCTGCCGTTTGGCTGGCAGAAGCGGGTGGAGCTGGGGCGGGCGATGATCGCGCGGCCCAAGATGCTGATGCTGGATGAGCCGGCCGCCGGCCTGAACCACGGCGAGGTGGACGAGCTGGGTGACCTGATCCTGCGCCTCAAGCAGCATTTCGACCTCAGCATCCTGCTGGTGGAGCATCACATGAGCCTGGTGATGCGCGTGTCCGACCGGGTGGTGGCGCTGGAGTTCGGCCGCAAGATCGCCGACGGAACGCCGGAGCAGGTGCAACGCGACCCCGAGGTAATCCGCGCCTACCTGGGTGAAGGCGAGGAGGGTGGCCATGGTTGATCCTGTGGCGAGCACGCCCATCCAAGGGGGGCCGATCCTGGAGGCAAAGGGCCTGCATGCGGCCTATGGCCAGGTGCGGGTGCTGCACGGCATCGATTTCGTGGTGAACACCGGCGGCGTGACGGCGCTGCTGGGCGCCAACGGCGCGGGCAAGACCACCACGCTGCGGGCGATCTGCGGCATGGTGCGCTCCACCGGCGACCTGATGTACGACGGCAAGCGCATCAACAACATGGCGACCGAAGCCATTGCGGCGATGCGGGTGGGGCATGTGCCCGATGGGCGCGGCACCTTCATGGAGCTGTCGGTGGAGGAGAACCTCCGCCTGGGCGGCTACACCCGCAAGGACTCGATCGAGCCCGACCTGGAGCGGATGTTCGCCTATTTCCCGAAGCTGAAGGACCGGTTCCGGCAGCAGGCGGGCACGCTTTCGGGCGGTGAGCAGCAGATGCTGGCGATCGCCCGCGCGCTGATGATCCGCCCGCGGCTGTTGTTGCTGGACGAGCCCAGCTTCGGCCTGGCGCCGCTGATCGTGCGCGAGATCTTCGAGATCATGAAGCAGATCATCGCCACCGAGCGGACCTCGATCCTGCTGGTGGAGCAGAATGCCTCGCTGGCGCTGTCGGTGGCGGACATGGCCTATCTGCTGGAGACCGGGAAGATCGTGATGTCTGGCCCGGCGGCCGAAATCCGGCAGGACGAGTCGGTGCGCCGCGCCTACCTCGGGTACTAGGAGAAGCGACCGATGGAAGGCGTTCTGCACCAGATCATCTCGGGCATCGCGACGGGCAGCATCTATGCCTCGATCTCGCTTGCCCTGGTGATGATCTTCCTGGCCACCCACCAGATCAATTTCGCCCAGGGCGAGATGGCGATGTTCTCCACCTATGTGGCGCTCACGCTCATCCAGGCCGGCGTGCCCTATTGGGGGGCGTTCGTGCTGACCCTGGTGTTCTCCTTCATCGCCGGCATGGTGCTGCAGCGAACGCTGCTGGAACCGCTGGCGCGGGCGCCGGTCTTGGCCAGCGTGGGCGCGTTCCTCGGCCTGCTGCTGATCTTCAACAACATCGCCGGCTGGATCTTCACCTACACGCTGCAGCCTTTCCCGACGCCGTTTGGTGCCGGCGCCCCGATCCTGGGCGGCATGCTGTCGCGCCACGAGTTGGGCTCCACGGCGGTGACGCTGGTGGTGCTGACGGCGGTGTGGGCGTTCTTCCGCTTCACCAAGCTGGGGCTGGCACTTCGCGGGGCGGCCTATAACCCCGTCTCCAGCCGTCTGGTGGGCATTCCGGTGGCGCGCATGCTCTCGCTCGGCTGGGGGTTGGCCGCGGCCATCGGGGCCATCGCCGGCATGATGGTGGCGCCGATCGTGTTCCTGGATCCCAACATGATGGCGGGTGTTCTGCTCTATGCCTTCGCCGGCGCGCTGCTGGGCGGCATCACCAGCCCGCTGGGCGCGGTGGTGGGCGGGGTGCTGATGGGCGTGATCGAGAACATCGCCGGCGCCTATATCGTGGGTACGGAGCTGAAGCTGACCACTGCGCTGGTGATCATCGTGGTGGTGCTGGTGTTCAAGCCGTCGGGCCTGTTCGGCAAGACCCTGGCGAACCGGGTGTAGAACGATGACCCAATCCAACTCCCGTTTCCTGCTGATCCTGTTCGTGGTGGCCGCCGCGGTGGTGCCGCTGGTGTTCGCCTCCGGCTACCAGTTGTTCCAGCTGACGCTGGTGGTGGCATATGCGCTGTCTGTCCTCGGCAAGAACCTGGTGACCGGCTATGGCGGCCAGGTGTCCTTGGGGCAGGGGGCGTTCTATGCCGTGGGCGCCTATACCGCGGCGATCCTGATGGAGCATTTCAACGTGCCCTACTGGGCCACGCTGCCGGTGGCAGCCGTGGTGACGGGGATGGTGGGCCTGGCGCTGGGCCTGCCGGCGCTGCGGCTGGGCGGGCTGTACCTGGCGCTGGTGACCTTCGCCATGGCCGTGGCCGTGCCGCAGCTGCTGAAATACAAGCTGTTCGAGAACTGGACCGGCGGCGTGCAGGGCATCGTGCTGAACAAGCCGGATGCGCCGTTCGGCCTGCCGCTGGATCCGGACCAGTGGGTGTACCTGTTCACCCTGTCCGTGGGCGTGGTGCTGTTCGTGGCCGCCACCAACCTGGTGCGCAGCCGCATCGGGCTGGCGCTGATGGCGATCCGCGACCAGCCGCTGGCGGCCGAGGCGATGGGCGTGGAGCTTTCCCGCTACAAGACGCTGACCTTCGGCTTCGGTGCGCTGTTCACCGGTGTCGGTGGTGCGCTGGGGGCCATTGCGGTCGGCTTCGTCTCGCCCGACAGCTTCTCCATCGCGCTGTCGCTGACGCTGTTCGTGGGCATGGTGATCGGCGGCGCCTCCTCCATTTCCGGGGCGGTGTATGGCGCGCTGTTCATCGTGTTCGTGCCGAACCTGGCGGAGGAGATCAGCAAGGCGATCCCTGGCGCGATCTTCGGCGTGATCCTGATCCTGTTCATGTTCTTCGCACCGGGTGGCATCGCGAGCCTGCTGTCCGCCCAGATGCGCCGGTTCCGGGCAGCCCGCTAGGGCTTCCCGCGTTGCCTGTTGTTCGATCCCAATGGAGTGATGCCTGAGATGAAGCGTCGTACTGTTCTGGCCGGCATCGGTGCCGGCCTTGCCATGCCGCATATCCGCCCGGCCGAGGCGGCCACCGTGGTGGGCGTGACCAAGACCGAGATCAAGATCGGCCACACCATTCCGTACAGCGGCAACGCCTCCTCCTATGGCGTGATCGGCAAGAGCCACTCTGCCTACTTCAAGATGATCAACGACCAGGGCGGCATCAACGGCCGCAAGGTCAACTTCATCTCGCTGGACGACGCCTACAACCCCGCCAAGACGGTGGAGCAGGTGCGCCGGCTGGTGGAGCAGGACAAGGTGGCGCTGCTGTTCAACGTGCTGGGCACGCCGACCAACTCGGCGATCCATCGCTACGTGAACCAGCGCAAGGTGCCGCATCTGTTCCTGTCCACCGGGGCGGACAAGTGGGCCAACCCGAAGGACTTCCCGTGGACCATCGGCTGGCAGCCCAGCTACCACACGGAAGGCCAGATCTACGCCCGCTACATCCAGCAGGCGAAGCCTGGCGCGAAGGCCGCGCTGATCTACCAGAACGACGATTTCGGCAAGGACTACCTGAACGGCCTGAAGGATGCGCTGAAGGACGATTTCAACAAGGTGTTCATCAAGGTGCTCACCTACGAAGCGACCGATGCCACGATCGATAGCCAGGTGGTGAGCCTGAAGGAGAGCGGGGCCGACACGCTGGTGAGCGCGTGCATCCCGAAATTCTCGGCGCAGCTGATCCGCAAGGCCTATGACATCGGCTGGAAGCCCTTGCACTGCATGTCCAACGTGTCTGCCTCCGTGGGCGCCACGATCAATCCGGCGGGGCCGGAGAAGGCGGTGGGGGTGATCTCCTCCCAGTACCTGAAGGACCACAGCGACCCCGACTGGAAGAACGATGCCGGCATGAACGAATGGCGCGCGTTCATGGCGAAGTACATCCCGGAAGGCGACATCAACGACGCCGGGTATGTGTTCGCCTATGGCGCTGTGCAGTCGATGGTGCAGACGCTGAAGCAGTGCGGCGACGACCTGTCGCGCGAGAACATCATGAAGCAGGCGGCCAACCTGAAGCATGAAGTGGGCGTGCTGCTGCCGGGCATTTCCGTGAGCACCGGGCCCACGGACTTCCATCCGATCAAGCAGATGCAGCTGACGCGCTGGACCGGCACCACCTGGGAGCGGTTTGGCGGCGTGCTCGCCTCTTCCTGAGCGCACTCGGCTGAACAGGAACGGCCCGGCACCGGGGACGGTGCCGGGCCGTTTCGTTTTTCAGCCAGGATGACGAAAGTTGCGGACTTTGCCGCGGGCCTCTCGCTAGACTTCGTCTAGCCCCCGCAACGACGGGGGCCAATAAACAGCGAGGAAGAAGCGTCATGAAGCGTCGTACTGTGCTTGCTGGACTGGGACTTGCCGGCGTGGGTGGCCTTGCGGCGCCTGCGATCATCCGACCCGCCCTGGGCGCCACCGTGGTGGGCGTGACCAAGACCGAGATCAAGATCGGCCATATCGTGCCCTATAGCGGCAATGCCTCCTCCTACGGGGTGGGCGGGCGCTCTCACTCGGCGTTCTTCAAGCGAGTGAACGACATGGGCGGCGTGGCCGGGCGGAAGATCAATTTCATCTCGCTCGACGATGGTTACAACCCGGCCAAGACGGTGGAGCAGGCGCGGCGGCTGGTGGAGCAGGAGCAGGTGGCCTTCCTGTTCAACCCGCTGGGTACGCCGACCAACACGGCCATCCATCGCTACATGAACCAGCGCAAGGTGCCGCATCTGTTCCTGGCGACCAGCGCGGACAAGTGGGGCGACTACAAGGCCTTCCCCTGGACGATCGGCTACGCGCCCAGCTACCGCACCGAGGCGCAGATCTACGGCAAGTACATCAAGCAACAGCGGCCGAATGCCAAGGCGGCGCTGATCTACCAGAACGACGATTTCGGCAAGGACTACCTTCACGGGTTGCAGGACGTCTACGGCAAGGACTTCGACAAGACCTTCATCAAGGTTGTTACCTATGAGGCGTCTGACGCCACGGTGGACAGCCAGGTGGTGACGATGAAGGACAGCGGGGCCGAGGTGCTGGTAACGGGCGCGATCCCGAAATTCTCCGCCCAGGTGATCCGCAAGGCGTTCGACATCGGCTGGAAGCCGCTGCACATCATGTCCAACGTCTCGGCCTCCATCGCCTCCACCATCACGCCGGCGGGGCCTGAGAAGGCGGAAGGGGTGATTACCTCCCAATACCTGAAGGACCCCACCGACCCGGACTTCAAGGACGCGCCAGACATGAAGGAGTGGCGCGAGTTCATGGCGAAATACCTGCCGGACGGCGACACCACCGACGCCAACTACGTGTACGCCTACAGCGTGGCGACCCTGATGCACATCGTGCTGAAGCAGTGCGGGGAGGATTTCTCGCGTGAGAACATCATGAAGCAGGCGTCGAACGTGAAGCGGGTGGCGCTGCCGCTGCTGCTGCCGGGCATGACGGCGGCGACCACGCCGACCGACTTCCGGCCGCTGAAGCAGCTTCAGCTGGCGCGCTGGAAGAAGGATACCTGGGAGCGCTTCGGGGACATCATCGGCGCGTGAGGAAGGAAGCGGTTCTTTTTTGAAAAAAAGAACCAAAAAACTTTTCCCTGTTTGGTGCGGAGAATGCATATTCTCCGCACCAAATTCGGGAAGTCTTTTTGCTTCTTTTTTCTTCAGAAAAAAGAAGAGTCTTCCTTATGCCGCGTAGTAGCCACCATCGATGATGTGGCTTGCGCCGGTCATGAAGCTGGCGCGGTCTGACAGCATCCACACCACGGCCTCGGCGATTTCGTCGGCGGTGCCCAGGCGGTTCATCGGCACCTTGGTCATCAGCGTATCGTAGCGCTCGGCCATGGTCGGGTCGGTCATCGGCGTTTTGATGTAGCCGGGGTTCACGCAGTTCACCCGGATGTTGTCCTTGGCGTATTCCATCGCCGCGGTCTTGGTGATGCCGACCACGCCGTGCTTGGAGGCGACGTAGTTGGTGGCCGAGGGCAGCCCGATCAGGCCGGCGATGGAGGCGGTGTTGACGATGCTGCCGCCGCCTTGGGCCAGCATGTGCGGGATCTCGTGCTTCATGCACAGGAACACGCCGGTGAGGTTCACGGCCAGCATGGCGTCGAAGCTCGCCTGGCTCATCTCATGCGTGCGCTGGCCGGTGGGGCCGACGTTGCGCGGCGAGATGCCGGCGTTGTTGAAGGCGCAGTCCAGCCGGCCGAAGGCGGCGATGGTGCGGGCGACCATGGCCTCCACGTCGGCTTCCTTGGCCACGTCGCCACCGATGGCGATGGCCTGGCCGCCGGCCTGGTTGATGAGCGCCACGGTGGCGGCGGCACTTTCCTCCGTGAGATCGGAGACGGCGACGCGCGCGCCTTCCCGCGCCATGGCGAGGGCGGTGGCGCGCCCGATGCCCGAGGCGCCGCCCGTGACGAGCGCGGTCTTGCCAGCCAGGATTCCGGCCATTGTTTCCTCCGTTTATGGGCGCCCGTTCGGGCGCGTTCTCAGTTCCAGGCGCGCTTGAGCGTCGTCAGTTCCACGCGCGCTTGAGCGCGACCGCCATCGTGTCGATCAGCGATTGCGAGGCGCGGATCAGCTTTCCCATGGTGAGGAAGCCGTGCATCTGGTCGTTGTAGTGCACGTGCGTAACAGGCACGCCTTCGCGATCGAGGCGCTTGGCGTAGTCCACGCCTTCGTCGCACAGCGGGTCGTGCGCGCAGGTGATGACCATGGCAGGCGCGGTACCGGCCAGGGAGGCGGCGCGCAGGGGGGAGGCGCGCCAGTCCGCCACGTCCGACGGGGAGGGGAGGTAGTGGTCGATGAACCACTTCATCGTGGAGGCGACCAGCGGGTAGCCTTCCTTGATGCGCTGGTAGCTCTCGTGGCCCATGCCCATGTCCGTCACGGGGTAGATCAGCAGCTGGAAGGCGATCTGGGGCAGGTAGGCGTCGCGCGACATCAGCGCCATCACGGCGGCGATGTTGCCGCCGGCGCTGTCACCGCCCACGGCCGCGCGGGCGGGGTCGATGGCGAGGTCGGCGGCGTTGGCCAGGATCCAGCGGGTGGCGGCCGCGGAATCGGAGATGGCGCCGGGGAACTTCACTTCCGGGGCCAGGCGGTAATCCACCGCCACCACGCAGCAGCCGGCGGCGTTGGCGATGGCGCGGCAGGCCTGGTCGTGGCTGTCGAGGTCGCCCAGCACCCAGCCGCCGCCGTGGTAGTAGATCAGCACCGGCAGCACGGCACCGGGGGCGCTGCCCATGGCGCGGTAGAGGCGCAGGCGCACGGGGCCGTTGGGGCCGGGGGCTTCCAGGTTGCGCACTTCCGCCACTTCGGCGGGCTCTGGCTGCATCACGGTGCGGCCGCCGGCGAAGAAGCCGCGCGCCTCGTCGGGCGAGAGGGTGTTGAAGGGCGGCCGGCCGGCGGCCTTGATCATGTCCAGCACGCGCTGGTTGTCGGGGTCTAGGATCATCGCCGTCGCTCCTGGGCCGGGGGCATGCCCGCGGCGGCAGGAGAAGGTGCGGGTGCACTCCCGTTGCTTTGGCGGACGTTGGCGCCAGCATCCCCGGCCCCGGCGGCGGGGTCAACGGGGCAGCGGCGCGCCGTTCAGGCCAGCAGCAGCCAGAGATAGATCAGGGCGCTGCCGCCGAGCATCGCCACGGCAATGCGCACGCGGCGCATTTCGCGCAGCCGGCGCTTCTGGCCTGGCAGGGAGGGCGCTTGGCGCCTGGCGGTGCGTTCCGCAAGCTGGACCATGCTGGGTTCGGGCGCGGGTTTCGACACGGTTTCCTTTCGGGGCGGCGGCACCCGGGGGGGAATCCCCGGCGCGCCCGGGAAACGGTGGCGGGGGGCAGACGTTCCCGCCCCAGGGATGGAATGGTGGGCGGGGTGGATCAGGCGATCTGCAGGTTCTGCACCGCCGCCTCCAGCTCCCCGAAGCTGGGCATGTGCTGGTTGGGGGCCATCTTGCGCCCGGTCTCCACGCTGACCTGCGGTGCGTTGCCGTGCAGGTGAGCCACCAGCACGGCGCGGATCACATCGTAGTATTTCGATTCCTCCTCCACCACGCCCTTGAGGCGCGTGGCGCAGGGCCCGACCATGCCATAGGCCATCAGCACGCCCATGAAGGTGCCGACGAGCGCGCCGCCGATCATGCCGCCGAGCACCGCCGGCGGCTCGTTGATGGAGCCCATGGTCTTGATGACGCCCAGCACCGCGGCCACGATGCCCAGCGCCGGCAGCGCGTCGGCGATGCTTTGCAGCGCGTGGGAGGGGTGCAACTCCTCGGCGAGGGTTTTCTTCAGCTCCCGCGTCATCAGGTCTTCGATCTGGTTGGGGTCGTCGGCGTTCATGCCCACCATGCGCAGGTAGTCGCACACCATGCTCGTGGCGTGGTGGTTCTTCAGGATGGCCGGGAATTTCTGGAAGGCGGCGCTTTCTGCCGGTTTTTCGATATGCGCCTCCAGCGCCATGGCGCCCTTGGTGCTGGCCAGGCGCACGAAGTAGTACAGCAGGCACAGCAGGTCCATGTAGTCCTGCTTCTTGTAGCTGGCGCCCTTCATGATTTTCCCGAAGCCATGCAGCGTGTGCTTCACGTCGTGCATGCTGTTGGACATCAGGAAGGTGCCGACGGCGGCGCCGCCGATCGACCACACCTCGAACGGCAGCGCGCCCATGATGGTGCCGAACTTGCCGCCGTGCACCACATAGCTGCCGAAGACGCAGAACATCAGGAAGGCGAGGCCGCCGATTACGAGCATGGGGCGGGGCTACCTTCGGCCGAGGCGGGTGCGGGGGGTCATGGGGTGCCTTTGGCGTCGCGCAGCACGGTGATGGCGATGCGGCGGTTGACGGCGGCGAAGGGGTCGGCGGGCAGCAGCGGGTCGCGGTCTGCGTTGCCGGTGACGCTGCGCAGGCGCTGCTCGGCGATGCCCTGTTCCACCAGCAGGCGGCGGGTGGCGTTGGCGCGCTCGGCGGAGAGTTCCCAGTTGCTGCGGTCGCTGCCGCGGAAGGGCGTGGCATCGGTGTGGCCGGCGATGGACAGGCGCTGGTTCATCTTCGCCACCACGGGCGCCACCTTCATCAGCAGGGCGCGGGCGCGTTCGTTCAGCACGGCGGAGCCGGAGGCGAACATCGGCGAGCGGTCTTCGTCCAGCAGCTGGATGCGCAGGCCTTCCGGCGTCTGGTCGATGGCGAGCTGGTTGGCGAGGTCTTGCAGCGAGGGGTCGTTGCGCACGGCATCGCGCATCTGCTCGGCGGCCTGGTCGAAGGATTCGCGCTCCCGCCGCTCCATCTCGGCGCGCATGGCGGCGTCGTCGATCGGGCGGCCGAGCACGGTGGGGGTGGAGGATTGCGTGCCCGAGCCGGCATTGGCGAGGCGCTGGGCCTGGCCGAGGGCCTGGGCCTGGTTGGGGGAGGCGACAGCCGCGGTGCCGCCGCCGGATTCGCGTGCACCGGCCTGGGCGCTGGCACGGGTGCCCTTGCCGCCGCCGGGGTCTGGCTGGTTGCCCTCTGGCCGGCGCTGGTCCTCGGCGGCGCCGCGGGTGCTGGCGTTGGGGGCCTGGTCGTATTCGGGGTCGTCCTGGTCGTTCACCTGCTCGGCCTGGCCGGGCACGACGGACTTGGCGCCGCGATCGCTGACCAGCTCGCCGCGCTCATAGGGGGTGCGGCCGCCGAAGATGCGCCCGCTGCCGGAGGAGCCCTGGCTCATGACATTGGTGGGGGTGAAATAGTCCGCGAGGCCGCGGCGCTGTTCCTCCGTGGTGGCGTTGAGCAGCCACATCAGCAGGAAGAACGCCATCATCGCGGTAACGAAGTCGGCATAGGCCACCTTCCAGGCGCCACCGTGGTGGCCGCCCTCGATGACTTCCTCTTTCTTGATGATCACGGCGCGGCCCTTGCCGCCCTGCTTGCCCGCCATTCGCCCGTCCTTGTGGCCGCCGGTGGGGCAGCCCGGGTGCATTTTGCGGGAGCTTGCTTAACCGAAGATTGAATGGGCGGGCGGGTTGCGCTGGTTTCGCCGAATGGGCAGCCTGCATACGTAACGAACGGCGCGGCCCGCCCGGGCCGATCCAGGGGGGACGGAATGAAGCGAACCGCATTGGCCTTTGCAACGTTGGCCCTTGCGGCACTGGCCCTGGCCGCCCCGGCCGGGGCGCAGCCCAGCCCCGAGGCGGTGGCGCGCGGGCGCATTCTGGTGGAGGGGATCGCCGGGTGCGGCAATTGCCATACCCCGAACGGGCCGCAGGGCAAGGTGGCGGAGAAGAACCTCGCCGGCGGCTTCATGGAAGAGAACCCGGCCTTCCGCGCCGTGGCCGCCAACATCACGCCGGACCGCGAGACCGGGATCGGCGCCTGGACGGATGCCGAGATCGCGCGCGCCATCCGCGAGGGCATTCGCCGCGACGGCCGGCTGATGGGGCCGCCGATGCCGTTCGAGCTCTATCGCAAGCTGTCGGATGCCGACACGGCGGCGATCATCGCCTATCTGCGCAGCGTGCCGGCGGTGCGCAACGCGGTGGGGCAATCCACCTGGAAGATTTCGCTGCCGGCCAGCTACGGCCCGCCGGTGGCCGGCGTGCAGGCGCCGCCGCGCAGTGACCTGGTGGCCTATGGCGCCTATCTCGCCGGGCCGGTGGGGCACTGCATCGAATGCCATACCCCGCTGGCCAAGGGGGCGCGGGACTGGACGCAGACCGGCCGGGGTGGGCAGCCCTTCCCTGGGCCCTGGGGCGTTTCGGTGGCGCGCAACATCAGCTCCAGCACGGAGCACGGCATCGGCGATTGGAGCGATGCCGAGATTGAGCGCGCCGTCCGCCAGGGTGTTTCCAGGGATGGGCGGGCGATGTTTCCGCCGATGGGATATGCCTACTACGCGAAGATCGATGCCGAGGACATGAAGGCGCTGATTGCCTATCTGCGCACCATCCCGCCGCAGGATTAGCCGGGCGGCGGGGATTTTTCCGGGTAGCGGCACCACTGGGTGGCGACGCAGCGCCAGCATTCAGGCCGGCGCGCCTTGCAGACGTAGCGGCCGTGCAGGATCAGCCAGTGGTGCGAATC
>CANHKG010000159.1 GCA_947460455.1 Rhodospirillales bacterium | reverse complement strand
GGCGACGCCGGCGGCGCGCAGGGCATCGACGGCGCGAGCGACCATGTCGGGCGGTTGGATGCGGTTGATGGCCTGCTGCACCTTGGGGTCGAATTCCTGCACGCCGAAGCTGGCGCGGGTGAAGCCGAGCGCGCCGATGCGGGCGGCCATCTCGGGGGTGAGGGTGCGGGGGTCGCTCTCGATGGAGAGTTCGGCTTCGGGCAGGAAGGTGAAGTGGTGGCGCAGGCGGTCCATGAGGGCGGCGAGGTCGTCGGGCGCGAGCGCCGTGGGGGTGCCGCCGCCCCAGGCGAGGTGGGTCACCTTGATGCCGCGGGGGAGGAGGGCGACGACGAGGTCGATCTCGGCGTGCAGCGCCTCGGCATAGGCGGCAATGGGGGCGTAGCTGGCGGCGAGCTTCATGTTGCAGCCGCAATAGGAGCAGACCTGGCGGCAGAAGGGCACGTGCAGGTAGAGCGAGACGGGCTGGGCGGGGTCGGTGCGGCGCAGCCAGTCGGCATAGGTGGCGGGGGCGAAATCCTCGCGGAAATGCGGCGCGGTGGGGTAGCTGGTGTAGCGCGGCACGGCGCGGCGCGCGTAGGCGGCGAGGCGGTCGGTCATGGGTGGCCCTCCGCGGCGCAGTTTGGGCTGCGCGCGGAGGGCGTGCCTTGATTCAGGTCATGCGGCCTGTTCGGCGATGGGGCGGGCGTGGGCGTGGGTGCTGCGGTGGGTGGCGAAGGCGGCCAGGGCCGGGTGGGGGGTGGCGAGTTTCGCGAGGTCCGGGCGCGGGCGGGCGAGGCCGGGGATGCGGTTGAAGGCGCTTTCCATGGATTGCGCGGCATCGAGCAAGGCGAGGTCGCCGCGGAAGCGGCCGGTGACCTGCAGGCCGAAGGGCATGCCCATAGGATCGGTGCCGCAGGGGAGCGAGATGGCGGGGTTGGTGACCAGCGTGACGTCGTAGGTGAGCGCCAGCCAGTGGTAGTAGTTGCGCAGCTTCACGCCTTCCAGCTCCTCCAGATAGAGCTGGGTCCAGGGGAAGGGCGTGACCGGGACGGTGGGGGAGAGCACCAGGTCGTAGTCGCGGTAGAGGGTTTGGAAGCGGCGGAAGAGGCGGGTCTGCTCGCCGGCGGCCCAGGCGGCGTCGGCCAGGGTCATCTTGGCGCCGATCTCGTAGTTGGCGCGGATGTTGGGGCCGAGGAGGCTGGGGTCTTGCTCATATTGCGCCTGGTAGCGGGCGACGAAGCCTTGGGCGCGCACCACGTCGAAGCAGCGATCGGCCTCGCCCATGTCGATGGCGACGTGGTCGCAGGCGGCGAAGAGGTGGGACATCGCCGCCATCTTCTCGCGCATGGCCTGGCGGATTTCGCTGCCGACCGGGGCCTGGCCGAAATCCTCGGTCCAGGCGACGCGCAGGGAGCCGAGATCGGCGGGGCGGGGGGCGAGGATCTGCTCGCGCGCAACAGGGAAGCCGAGCGGCTCGCGGTCGTCCATGGCGGCCTGGGCGGCGAGCAGGAGGCGGGTGTCGGCGACGGTCTTGCCCATCGGGCCGAGGACGGAGATGGCGGACCAGCCATGCGGGCGCTTGTCCATGGGCACCACGCCGGGGGAGGGGCGGAAGCCGACGACGCCGCAGATGGCGGCGGGGATGCGCAGGGAGCCGCCAGTGTCTGAGCCCGTGCAGACCGGCAGCATGTCGGTGGCGAGCGCCACGGCGGAGCCGCCGGAGGAGCCGCCGGGGTTGAGCGCGGGGTTGAACGGGTTGCCGGTGGCTCCCCAGACCGGGTTGCGGCTGTTGGCGCCGGCGCCGAATTCCGGGACGTTGGTTTTGCACAGGATCACGGCACCTTCGGCGCGCACGTTGGCGACCATGGCGCAATCGAATTCCGGCACGTCGTTGGCGTGCAGCGGGGAGCCGTAGGTGGTGAGCAGGCCGCCGGTTTCGTGCAGGTCCTTGATCCCCGTGGGCAGGCCGTGCAGCAGGCCGAGCGGCTCGCCGCGGCGGACGGCCTGTTCGGCGGTTTTCGCCACGCGCCGTGCCTCGGCCACGTCGGTGCCGGTGATGGCGTTGGTGGCGGGGTTCAGCGCGATGATGCGCTCGATGCAGGCCTCCAGCAGCTCGACGGGCGAGATCTCCTTGGTGCCGATGCGCTGGCGCAGTTCGGTGGCTTGGAGGGCGAGTATGTCCATGATCAAGCCTCTGATCAGTAGGAGAGGAAGCCGCCATCCACCGGCATGGTGATGCCGGTGACGTAGCGGGCGAGGTCACTGGCCAGGAACACGGCGGGGCCGGCGATGTCGTCTGGCGTGCCGACGCGGCCCATCGGGATGCGGGTGGCGAAATTGGCCATGTAGTCCGGGTTCTGGCGCGCGCGCTCGTTGAGCGGCGTGGCGATGAGGCCGGGGCCGATGGCGTTGACGCGCACGCCCTGGGGGGAGAGTTCGGTGGCCAAATGCTGGGTGAGGCCGCGCACGGCGGCCTTGCTGGCGGTGTAGGCGGCGGAATTGGGCAGGGCGACGAAGCTCTGGATGCTGCCGATGTTGATGATGCAGCCCTTCGTCGCTTTCAGCTGGGCCAGGAAGCCGGTGACCATGTTGAAGACGCCGTCCAGGTTCACTGCGAGCGTGGCGTCCCAGTCCTCCCGCGTGGTGGGGTCTTCCACCTTGCCGCGGCGGATGATGCCGGCGTTGTTCACCAGCGTGTCGATCGGGCCGAGTTCGACCTGGATGCGCTGGGCGAGGGCATCGACGTCGGGGCGGTTGGTGACGTCGAGTTGGAAGGCCGCTGCATCCGCGCCGATTTTCGCGGCGGTGCGCATCGCGGCCTCGCCGTTCACGTCGGTGGCGATGATGAAGGCGCCGGCGCGGGACATGGCGAGCGCGATGCCCTCGCCGATGCCCGAGCCCGCGCCGGTGACCAGGGCGCGGCGGCCCCGCAGCAGGCCTTCCATCGTGCTATTCCACGATCGAGCTGGCGACGCCGGCGGGGGCGGCGCTGCGGCCGCCATCCACCACGTATTGCGCGCCGGTGATGTTGCCGGCGAGGTCGGAGCAGAGGAACAGCACGAGGTTCGCCACCTCCTGCGCGGTGCCGTAGCGGCGCAGCGGGATGGAGCCGGCGTAGCGGGCTTCGACCTGCTCCGGGTTGTTGGGCGAGACCTGCTTGGCGATGTCCCGCACCATGCGGGTGTCGATCGGGCCGGGGCAGACGGCGTTGACGCGGATGCCCTGCGGCCCGACCTCGCCGGCGGCGACCTTGGTGAGGCCCATCACGGCGTGCTTGCTGGCGACATAGGCGGGCATGCCGGGCGTGCCGAACAGGCCGGCGACGGAGGCGGTGTTCACCACCGCGCCGTGGCCCTGCTTCAGCATCACGGGCAGGACGTGCCTCAGGCCGAGGAAGACGCCCTTCACGTTCACCGCCATCACGCTGTCGAACACGGCTTCGTCGTATTCGGCGGTGACGGCGATCTTGCCCTCGATGCCGGCGTTGTTGTGGAAGCAGTCGATCGTGCCCCAGGTATCCAGCGCGAGCTGGACGTAGGCGCGCACATCGGCGGATTGGGTGACGTCGGCGGCGGTAAACAGGGCGTGGGCGCCGGTGGCGCGGATGGCGGCGGCTGTGGCCTCGCCGGCCGTGGCATCACGATCGACGACCAGCACGCCGCGGGCGCCGCTTGCTGCGAAACTCTGCGCGACCGCCTGGCCGATGCCGTTGGCACCGCCCGTAACGATGGCCACCTTGCCTGTGAAGTCCATTGCCGCCTCCCTGACTTTCGCAAGACGATGCCAGGGGGGCGGGGGATGGGCAAGGAAGCCGCTTGAGGGTCAGTCCTCGGTGGGTGCCGTGGCGATCGGGATCGCGCGGACCTCGACCTGGGCGCCGGGCTGGTCGCCGTAGCCGGAGGGCTGCTGGACTTCGGCTTCGTCGCCGGAGCCTTCGCCGTCTCGGCCATCATTGTCGCGGTGGTGGCGCGGCGGCTGCGGCGGGCCGCCATGCTGCTGCTGGGCCGCCTGGTTCATGGCGTTGACGATGCGGAAGTAGTGCTCCGCATGCTGGAAATAGGCTTCCGCCATCACGCGGTCGCCGGAACCGGAGGCGTCGCGGCCAAGCTGGAGGTATTTCTCGAACAGCTGCTGGGCGGTGCCGCGCACGCGCAGATCCGGCCCGCTGCTATCGAAGGTGTGGTTGCGGTTGAGCGGAATGTTGCCGCCGCCGCTGTGGTGGCGAACCGGGCCGCCCCCACCGCCGCCGCCGCCGCCTCCGCCACCACCGCCCCCGCCGCCACCGCTGCGAAAGTTACGTCCCCGTGCGCGTTTCATGTTCATAGGCGTGTGAAGCGCTTTCCTGTGTTCGGCCGGCGCCCGTGGGGGCAGTCCCCGCGGTCCGGCTCCGGCCATCCGATGCCATGTCCTGCGTGCCACGCGGGGCGTGCAGGCAATCGTGTTCCATGGGCTTCCGCGTGGTCTCTACGGTCCCGCGATGGCGCAGAATGCGCTGTCGCATAATGGGGCCTGCAGGGCTTGCCCCCGCCACGCGAGTCGCAAGCTACCGAAGGCATCCGCGCCTGCCAAACGTTTTTTCAGGCCATCGGGTCCCGGGCGGCCAGCACGACGGCGCGCGGGATGCCGGCGAGGTCGAGGCGGGTGGCCAGATGGGGGAGGCCCATGGCGCGGGCCAGGGCTTCCACCTCCGCGGCCTGGCCGATTCCAACCTCCAGCACGGCCACGCCGCCGGGGGCGAGCAGCGTGGGCAGGGTGGCGATGATGTGGCGATAGGCGGCCAGACCATCGGGCCCGCCATCCAGCGCGCGCGGGGGCTCGTGGGCGAGGACTTCCGGCATCAGGCCGGCCAGGTCTGGGGTGGGGATGTAGGGCGGGTTGGAGAGGACGAGGTCGAATCGGGCGGCGTTTGACAGGGGGGCGGACCAGTCGGCGGCGAGGAAGGTGGCGCGGGCGGCGAGGCCGGTGCTGCGGGCGTTGCGGGCGGCCAGCGCCGCGGCGTCGGGCGAGAGGTCGATGCCCAGGCCCCAGGCCCCGGGGCGTTCGCTGAGCACGGCGAGCAGCAGGCAGCCGGTGCCGGTGCCGAGATCCAGCACCCGGCGCGGGGCGGGGGCGGCGGCCAGGGCGGCTTCCACGATGGCTTCCGAATCCGCGCGGGGGATGAGGGTGTCGGGCGAGACCTCCAGATCCAGCGTCCAGAAGCCCTGGCGGCCGAGGATCAGGGCCATGGGCTCGCGGGCGGCGCGGCGGGCGACGAGGGGGGCGAGGGCGGGGGCGTGGATGGGCTCGGCGCGGTCGAGCAGGGCGGTGGCGGGGCGGCCGATTGCGTGCAGCAGCAGCAGGCGGGCCTCTCGGGCGGGGGCCTCGATGCCGGCTTCGGCCAGGGTGGCGGCGGCTTCGGCCAGGAGGGCGCCGACGGGGCGGGGGGTGTTCATGCGCGGGCAGTTGGCATGGGCGCGGGCGCGGCACAAGCATGCCACATCGGCGGGGCGCGCATGCCGGGGGCGAGGTGTTGGCTTGCGGCGGGCTTGCGGCGGCGCCTAGCGTGGCCGGGCTTGGGGAAGGGAGGGCCGCAATGGCCTCGCACACCACTGTTCGTGCCTGGCCGATCATGGTCGGGGCGGCAATCCTGCTCTCGCTCGCCATGGGTATCCGGCAGAGCCTGGGGCTGTTCATGCAGCCGATGACGGTCAGCGGGATCACGGTGGCGGATTTCACCTTCTCCGTGGCGGTGCAGAACGTGGTGTGGGGGCTGTCCCAGCCCTTCGTGGGCGCGTTGGCGGACCGCTACGGGTTCCGCAAGGTCTCCATGACCGGGGCGGTGCTGTATGCGGCGGGCATATTGTGCGCGGTGTTCGCCACCGGGCCGCTGTGGCTCACGTTGGGGACGGGGCCGCTGCTGGGCATCGCGCTTTCCTGCACCGCGGCCAGCCTGAACCTTTCCGCCGCGGCGCGGTCGGTGCCAGAGGCGCAGCGCAGCCGGGCGCTGGGGATCGTCTCGGCCGGCGGGTCGCTGGGCACGCTGATCGCCGCACCGATGGCGCAGGCGCTGATGACCCATCCGCAGGGCTGGCAGGTGGCGATGTGGGCGATGTTCGGCCTCGCGCTGCTGATGCTGCCGGCGGCCTTCGTGATGGGGCGGGCGGACGAGGTGCCGGTGCCGACGCGCCGGGGCGAGGCGACCAGCTTTGGCGAGGTGCTGCGCGCGGCGATGCAGCGGCGGGCCTTCCTGGTGATGGCCGGTGCCTACCTGGTGTGCGGGCTGCAGCTGGTGTTCCTGACCACGCATCTGCCGACCTACCTCGCCATGTGCGGGATGGATCCGATGCTGTCGGCGCAGTCCCTGGCGGTGATCGGCGGGTTCAATATCGCCGGCGCCTATATGTGGGGCTGGCTGGGCGGCATCTATCCCAAGCACGTCATGCTGGGGCTGCTGTATGTGCTGCGCAGCATCGCGATTGCTTTGTTCTTCGTGTTCCCGCCCAGCCCGGTGACGACGCTGGTCTTCGCGGCGACGATGGGCATGCTGTGGATGGGGGTCTCGCCGCTGACGGCCGGCCTCGTCTCCCAGATGTTCGGGCTGCGCTTCATGGCAACCGTGACGAGCCTGGCGTTCCTGAGCCACCAGATGGGCAGCTTCCTGGGCGCCTATGGCGGCGGGCTGATCCTGCAATCTCTGGGCAGCTACGACCGGGCATGGCAGCTGGGCGTGACCATCGGGCTGATCGCCGGTGTGGTGCAGATGGTGTTCGGGGCGGACAGCAAGCCGAAGCCAAGGCTGCAGCCCGCGCTGGCTTGAACGGGCCGCATTTTCCGGCATCTGCCCAGGAAAGCGACGCGGGTTGAACGGAATCGGATCGTTCGGGGGCAAATCCGGTTCCTGACCGGCTCAAATCAGTGGCACAGGGATTGCTTTGGCATGCCGTGAGACTTTGGCGTGCCGGACGATGAATGAACAAGCGCCCCGCGGCGTTTCGGTGGAACTGGTCAAGGTCGGGCGCAGCTTTGGCCCGGCGATTGCGCTGGACGATGTCGACCTGATGGTGCCGGCCGGCAGCTATTGCTGCCTGCTGGGCCCGTCTGGCTGCGGCAAGACCACCACGCTGCGCATCGTGGCCGGGCATGAGAGCGTTTCCTCCGGCGACGTGCTGTTCGGCGCCCGCAACGTGACCGACCTGCCGCCGCGGGCGCGGGGCACGGCGCTGATGTTCCAGTCCTACGCGCTGTTCCCGCATCTCTCGGTGCTCGACAACGTGGCCTTCGCGTTGAAGATGCGCGGCGTGGGCAAGCAGGAGCGCTGGGCGCGGGCGCGCGAGCTGCTCGGCGTGGTGGCGATGCAGGAATACGAGGCGCGCATGCCGGCGCAGCTTTCGGGCGGCCAGCAGCAGCGCGTGGCGCTGGCGCGGGCGCTGATCACCGAACCCCAGGTGCTGCTGCTGGATGAGCCGCTTTCGGCGCTGGATCCGTTCCTGCGTGTGCGGATGCGGGCGGAGCTGCGACGGCTGCAGCGGCGGATCGGCATCACCTTCATCCATGTGACGCACAGCCAGGAGGAGGCGATGGCGCTGGCCGACCTGGTGGTGGTGATGAACCAGGGCCGGATCGAGCAGGCCGGCCCGCCGCGCGAGGTGTTCAACCGGCCGCGCACCGCCTTCGTGGCCGGCTTCATCGGCGGGCACAACGTGATCCCGTGGCAGGGCGGCAGCATCGCCGTGCGCGGCGACCGGCTGCGCCTGGCCAAGGGCGGCGAGGGCCTGGCCGCGACCGTCGCTGCGCTGGAATACCAGGGCAGCTTCATCCTGGTGACCGCCACCCTGGCGGACGGCACCGAGCTTACCGCCCAGATCCCGGATGACAGCTTCGACGCGGCGCCGCTGGCACCGGGCGATGCCGTGTCCGTCGGCTGGGAGCCGGAGGCAGCGCATGCGCTGCAGTGACCGGCCAACACACCCCAACAACAGGAGTACTGGGCCCATGCTTCGCAGCAAACTCACGCGCCGCGGCGCGCTAGGCGGGCTTGCCGCCGGCACGCTGTTCGCCCCCGCCGTGCACAGCCAGGAACCGAAGGTGCTGCGCTACCTCGGCACCGCGGTGAATGCCGGAGACGATATTTCCAAGCAGTGCCTGGCCGATACCGGCATCAAGATCGAATACATCACCGTGACCACGGATGATGTGACCAAGCGCGTGGTGACGCAGCCGAATTCGTTCGACGTGCTGGACACGGAATACTTCTCGCTCAAGAAGCTCATCCCGTCGGGCAACATCCAGCCGCTGAGTGCGCGCAAGATCAAGGAATTCAACAACATCACCCCGGTCTTCACCAAGGGCGAGCTGCCCAATGGCAAGAAGATCGGCGGCCAGGGCACCGCGCCGTGGAAGGTGCTGTACCTCACCGGCGCCAGCGCCAAGACCTTCTCGGCCACGCCCACCGAGTTCGTGACGCTGATCCCGACGGTGTACAACGCCGATACGCTGGGCATCCGGCCGGACCTGATCAAGCGGCCGATCACCTCCTGGGCCGAGCTGCTGAACCCGGAGTTCAAGGGCAAGGCCTCGATCCTGAACATCCCCTCCATCGGCATCATGGACGCGGCGATGGTGGTGGAAGCCACCGGCCAGTACAAATATGCCGACAAGGGCAACATGACCCGCGCCGAGATCGACCTGACCATGAAGGTTCTGACCGAGGCGAAGAAGGCCGGCCAGTTCCGCGCGTTCTGGAAGGACTTCAACGAGAGCGTGAACCTGATGGCCTCCGGCGAGACGGTCATCCAGTCCATGTGGTCGCCGGCCGTGACCAAGGTGCGCTCCATGGGCATTCCCTGCACCTTCCAGCCGCTGAAGGAGGGCTATCGCTCCTGGGCTTCGGGCTTCTGCGTCTCCAAGGGCGCGTCGGGCCGCAAGCTCGACATGGCCTATGAGTTCGTGAACTGGTTCCTCTCCGGCTGGGCCGGCGCCTACCTCAACCGCCAGGGCTACTACTCGGCCGTGCTTTCCACCGCCAAGGCGAGCATGGCGCCGTATGAGTGGGATTACTGGATGGAAGGCAAGCCGGCGGCGCAGGACATCAAGGGACCGGATGGCGGCCTGCTGGAGAAGGCGGGTTCCGTGCGCGATGGCGGTTCCTACAACGACCGCATGGGCGCGGTGGCCTGCTGGAACGCGGTGATGGACGAGAACGACTACATGGTCAGGAAGTGGAATGAGTTCATCGCTGCCTGATCGCGCGGCCCAGCTCAGGCAAATTCAGGCGCGGCGGGTTGAAACCCGCCGCGCCTTGGTCGCCTGGCTGCAGGCCGGGCCGATGATGCTGGTGTTCGCGCTGTTCTTCCTGCTGCCGTTGGCACTCGTCGTGATGGTCAGCTTCTGGGATTACAACGAATACGAGATCATCCCGGCCTTCACCGTGCGCGGCTACGTGGAGAGCTTCGAGGGCTGCCTCGCGCAGATGCCCTCGCTTTGCACCACGCTGAAGACCTACTGGCAGACGCTGCGCCTGGTGGGGATGGTGTGGGCGATCACGCTCGTGCTCGGCTTCGCCATTGCCTATTTCCTGGCGTTCCATGTGCGGGATCGCACCTGGCAGGTGGCGCTGTCGCTGCTGTGCACGATCCCGTTCTGGACCTCCAACGTGATCCGCATGATCTCCTGGATTCCGCTGCTGGGGCGCAACGGGGTGGTGAATCGCGGGCTGGTGGAAGCAGGCGTGGTGGAGAAGCCACTGGAATGGCTGCTGTTCAGCGAGTTCGCCGTGGTGCTGGCGCTGGTGCACCTGTTCACCTTCTTCATGGTGGTGCCGGTGTTCAACGCCATGCTGCGCATCGACCGGCGGCTGCTGGAAGCCGCCCACGATGCCGGGGCCAGCGCGTGGCAGACGCTGTGGAACGTGGTGATCCCGCTTTCCAAGCCTGGGATCGTCATCGGCTCGATCTTTGTCATCACCATCGTGATGGGTGACTACGTGACGATCGGCGTGATGGGCGGGCAGCAGATCGCCTCCGCCGGCAAGGTGATCCAAACCCGGCTGGACGCGCTGCAATTCCCCGCCGCGGCGGCCAATGCGGTGATCCTGCTGGTGGCCACCGGGCTGATCATCGCGGCGTTGAGCCGGCTGGTGGATGTGAGGAAGGAGCTGTGAGGCGCCGGGGAATCGGGTTCTGGGCGCTGGGGGCGCTGTTCTGGGCCTATGTGCTGTTCCTGTACGGCCCCACGCTGACCATCCTGGTGCTGTCTTTCCAGGGGCCGGAGGGCGGGCTGACCTTCCCGATGAGCGGCGTTTCGCTGCACTGGTTCAGGAAGCTGTTCGCTGGCGGCGGCATCGTGGATATCGGCGCCGCCTTCGGCCGCTCGATGCGGTTGGGGTTGCTGGCGATGGCGATCACGGTGGTGATGTCGGTGGCCGCCGGCATGGCGTTCCGCCGCAGGCTGCCGGGGGGTGCCGTGCTGCTCTACACCGCCATCGCCAGCCTGATCGTGCCTTCGATCGTCACCTCGCTGGGCATCGCGCTGCAGTTCCGCCTGATCGACGACCTCGTGAATGCCTGGGGCGTGGAGGACTGGACCACGGCGATGGGGCTCTACACCTCCGGCCTCGGCGCGCACCTGACCTGGACGCTGCCGTTCGGCCTGCTGATCATGTTCGCGGTGTTCAACCGCTTCGACGGCAGGCTGGAGGAAGCGGCCCGTGACCTTGGCGCCACATCCTGGCAGAGCTTCCGGCACGTGGTGCTGCCGATCATCCTGCCCTCTGTGGTGGGAATCGGGCTGTTCGGCTTCACGCTGTCCTGGGATGAGCTGGCGCGGTCGAGCCAGGCCATCGGGTCCGTCAACACGCTGCCGCTGGAGTTGCAGGGGCTGATGACGACGGTGACCAAGCCGGATATCTACGCGTTGGGCACGGTGACCACGGGCGTGAGCTTCCTGGTGATCGGCGCCGCGCTGGTGGCGATCCGGGTGCTGCAGGCGCGGCAGGCTCGGTTTGGGTCGGATGCAGGGAAGTAAGCAAGGCCTTCTTTTTCTGAAGAAAAAGAAGCAAAAAGACTTTATTCGTTTGCGCCCGGGCTAGCCACGACGCAAACGAATAAAAGTTTTTTGGTTCTTTTTTTCAAAAAAGAACCGCTTCCTTAGGCAGCCGCCACCTGCCGCGGCAGATAGATCGCCGTATGCTCCACCCGCGCGATCGCCGTGGTGCCGTTGGCCACCACCAACGCATCCAGCACCACGAATTTGTGGCCCTTGTGCATGTGGTTGCTGATCACCTTCGCCCGCGCCACCAGCCCGTCGCCCACCTTCGCGGCGGCGAAGTTGCGGACCTTGCTGCCCACGTGGATCCACGGCCCCAGCACGGCATTGGTCGAGAGCACGTAGTTGCACAGCCGCAGCACCGTGCCCGGGTGCACCAGCCCCTGCTCGGCGTAGAGCGAGGAGGCTTCGCGCACGTCTTCCAGGTACTGGCGCACGAAATCCGGCGTGCAGTCCACGGTGCGGGAGGTGATCCAGCCGCCTTGGGGCAGGGAGGTTTCGCTGGCCGGCTCGCGGTGATCGGGGATCGGCTGGGCGGGGTAGGCGGAGACCGGCGGCGGTTCCTCGGCGGGCAGCAGCGCGGCCATGCCGGTGGCGCAGCTGTCGCCATTGCTGGTGACAGCGAGGCCGATGCCGTTCTCCAGCGGGGTGGCGGCGATTTCGGCCATCTCGCCGTCGTACACCGGCTTGCCGAAGCGGCATTCCAGCGTGCCGCGCTCCAGCCAATCCCGCCCCCAGCGCGCGACGGCTTGGTGGGTCATGTAGGCGTAGACATCAACGCCAGGGACGAGGCCGCCGGTGAAGCCGAACTTCGCGGCGGTGGCGTCGTCGTGGATCTTGTTCTCGCTGGCCTTCGCGGTGTTGAAGGCCTTCACCAGGTACGGGGCGGGAACCATCGCTACCTCCTGCGCACGGTGCCGGCGGTCATGCCGCCGTCGATGACGAGTTCGGAGCCGGTCATGTGGCTGGAGAGGTCGCTGGCGAGGAACAGCACGCCGTTGGCGATCTCCACCGGGTCGGCCGGCTTGCCCAGCGG
>CANHKG010000158.1 GCA_947460455.1 Rhodospirillales bacterium | reverse complement strand
GAGCCGAACGTGAAGGAAGGCCGCGGCGGGCTGCGCGACCTGCAGACGCTGTACTGGATCAACCGCTACATCTTCCCCGATGCCACCTTCGAGCGGCTGGTGGACAAGGCGGCCACGCCCGGCAGCGTGATCATGACCGCCGACGAGCACCGCCACATGCGGCGCAGCTGGGACTTCCTGTGGACCCTGCGCTTCCATCTGCACTACGTCGCCGGCCGGGCCGAGGATCGCCTGACCTTCGACCTGCAGCCGGTGATCGGCGCGCGCATGGGCTACACCCGCCACGGCAGGCAGGATGGGGTGGAGCGCTTCATGCGCCACTTCTTCCTGACGGCGCGCGAGGTGACGCGGCTGACGCGGGTGCTGGAGCCGGCGCTGGTGCGCGCCGCCCTCGGCCCGCCGGCGGCGGCGCGGGAGGCGGATGCCAAGCTGCAGGGCCAAGGGTTCGTGCTGGCCGATGGCAAGCTGCTGCCGGCGGCCGGGCGCGAGTTCGACAAGGAGCCGATCCAGATGCTGCGCTGCCTGCAGGTGGCGCGCGACCGGCACCTGACGCTGCATCCGTTGACGGTCCGCCAGCTGATCCGCAACGAGCGGCGGGTGCAGGGGCTGCGCGACAACCCCGAGGCGGCGGCGATCTTCCTGGACCTGCTGTGCGGGCGCGATGCCGAGCACAACCGGGCCGACGGGGCGGCCTGGCTATCGATCATGAACGAGACCGGGGTTCTGGGCCGGCTGCTGCCGGACTGGGCGCGCATCGTCGGGCAGATGCAGTTCGACACCTACCACGTGTTCACGGTGGACGAGCACACGATCGAGGCGGTGCGGATCCTGAACACGCTGGAGCGCGGCGAGCTGGCGCAGATCGCGCCGGTGGCCAGTGGCCTGGTGGACCACATGCAGTCCCGCCGGGCGCTGTACGTGGCGATGCTGGTGCACGACATCGCCAAGGGCCGCGGCGGCGACCATTCGGAGCTGGGCGCAGACGTGGCGCTGCAGGTGGGCCCGGCGCTGGGCCTGTCGGCGGAGGAGACCGAGATGGTCTCCTGGCTGGTGCTGCACCACCTGCTGCTGAGCCAGACGGCGTTCAAGCGCGATATCGACGACCCCAAGACCATCCTGGATCTCGCCGAGACCATCCAGTCTCCGGAGCGGCTGCGGCTGCTGCTGGTGCTGACGGTGGCGGATATGCGGGCCGTGTCGCCCAAGGTGTGGAATGGCTGGAAAGCCACGCTGCTGCGCGAGCTCTATGCCCGCGTGGCCGAGGTGCTGGCCGGTGGGTTGGCCACGGCGGAGCGCGACGTGCGGGTGCAGCGCGCCAAGCAGGCGGCGGGGCTGCTGCTGGGCGACTGGCCGGCTTCGGAGGTGGAGATCTTCCACGGCCTGGGTTACGCCGGCTACTGGCTGAGCTTCGACCCCGAGACCCATGCCCGCCACGCCCGCATGATCCGCGAGGCGGAGGCGCGCCAGGCACCGCTGACGGTGGAAACCCAGCCGCTGCCGGCCCGCGCCGTGACGGAAGTGACCGTTTATGCCGCCGACCATGCCGGGCTGTTCAGCCGCATCGCGGGTGCGCTCGCGGTGGCCGGTGCCTCCATCGTGGATGCGCGCATCCATACCCTGACCAACGGCATGGCGCTGGATACGTTCTGGATTCAGGACGCGGCCGGCGGCGTGTTCGATGCGCCGCATCGCCTCGCCCGGCTTTCGGTGCTGATCGAGCAGGCGCTGTCTGGCCGGTTGAAGCTGGCGGCCGAGATCCGCAAGACCAACAAGACCGTGCTGGGCCAGCGGCTGCGCGCGATCCATGTGCCGCCGCGCGTGGTGATCGACAACCACGCCTCCAACACCCACACGGTGGTGGAGGTGAACGGGCGCGACCGCTCCGGCCTGCTGCATGACGTGACCTCGGCGATCAGCGAGCAGGGGCTGCAGATCGCCTCCGCCCATGTCAGCACCTACGGCCAGCGGGCGGTGGACGTGTTCTATGTGAAGGACGTGTTCGGGCTGAAGGTGGAGAACGAGCGGCGGCTGGGGCAGCTGCGCGAGGCGATCCTGGCGGCGCTGGCCAGCCCGGACGAGGCACCGGCCGCCCCCCCGGCCCCGGTGAGGCCGGAACGGCGACGCAGGCGCGCGGCGACCGGGTAAGCGCGCGGCGGGGGCTGATCATCCGATCTGCCTGATCACGCGCCAGTGCATTGGCGCGCGGGGGCGCAGGCGTGGTATCCTCGTTGCATGATCCTTCGTGTTGTCACCATGGCGATGCTGTTGGGCGGCGCGGGCGGTGCCGCCGCGCAACCGCCGCCGCTGCGCCCGCTGCAAAGCCCCTCCATGCCCTCCGGGCCGCTGAACCAGACCGCGCCGCTGTCGCTGCAATCCCAGCTCGGCGCGATTCCGCTGCTGTCCCCGCGTGCGCTGCAGCAGGCCTCCCGCCTGCGGCAGGTGACGGTGACGCAGCTTTCGCCGACGGGGCAGGTGGTTGGCACGCCGCATACGATCGAGTGCCCGGAAACCGGCTGCCAGCGGGCGATCGCGCTGGCGGTGGGCGACAAGACGCTGCCCTTCATGGCCGACATCCAGTTCGTCGGCCGCGGTGCCTACCTGTCGATGCAGGCGCGCGCGGTGGAGATCGGCGCCGTGGTGGAGTTCGAGCAGGGGCGGCGCGGGCCGGCCTTCCTGCGCGGGGAGGCGGAGGCGCCGATCGCGCAGACCCTGCGCTACGCCCTGGCGCCGGCCACCACGCTGCGGCGGCTGGATGCGGCCGATGATGGCAAGACGATCTACACGGGCAATGTCTATACCCGGAAGCGCTCGCCGGATCTGGTGCTGAAGGTGGAGATCGGGTCGCCGCAAGAGAAGCAGAACTGAGGCGCTACCGTTCCTCCGGCGGCTTCACGCGCTGGAAGCGCCACAGCAGCAAAAGGTCGTAGGCGGCCTTCATCGCGCCGCCGATCAGCAGCGGCCAGGCGAAGGCCGACGCGGTCATCAGCCAGCCGGCCAGCAGCGGGCCGATTGCCGTGGCCATGCTTTTCGCGGTCGCCGTCATGCTTGCCGCCGCCGGGCGTTCGGCGGGGGTGACGACGGCCATCACATAGGAATTGCGGGTGGGCACATCCATGTTGGAGAGCGCGGCGCGGGCCAGCAGCAGCACCACGGCCACTTCCAGGTTCGGCGCGAAGGGCAGCGCCATCACCATCAGGCTGGCCGGCAGGTGAGTGAAGACCATGGTGTTCACGAGGCCAATGCGCGCGGCGAGCGGCACCGCGGCGAGGTAGGACAGCGCCGAGCACAGGCCGGACCAGAACAGGATCGCGGCGGTGGTGGCCACCGAGAGGTCGAACGTGTCGAACAGCCAAAGCGCCAGCAGGGACTGCACGAAGAAGCCGCTGCCCAGGCTGTCCAGCGCGAACAGGGCCGAGAGCCCATAGACGATGCGGCGCGAGGGGCCGAGGCCGGCGCGCGGGCCTTCGGTGACGGGTGTCTCGATGGCTGGCGATAGGCCTCGGTAGAGCCCCCAGGCGCCCAGCGCACACAGCGCGTAGAACAGGAACACCCAGCGCATGGCATCGCTTTCGCCCAGCCAGGCCAACGGCCAGGGTGCGGCCAGCGTGCCGAAGGCGCCGGCCAGCGTGCCCACCAGGCTGTAGCGCGCGAACACCGCGGTGCGGCGCGAGGCGGGCGCGACCTGCGCCAGTGCGGTGTGCTCCAGCGGCAGGAACATCGAGACGTCGCCACTGGAGGGGTTCAGCGTGCCCAGAAAAGCCACCGCCAGCAGCAGCGCGTAGTCTTGCGTGGCGGCGAAGCCGAGCCCGGTGGCGGCCATCACCGCGCAGCTCAGCGCAAGCCAGGCGCTCCGGGCGAGGCGATGGGAGAGCCAGCCAACGGCCAGCGTGGCCAGGGCGGAACCGACCAGCGTGGCGGTCAGCAATGCGCCGATGGCAAGGGACGAGAAGCCCTGGGCATGCAGGTGCAATGGCAGCAGCACCGCCATCATCCCATCCACGAAGGCGCGCAGGGCGCGGGCGGCCAGCAGCCGCACGACATCCCGCGGCAGCCCGGGCGGCAGGGGCCGCCACCATTCCTCACCTACCAGCATGGCGCAGCGTCGTGGGAAGGTGGGGTGCGGTCAATCCCGCTGGCACCGACGCGGCACGCAAGGGCAGGATGGGGGGATGAAGCTCCCGCCCTTCCTCCAGGACCGCCGGCTGTTCACCATGGCAGCGTTCGGCTACTTCGCCGGGCTGCCGTTGCCGCTCTCCGGCTTCACGCTGACGCAGTGGCTGGCCGAGGGCGGCATCTCGCTGGCGGCCATTGGGCTCACGGCCAATATCGGGCTGGCCTATACGCTGAAATTCCTGTGGTCGCCGTTGCTGGACCAGCGCGCGCCGTTCGCGTTTCTGGGGCGGCGGCGGGGATGGCTGGTGGCGATCCAGCCGCTGCTGGCGCTGGCGATCGCGGCCATGGCGCTGTCCAACCCGCATGCCCACCCGCTGCCCACCTTCCTGATCGCGGCCTTTGTCGCGTTCCTCTCGGCCAGCCAGGACATCGCCATCGACGCCTGGCGGATCGAGACCTTCCCGCCGGATAGCCAGGGGCCGGCGTTGGGCGCCTATGTGCTGGGCTATCGCGGGGCCATGCTCACCTCCGGCGCCGGCGTGATCGTCAGCGTGGGGTGGCTGGGCTGGCAGGGGGCGCTGCTGTGCGTGGCCGGGCTGTTCGTGCTGGCCGTGGGCGTGACGCTGCTGGCCAGCGAACCGCCGCAGCCGGAGGTGCCGCCGCCGCCGCCCGGGCTTGGCGCGCGCGTGGCCGCGGCGATCACCGACCCGCTGCGCGATTTCCTGGCGCGGCCCGGCGCCTGGCTGATCCTGTCCTATGTCGCGCTGTTCTACCTGGACGAGGTTTTGGCCGGGAAAATGCTGGCGCCGCTGTATCGCTCGCTGGGCTTCGACCGCGCCACGGTGGCGCTGGCGGTGGGGCCGATCTCGCTCACCTGCACGCTGCTGGGCTATGCCGCCGGGGGCACGCTGGTGGCCTGGCTGGGCATGGGCCGGGCGCTGATCGCCACCGGGTTCACCCAGATGGCGTTCATGTCGCTGTACGTGATCCTGACGCTGAACCCGGGAAACACGCAGCTGCTGTATGGCACGGTGGCGGCGGAGGCCTTCGTGCAGGCGATGGCGATGGCGGCGTTCATCGCCTACCTGTCGCATCTTTGCTCGCTGCGCTTCACCGCCACGCAGTATGCGCTGCTGTCCTCCGTCGCCGCCCTTGCCTCCCACACGCTGGGCGGGCTCTCCGGCTTCATGGCCCAGGGGCTGGGCTGGACGATGCACTACACCGTGGCGATGTTCTCCGCCGTGCCTTCCATGATCCTGATGCTGGTGATCCTGCGACGCTTCCCGCCGGCGGCGAAGTAGCTCAGCGGTTCAGGGTTACGTCCGCCACACCACCATCGCAGGTGTAGCAGCAGTTGCGGCAGGCGTTCTTGCCGTTGGGGCCGGCGCCCCAGAACACCGTCTGGTTGCCGCGCACCCAGGCGCCGTAGCAGATCGTCTCGCCGGGCTGGCAGCTCAGCTTGTACGAATGGCGATCATCGTCCTTGATCGAATAGACCTGCTTGTTGCCCGGCCACACGATGTTGCGGGTGCGGGAGTAGAATTCCACGTCCACCACGTTCGGGTGCTTGGACTGCACGCGCAGGGTGAGGGTTTCGGCGAGGGCCGGGGCGGTGGCCGCCAGCGCGAGCATCAGGGCGGCAAAGAGAGTGGCGAGGCGCACGCGGCGTTCCTTTAAAGTCACGCATCCGGTCGATTCCGGATGCGGGCCGATCCTGCCACGTGATTATCCCGCCGTCACCCGCCGGCCGGATCAGCCCTGGGATTGCGATTGCGATTGGCTGGCCTGCACGCCCACGTTCACCTGCAGCGTTTCGCTGCCCGCGCCCAGCCGCACGCCGCGCACCGGGGCGGCTTCCGCCGCATCGAGCCCGGCGGCCAGCCGCACGTAGCGGTCCGTCGGGCATTGGCCGTTGGCGGCATCGAAGCCGACCCAGCCGAGATCCGGCGTCATCGCCTCGGCCCAGGCATGGTGGGCCACGGCATCGGCTTCTTCCGTCAGCAGGTAGCCCGTGACGTAGCGTGCCGGCAGGCCCAGGCTGCGCGCGGCGGCGATGAAGATATGGGCGTGGTCCTGGCACACGCCGCGCTTGGCCGCGAAGGCCGCGGCGGCGGTGGTGAAGCTGCCGGTGGTGCCGGTTTCATACGCCACCGCGGCGTGCAGCCCATCCAGCACCGCGTGCAGCGTGGCCAGCGCGGTTTCCCGCCGGCAGGTGGCGGCAAAGGCACGGATTGCGTCGTCCGCCTCGGTCAGCGCGGTGCTGCGCAGGCACACGGCGGGCACCACCGCCTCTGGCGGGAAGCCGACCACGCCGGCGGTGTCCTCGGTTTCCACCACCCCCTCGGCGGTGATCACCACGCTGGTGGTTGGGCCGTGGGAGGCCATCAGCTCCACCGCGTTGCCGAAGGCATCGGTGTAGCGCAGCCCGCCGCCCGCGCCTTCCACCCGCACCTGCCACGACAGCACGGTCTGCCCGCGCAGGCTGCGCGGCACCAGGCGCAGCGCCTGCACCGCGCGGGCCGGCGTGTCGCTGTGGTAGCTGGTGGTGTGGGTTACGGCGATGCGCATGGCCCGCTCAATCGAAATGGTAGTCGGTGGCAAGGGCGCCGGAGATCGCGGCGTTGCGGCCGAGGAATTCCTGCAGGAATTCGCGCAGCCCGTGGCGCAGGATGGTATCGAGGTCCGTGCCGCGCAGTTCCGCCGCCAGTGCGGAGCCCAGCGCCAGGCTTGCGGCCCCGCCGCCGGTCATCTCTGCCAGCGCGCCGAGCGAGGGCGCGATGAAGTCGCAGCAGAAGCGCAGCGAGCGTGGCATTTCCGGCCGCAGGATCAGGAATTCCGCCACCTGCCGCGGCCGCAGCCGGTCGCGGTAGAAATAGCGATAGGCGCCCACGGCGGAGACCGAGCGCAGGATCGTGTCCCACTGGTGCTGGTTGCGCTCGCCGCCCAGCGCCTCGTTCACCGGCAGCAGCACGTTGTACTTCACATCCAGGATGCGTGCGGTGTTGTCCCCCCGCTCGATGAACGTGCCGAGCTGGCAGAAATGGAAGCCTTCGTCGCGCAGCAGGCTGCCCAGCATGGCGCCGCGCAACTGGCCGCTGCGCTGGCGGACCCAATCGAGCAGTTCCACCATGCGGCCGGGCCCGACCTCGGCCGGGTCGATCGCGGCGAACTCGATCCAGGTGGAGTTCAGCGCCTCCCACATCTCGCGCGTGAGGGCCGTGCGCACCGCGCGGCCGTTGTTGCGCGCGTTTTCCAGGCAGTTGCGGATGGAGCTGGCGTGGGCGCGGTCGAACAGCAGGAAGTTCTGCGCTGTGGCCGCGTCCAGCTTGGCCCCGCGCGCCTCGAACGCCGGCAGGCAGCCGGCGCTGGCCAGCGTGGCCTTCCAATCCTCCCGGTAGCCGCCCATGCCATCCGGAATGATCGACACGCGATGCCCCACCTGGGCGAGGCGGGCCAGGTTCTCCGCGCGCTCCATGTAGCGCGCCATCCAGAACAGGCTTGAGGCGGTACGACCCAGCACGGCTAGTCCTCCAGCACCCAGGTATCCTTGGTGCCGCCTCCCTGGCTGGAGTTGACCACCAGCGAGCCCTTCTTGAGCGCCACGCGGGTGAGGCCGCCGGGCACCACCCGCACCCTATCCCCCACCAGCACGAAGGGCCGCAGATCCACATGGCGTGGGCCGATGCCGCTGCCGGCGAAGGCTGGGCAGGTGGAAAGGGCCAGCGTGGGCTGGGCGATGTAGTTGCCGGGGTTGGCGCGGATGCGCTCGGCGAAATCCGCCCGCTGCTGGCGGGTGGAGCGCGGGCCGATCAGCATGCCGTAGCCGCCGGAGCCATGCACCTCCTTCACCACCAGCTCCTCCAGGTGCTCCAGCACGTGGCCGCGTTCCTCGGCGATGGAGCAGCGGAAGGTTTGCACGTTCTTCAGGATCGGCTTCTCGCCGGTGTAGAACTCCACGATGTCGGGCACGTAGGCATAGACCGCCTTGTCGTCGGCGATGCCCGTGCCCGGCGCGTTCACCAGCGTGACGCGGCCGGCGCGGTAGAGGTCGAACAGCCCGGGCACGCCCAGCATCGAATCCGGGCGGAAGTTCAGTGGGTCGATGAAGGCGTCGTCGATGCGGCGGTAGAGCACATCCACGCGCGCGCGGCCGCGGATGGTGCGCATCCACAGCGCGCCATCCTCCACCACCAGGTCGCTGCCCTGCACCAGCTCCACGCCCATCTGGTCGGCCAGGAAGGCGTGCTCGAAATAGGCGGAGTTGTAGATGCCGGGCGTGAGCACGGCCACCGCCGGCTCCCCGTCGCAGCCCGAGGGGGCCACGCTTTGCAGGGTTTGGCGCAGCAGTTCCGGGTAGCGTTCCACCGGCGCCACCCGGTGTGCCGCGAACAGCTCCGGGAACAGGTGCATCATCGTCTCGCGGTTCTCGAGCATGTACGACACGCCCGAGGGGGTGCGCAAATTGTCTTCCAGCACGAAGAACCCGTCTTCCTCGGTGCGCACGATGTCGGTGCCGATGATGTGCGAATAGACGCCGCGCGGCGGGTCGAACCCCATCATTTGCGGCAGGAAGGCGGAGTTGCCGTTCACCAGCTCCGACGGGATGCGCCCCGCCCGCACGATTTCCTGCCGGTGGTAGATGTCGTGCAGGAAGGCGTTCAGCGCCCGCACCCGCTGCTCGATGCCGCGCTCCAGGAAGCGCCATTCCGCGGCCGAGATCACGCGCGGAATGAGGTCGAACGGGATCAGCCGCTCATTGGCCTCCGCCGCGCCGTACACGGCGAAGGTGATGCCCAGCCGGCGGAAGATCGCATCCGCCTCCGCCTGCTTGGCACGGATGCCGGAGGGGGATTGCCGCTGCAGCCACTCGAACAGGGTGCGGTAGCATTCCCGCGCCGAGAAATCCGCGCGCAGCATCTCGTCGAAGCAAACGGTGTCGTTGCCCGTGTTGTATGCCTGCGTCTTAAGCACCTCGCCGCCGCCTCATGTCCGTGAACACCCCGTCGCCGCGTTGTCTGCATCTTAACGGGTAGGGGGCTCGCAACAAGCATGCCAGCGCGCGCGGGGTCAGGCGGCCTCCGTCTTGCGCTGCTTGGCGGCCTCGAACAGGGCCAGGCGTTCGGCGAACTTGCCGGTGGCGGCACTGCCTTCGCCGGTGAGGTTGGGCGGCACCGGGATCTGCTCGAAGAAATGGCAGGCCACCTTCTGGCCCGCACCGGCATCGCGCAGGGCTGGGATTTCCTGGCTGCAGCGTGCCTGCGCGTGCGGGCAGCGCGTGTGGAAGCGGCAGCCGGTGGGGGGCGCCAGCGGGCTGGGCACATCGCCGGGCAGCAGGATGCGGCCGCGGGCGATGGTGGGATCCGGCTTCGGGATCGCCGAGAGCAGCGCCTGCGTATAGGGGTGGCGCGGCATGGCGAACAGCGTGCGCTTGTCTGCGATCTCCACCAGGCTGCCGAGATACATCACCGCCACCCGGTCTGCGATGTGCTTCACCACGGCCAGGTCGTGGGCGATGAACAGGTAGGACAGGCCGAACTGGCGCTGCAGATTCTGCAGCAGGTTCACCACCTGCGCCTGGATCGAGACATCCAGCGCGCTTACCGGTTCGTCGCACACGATCAGGTCGGGGCTCACGGCCAGGGCGCGGGCGATGCCCAGGCGCTGGCGCTGGCCGCCGGAGAACTGGTGCGGGTAGCGCCGCGCGTGTTCCGGCAGCAGGCCCACCACCTGCAGCAATTCGCGCACCCGTGCCTCGATCGCCGCCTCGCCATCGGCCAGGCCATGCAGGATCAGCGGCTCGGCCAGCATCTGCCCCACCGTCATGCGCGGGTTCAGGCTGGCATAGGGGTCCTGGAAGATGATCTGCAAATGGCGGCGGATGCGGCGCATCGCCTGCTTGTCCAGCCCCGCGATCTCCTGCCCCTTGAAGCGCACGGAGCCGCTGGTGGGTTCCAGCAGCTTCAGGATCAGCCGCCCGGTGGTGGATTTGCCGCAGCCGCTCTCACCCACCAGCGCCAGGGTTTCGCCGCGCGCGACCTCGAAGCTCACGTCGTCTACCGCGCGCACCTGGCCGACCACGCGGGAGAACACCACGCCGCGCCGCACCGGGAAGTGTTTCACCAGCCGATCGACCTGCAGCACCGGGGGTTCCGGTGCGGCCACTGGCATGTCCGCCGTCTGGCCCTGCGCAAGCATGTTCATGCCGCCACCTCCGCCATGAGTTCCACCGGGGCCTTCCAGCACGCCACCGCGTGGCCCTCCTCCAGCGTGCGCAGCGGCGGTGGCTCTTCCCGGCAGCGTGCATCGGAGAACGGGCAGCGTGGCGAGAAGCGGCAGCCGCGCGGCTGGTTCGCCGGGCTGGGCACCGAGCCCTCGATCGTGGCCAGGCGCTCGCGGTATTCGCCCAGGCGCGGAATGCTGCCCAGCAGGCCGATCGTGTAGGGGTGCTGCGGATCGGCGAAGAGCTGCTTCACCGGCGCACTTTCCACGATCTTGCCCGCGTACATCACGATCACCTCGTCCGCGATCTCCGCGATCACGCCGAGGTCGTGGGTGATGATCAGGATCGCCATGCCCAGCCGCGCCTGCAAATCGCCCAGCAGGTCCAGGATCTGCGCCTGGATGGTCACGTCCAGCGCCGTGGTGGGCTCGTCCGCGATCAGCAGCGCGGGGTCGCAGGCCAGGGCCATCGCGATCATCACGCGCTGGCGCATGCCGCCGGACAGCCGGTGGGGGTATTCGTCCACCCGCGACTTGGCCGAGGGGATTCGCACGAGGTCCAGCACCTCGATCGCCCTGTCCCGTGCCGCGGCGTGCGAGAGGTCGGTGTGGGCGCGCACCGCCTCGATGATCTGGTGGCCGATGGTGCGGACGGGGTTCAGCGAGGTCATCGGCTCCTGGAAGATCATCGACATCTTGCCGCCGCGCAGGATGCGGCGTTCCTCGGCCGGCATCTGCAGCAGGTCCCGCCCCTCGAAGCGCAGCGCATCGGCACTCACCACGCCGGGTGGGGAGGGCACCAGGCCCATGATCGACAGCGAGGTGACGGATTTGCCGCAGCCGCTCTCGCCCACCAGCCCCACGGTGCGGCCACGGGCGACATCGAAGCTGATGCCATCCACCGCGCGGAACAGGCCGCGATCGGTGTTGAAGTGGGTGCGCAGGTTGCGCACCTCCAGCAGCGCGTCATTGGTCATGTTTGATTCCATTTTCCGCTTCGCGTCAGGGCGTGAAGTCCAGCCCCTTGTAGAAACCGATGGCGTATTGCGGATGGCCGCGGGCATTCTTCACCCGCTTGTTGTGCACGGTGAACAACGTGATGTTGGCCACCGGCATCCACAGGTGCTCGCGCGTGACGAGTTCCTGCACCTGGCCGAAGGCGCGGGCGCGGTCGGCGGCGGTCAGCGCGCCCTTGGCCTCGGCCAGCAGCCTGTCGGTGCGCTCATCCTTCCAGTTCATGCGGTTCGGGGTGGGGATGTTGCGGCTGTCGAAATACAGCGCCATCAGGTCGCCGGCGGAGATGTAGGGGACGGTGACGGACCAGATCTCGTAGTCCTGCTCGCCCATCTTCACCGGTGCGATGGTGCTGTCCCAGGCCTGCAGCTTCCAATCGACGCCGATGCGGCGCAGGAAGCCCTGGATCGCCTCGCCCACCTTCACCGAATTGCCGCCGGCGGTGACATACACCTTCGGCTCCAGCCGTATGCCGTCCTTCACGCGGATCCCGTCTGGCCCCGGCACCCAGCCGGCTTCATCCAGCAGCTTCTTCGCGCGCTCCAGGTCTTCCTTCACGATCCCCGCCGTGGCCGGATTGTAGTCCAGCGCATTGGGCGCGACGTAGGTGAAGGAGGGATCGGCATTGCCGAGCAGCACGCCGCGCACGATCTGGGCGCGATCGATGGCGATGTTCATCGCCTCACGCACGCGGGCATCCGCCACCATCGGGCGCGTGGTCTTGTAGCCGTAGTAGAGCAGCTGGAAGTTGCTATCGACCTTCTCCACCACCAGGTTCGGGTTCGCCTTGGCCTGGGCGATGAAGGTGGCCGGGAAGGTGGCGGTGAAATCGAACTGGCCCGACATCATCGCGGCCACGCGGGCGGATTCCTCGGGGATGATGCGCACCGACAGGCG
>CANHKG010000157.1 GCA_947460455.1 Rhodospirillales bacterium | reverse complement strand
TGGGCCGCCCAGCCCAGCGCCGATGCCTGGCGCTTCGACCTGCCGCACCCCGAGCCCGCCGCCCGCCTCGTCTCGCCGGCCTTCGTGCCCTCCGTGCGCGTGCCGGGGCTGGAGGACCATCGCTGCCTCGGCGTCCCCGTCGCCCGCCTGATTGCCGACGGCCACGACCTGCCGCTGGACCATCCCGGCCTGCACGCCGGCTGGCATGCCCCGGAGGAGGCGGTGCGCTGGACCGCCGGGTCGGCCACGCTGCCGCGCCTGCGCTCCCTGATCGTGGTGCTGGCGCCGATCGCGCTGCCGCAAGGCCACGCCGCGGCAGCCTGACCCCACCCCAGCTGCGATTGCACTTCGCCCCCGCCTGCGGCACGGTGGCGCCACCGACGCGGGAGAACGCACAATGAAACTGGTGTATTTCAACGACTATCGCCTGGGCGTGCTGAAGGGCGACGCGGTGGTGGATGTCTCCGCCGCCGTGGCCGACATTCCCCATACCGGCCCCGGCGACCTGATGAGCGGCCTGATCGCCCGCTTCGACAGCTACAAGGCCAAGCTGCAGGCCGCCGCCGATGCCGGCGCGGGCGTGCCGCTTGCCTCCGTCTCCCTGCGCGCCCCGCTGCCCAAGCCCGGCAACATCGTCTGCATGGCGGTGAACTACATGGAGAACGGCACCCTGAAGGAGGCCGCGCCCATCAACGCCTTCCACAAGGCCCCCGGCGCCATCATCGGCCCGGGCGACTCCATGGTGCTGCCCGACGTGCCCGCCAGCATCTTCGAGGGCGAGGCTGAAATGGCGATCGTGATCGGCAAGCGCGCCAAGAACGTGGCCGCGGCCGACGCCTTCAAGCACATCTTCGGCTACATCAACTTCATCGACGGCTCCGCCCGTGGCCTGGCGCCGCAGAGCTTCTTCCACATGAAGTCGCGCGAGACCTTCGCCCCCATCGGCCCCTGGCTGGTGACGGCGGACGAGATCGCCGACCCGCAGAAGCTCGGCATCAAGCTGTGGGTGAACGGCACGGTGAAGCAGGATTTCAACACCGATGACATGGCGCACAAGATCGCCCGCTGCATCGAGTGGGTGAGCCACTGCCACACGCTGGAACCCGGCGACATCCTGGCCACCGGCACCAACCACCGCGGCCTGTCCAGCTTCCAGGACGGCGACACGGTGGAGCTGGAAACCGAAGGCCTCGGCCGCCTGAGCTTCAAGGTGAAGGACGACCTGAAGCGCACATGGGCGCGCGATACCCGCCTGGAGCGGGCCGAGAAAGGCCTGTCCGCGACCGCGCCGCAGCTGACGGGCAAGTACGCCCAGCCGCAATAAGCGCTTCGGCGTGGACTGACACAGGAGGGCGATGGCATAATCTGCCATCGCTCTTTTGTTTTGGTCGCGTGATTCACGTCTCCGGCGATTCCGCCTCCGACGACCACGCTCCTGGAGGCGCCCCCATGCCCACCCGCAACGTTGTCATCACCGACCACCAGGCCGAACTGATCGACCGCCTCGTCGCCTCCGGCCGCTACCAAAACGCCAGCGAGGTGCTGCGCGCGGGGCTGCGGATGCTCGAACGCGACGACGAAGACCATGAAGCGAAACTGGCGGCGCTGCGGGCGGCGGTGCAGGTGGGGATCGATGCGGTGGAGGCGGGGGACTACATCGAATTCGGTTCGGCGGATGAGATGCGCCGCCATCTGCGCGCGATCACCGAAGAAGCCATCGCGCGTGCCGGCAAGTAGGGCATGGGCTGGAATCTCAGGTTTTCGGGGCCTGCCCTGCGGGACTTCAGCGGCATCATCGAATGGACAACGCGAGAGTTCGGCCCTGCCCAAGCCATTCGCTATGAGGCTCTGATCGCGGCGGCGGCCGACAAGCTTCTCCGGGGGCCGATGGTTGTCCCTGCCAAGGAGTGGCCGGCGCTGGAAGGTGTTCGGTGCCTTCCCGTGCTGGAGGGGCGCCGGCGTGCGCGACATCTCCTTTTCTTCAGTTGGTCCGGGCAGGGCGGCCAGGGAAGCATCGAGATCCTGCGCATCCTCCACGCCTCGATGGACCCCGCGCTCCACCTCTCGCCCGAGGCCTGACCTTCCCTCCGGCCGCCGGGGCGGGCACACTCCCGCCAAAGCTCGGAGGAACACGCCCATGCGCATCCACAACATCTATGTCGACGACAAGGGCGAGACCCATTGGCGCGATGTCCATGTCGAATGGACGAAGGAAGGCCCGGGCGGCAAGCTGTCCGACACGCAGAAGGCCACTGGCGTGATCTTCCGCCAGACCCCCGGCACCTACGACTACGACTGGCACCCCGCCCCGCGCCGGCAATACATCATCAACCTCGATGCCGGCGTGCGTGTGACCGCCAGCGATGGTGAGGTGCGCGAGATTGGGGCGGGCGAGATCCTTCTGGTGGAGGATACGCACGGCAAGGGCCACATCTCCCAGGCGATTGGCGGGCAGATGCGACATTCCGTGTTCATCACTTTGGAGTAGGGAAGCAAGGAAGCGCGTTCTTTTTTGAAAAAAAGAACCAAAAAACTTTTATCCGTTTGCGGCGTGCCGGCGCGGGTCTTCACGCCGCAAACGAATGAAGTTTTTTGCTTCTTTTTCTTCAGAAAAAGAAGAATTCTTCCTTCGCACCCCAGCCCCGCGCCTTTTGCTGTGGTGCAGCATAGCGCGCGGAGGGTATCTGCAGTCTCCCCGCCACGCGTCCCGCCGGCGGATGCGACCGGAATTCCCTGATGCCCTTCCCGACCCTGAACGCCGCGCTGGAGCGTGCGCTCACCGCGCGCGGCTATGCCGAGCCCACCTCGGTGCAGGAGGCCGTGCTGGCAGCCGAAGCCGGGCGCGACCTGCTGGTCTCCGCCCGCACCGGCTCCGGCAAGACGGTGGCGTTCGGCCTGGCGATGGCGACGGAGCTGCTGGGCGAGGCCGAACGGGTGGAGCGTGGCGCCGCGCCGCTGGTTCTGGTGATCGCGCCCACGCGCGAACTGGCGCAGCAGGTGCAGGGCGAGCTGGAATGGCTTTATGCGGAGGCCGGCGCCCGCGTGGTGTCCTGCGTTGGCGGCATGGACCCGCGCGCCGAGTCCCGCATGCTGGCCCAGGGCTGCCATATCGTGGTGGGCACGCCGGGCCGCCTGCGCGACCACATCGAGCGCAACCAGCTCGATCTCTCCGCCCTGCGCGTGGCGGTGCTGGACGAGGCAGACGAGATGCTCGACCTCGGCTTCCGCGAGGACCTGGAATTCATCCTGAACGCCGCGCCGCAGGAACGCCGCACGCTGCTGTTCAGCGCCACCTTCGCCCGCGAGATCGTGGGCCTGGCGCGCGCCTTCCAGCGTGACGCGATCCGCATCGACACGGTGGACCGCTCGCGCCCGCATGAAGATATCGAATACCGCGCCATCCGCTCTGTGCCCGGAGAGGATTTCGGCGCGCTGGTGAACGTGCTGCGCGCCGCCGACAGCCGCGCCCTGGTGTTCTGCGCCACGCGCGAGGGGGTTAAGACCCTGCTCCAGCGCCTGCTCGGCAAGGGCTTCGCGGCCGTGGCGCTCTCGGGCGAGCTGTCCCAGGCGGAGCGCAATGCCTCGCTGGCGGCACTGCGCGACAGCCGGGCGGAGGTGTGCGTGGCCACCGACGTGGCCGCGCGCGGGCTTGATCTGCCGGAACTCGATCTCGTGGTGCACTACGATCTGCCGAACGGGCCGGAGGCGCTGTTGCATCGCTCCGGCCGCACCGGGCGTGCCGGGCGCAAGGGCGTCTGCGCGCTCATCGTGCAGCCGCGGGCACGCCGCCGGGCCGAGCAATTGCTGATGGCCGCCAAGGTTTCGGTGCAGTGGGTCTCCCCGCCCGCGGCCGAGGAGATCCGCGCTGCCGATCGCGCCCGCCTGGCCCGCGACCCCGTCTTCGCCATGCCGGTGCTGCCGGCCGAGGGCGAGGAGGCGGCGGCGCTGTTGGCCGAGCATGGGCCCGAGGCGGTGGCGCTGGCCCTGCTGCGCCTGCACCGGGCCCGCATGCCTGCCCCCGCCGAACTCTCCGCCCCGCCGGCGGAGCGGGGGGAGCGCATCGAGATGGGGGCCACGAAGTGGTTCCGCATCAATCTCGGCCGGCAGAAGAACGCCGATCCGAAATGGATGCTGCCGCTGCTCTGCCGCCTCGGCGGCGTGACGCGCAAGGATATCGGCGCGATCCGCATCCAGGACCGCGAGACGCTGTTCGAACTGGCGCCGGCCGCGGTGGAGGGCTTCCTTGCCTCGCTGGAAACCGCGGAGATGGAGGGGATGCGCATCGCCCCCGCCAGCGCCGAGGATGCCGCCAGCCCGCAGCAGGAACGGCCGCGCGCGCCGTACCAGCGCCATGATGGCCCGCGCCCCGACGGCAAGCGCCCCTACCGGCCGCGCCACGACGCCGCGCCGGCCGAGGCGGTGCTGGTGGTGGAGCCGCCGCACGCCCACGTGCCCGCGCCGGTGGTGCAGGCCGAAGCGCGGCGCCCAGAGACGCCCCGTTCCGAGGCGCCCCGTTCCGAAGCACCGCGCCCCGAGACCCCGCGCTCCGAGGCCCCGCGCCCACATGCGCCACGCCAGGATGCGCCGCGCCAGGATGGGCCGCGCCGGTTTGCGGGCAAGCCGGGCTTCGGCAAGAAGCCGGGTTTCGACAAGAAGCCGGGTTTCGACAAGAAGCCGGGATTCGGCGGCAAGCCGAAATTCGCCGGCAAGCCGCAGCCTGCCGGCAAGCCGGCCAAGCCGCATCGCAAGGGCACCAAGCCGGCGCGCGTGGCGGCCGCTTAGGGTTCAGTTGGCCGGGCGGGCTCCGGCTCCGCGGTGGTGCCGGTCAGCGGCACCGGTACCGGCACGGAGGCGGGGGCGGGGCTGTCTGGCGGCACGGTGTAGTCGGGCACGATGCGTGCCTGGCTGCCGGCGATCACCAGCACGCGGGTGCCGATCGCAAGCGGCTCGTCGTCTTTTTGCGTGACCGAGATCAGCTCGCCGCTGGGCTTGCGCACGATGTATTCGAAGGCGGTGGTCTCCCCCACCGCCTTTTCCGCGCCTGCGCCCACCAGCCCGCCGATCAGCGAGCCGCCGATCGCGCCCAGCGTGGTGGAGACGCGGCCGGGGGTGGGGGCGGCGGCACCCAGCGCGGCACCGGCGGCACCGCCGGCCATGGCCCCGGTGGCGCCGCTGCTCGTGACGCCCACGCGGCGCGCGCCGACCACCACGCCCTGGTCCACCTTCGCCGCCTGCTGGACGGCCGTGTTGGAATAGGTGTTGGGCGAATAGTCGGGCCCGCAGGCCGCGAGCGGCAGCAGGCAGAGCAGGACGAACTTGGGCGGCTGCGGCATGCGTCACATCCGGTCGGGGGCGCGGGCTTCCATACTTCATGCTGCGCCGCGGCGGAACTGGCAGGGTTTGCGAAGCGAGCTTGGCGGGGCATGCTGGCAGGATGATGGCACGCAAAATTCTGATCGATTGCGACCCCGGCACCGATGATGCCATCGCGCTGTTCATGGCGCTGGGCGATCCCAGGCTGGATGTGCGGCTGGTGACGGTAGCGGGCGGCAATGTGGGCCTGGCCCATACGCTGCGCAATGCCCGCGCGCTGGTGGGGCTGACCGGCAAGGCAGTGCCGGTGGTGGCGGGGGCGGAGCGGCCGTTGCTCGGCAGCTTCGAGGATGCCGCCTATGTGCATGGCGAGGACGGGCTGGCCGGCGTGCTTCTGCCGGAAGGCCCGGCCGCGGCTTCGGGGATCGCGGCTGATGCCATTCGCGAGGCATTGCGCGCGGCGGGGCCCGCGGGGCTGACGCTGGTGGGCATCGGGCCGGCGACCAATCTGGCGCTCGCCTTGGCCACCGAGCCCGGGCTGCTGCCCAATGTGGCCGAGATCGTGCTGATGACGGGGGCCTGGGGCGAGGGCAACGTGACGCCGGCGGCCGAGTTCAACGCCTGGTCCGATCCCGAGGCGCTCGCGGTGGTGCTGGGCTGCGGGCGGCCGGTGACATTGGCGACGCTGGAAGTGACGGCGCAGGCCTTGGCGACGCCTTCACGGATCGAGGCGCTGTCGCGCGGCGGCACCGGGGCGTGCCGGGAGGCGGCGTGCGCGATCCTGGCGGGAACGCCGCCCTCGCGGCGCCTGGGTGGGGCGGGCAGCCCGCAACACGATAGCTGCGCCATCGCCTGGCTGCTGGCGCCGGAGGCGTTCACGGTGCGCGAGGTGTTCGCCGAGGTGGATTGCGGGCCCGGGCCGGGGCGGGGGCAGACGCTGATCGACCGCTGGGGGCGGCTGGGCAAGCCTGCCAATGCGCTTGTGCTGGAGACGCTGGAGGCCGGGCGGTTCTTCGAGGTGCTGGAGCAGTCGCTCTCACGGCTGCCCTAGAAAAGCGAAGGGGGGCCGGAGCCCCCCTTCCTTTCGTCAGGACCGCTGGATGCCGTACATCTGCGGGAAGCCGTCGCGCATGCCCTTGAGGTAGCTGTGGTAGCCGGTGACGCCCACGTAGCTGCCGAGGTTGACGTAGGGCACCTGTTCCCAGGCGTGCATCTGCATCTCGTCGACCAGCTTCTTCTGGGCGGCGAGGTCGGCGGCCTCGAACCACTGGTCACGCAGCTCTTCCATCTTCGGCATGGTGGGCCAGCCGAACCAGGCGGCGCGGCCGTTGCCGCGGCCGGCCGACATCGCCGCCGGGGACATGTTCCCGCCACCGCCGAGGTAGGTGTAGAAGATGTTCCAGCCGCCCTTGTCGATGGTTTCCTGGCTGGCGCGGCGCTGCACCACGGAGCCCCATTCGAGGGCTGCGACATCGAGGTTGAGGCCGATGCGCTTCAGCGTGTCGTTGGCGACCTGGGCCATCTGCCAGATCGACGGGATGGAGGTGGCGGACAGGGCCACGATGCGTTCGCCCTTGTAGCCGGATTCCACCAGCAGCTTCTTGGCGGCTTCGATGTTGCCCCACTTGGCGACCTGGTCGAAGCCGGCATTGCTGGCCAGCGGCGAGCCGGGGATGAACAGGCCGGCGGGGACGCGGATCATCGAGGGCTCGGCACCCGCGACGGCTTCCATGATGTCGCGCTGGTTCATCGCGACCTGGATGGCCTGGCGGAACTTCACGTTGTCGAAGGGCGGCTGCAGGTGGTTGAAGCGCAGGCAGCCGATGGAGCCGGCGGGGTCCTTGTTCTCGATCACCAGGTTGCGGTTGCGCTTCAGCGTCGGCACGAGGTCGATCGTGGGGTTTTCCCACCAGTCGATCTCGTTGTTGGTCAGCGCGGCCATGGCGGTGGCCGGATCGGGCATGATGGTCCAGGTGACGCGGTCGAAATGCGGGACCTTGGGGCCGGCGGTGAAGCTGTCGGCGCCGCCGGCGGCGCGGGGCATGTAGTCCGCGAACTTCTCGAAGACGATGCGCGCGCCGGGGATGCGCTCATTGGCCAGGAAGCGGTAGGGGCCGGAGCCGATGAACTCGGGGATCTGGCTGGTGGCTTCTGTCTTGGCAGCGATGCGCTCCGGCATCACGGCGGTGGTGTACTGGGCGAGTGCTGTGGGCAGCAGGCCGAACTTGGTCTTGAGGCGGATGCGGATGGTCTTGTCGTCGGTGGCGACCATCTCATCCGTGCGGGCGGCGGCGGCCTGGCCGAGGGCGTCGCGCTTGAAGGCGCGGGCGATGGAGGCCACGGCATCGCGGGCCAGGACGGGGGTGCCGTCGTGGAACTTCAGCCCGTCGCGCAGCTTGCCTTCCCAGGTGAGGCCATCCGAGGAGAGGGTGGCGCCGGCGAGCATCTGCGGGTGGGCGTTGCCTTCCTTGTCCAGGCCGTAGAGCGTGTCGTAGACGGCGAGCGAGACGTTGCGGGTGACGTCGGCCGTGGTCCAGACGGGATCGAGCGAGGCCGGGTCGGCGTGGGGCACGAAGCGCAGGTGCTTGGCACCCTGGGCGCGGCCCACGGACGGGGCGGCCAGGGCGGCCGTGCCGGCGATGGCGGTTTTCAGGATGTCGCGGCGACGCATGTTGTTCTCCCTGTGGCGAATGCGGCCGGCGCGTGGGCGCCGTCCGTCGGTTCGGCCCCATCCTGAACGCCGCGAGCGAAACGGACAACAGTCTGATGACAGGAAGGGCGATCGTGTACTTGGCGTGGGCGGCGAGGCCGGCGTAGCATCCTGTCAACTACAGGAGGGAACGCACGATGAAATTCGGCATTTTCTACGAACTGCAGAACCCGCGGCCGCATGATTCCATGCACTGGGCGCGCGACAGCGACATGAACCTGCTGCACAACGCGTTGCAGCAGGTGGAGCTGGCCGACCGGCTTGGCTACGACTATGCCTGGGAGGTGGAGCACCACTTCCTGGAGGAGTATTCGCACTCCCCGCAGCCGGAGATGTTCCTCTCGGCCGCCGCGATGCGGACGAAGAACATCCGGCTGGGCCACGGGATCATCCAGCTGACCACCAATCACCCGGCGCGGGTGGCGGAGAAGGTGGCGACGCTGGACCTGCTGTCGCGTGGGCGGGTGGAGTTCGGCATGGGCGAGGGGGCCAGCATTACCGAGCTTGGGCCGTTCGAGCGGGACATGGAGACCAAGCGCGAGGTCTGGGAAGACGGCGTGCGCGCGGTGATGCCGATGTTCAAGGATGGCGGCTGCGAGTACGACGGGCCGTATTTCAAGATGCCGCTGCGCAACGTGCTGCCGAAGCCGATCCAGACGCCGCACCCGCCGCTGTGGGTGGCGTGTTCGCAGCTTGAGACGATCGACATGGCCGGGCGGCGCGGCATCGGGGCGCTGGGCTTCCAGTTCGTGAGTGCCGATGCGGCGCATGCCTGGGTGCATGCCTACTACAACGCGATCACCAAGCGGCTGGACAAGCTGGCGGATTACCAGACCAACCCGAACATGGCGCTGGTGAGCTACTTCATGTGCGCCAAGACGGACGAGGAGGCCTATGCGCGGGCCGAGGGCGCGCCGTTCTTCCAGTTCGCGCTGCGGTTCTATGGCGCGTCTTCGGGCCGGCAGCGGCCGCCGCCGGGGACGGTGAATTTGTGGGACGAGTACCTGAAGTGGAAGGCCGAGAACCCCGATGCCTTCCAGCGCGCGGTGCGTGGTGGGCTGATCGGCTCGCCGGAGACGATCCGGCGCAAGCTGAAGCGGTTCGCGGCTTCGAACGTGGACCAGATCATCCTGCTGAACCAGGCGGGCAAGAACACGCATGAGCATATCTGCGAGAGCCTGGAGCTGTTCGCGAAGGAAGTGATGCCGGAGTTCCATGACATGGAGCCGGCGCACCAGGCGTGGAAGCAGAAGGTGCTGTCGGGCGAGATCCAGCTGGAGGAGATCGACACGCAGCCGTTCCGCGACCGGTTCGGGCCGAATGCGCTGACGGTGAACCGTGGGCCGCAGCAGGCGGCGGCGGCGGGGGGATGAGCGGCTAGTCCATAACTTTCCTTTTTCGTAATGATATGGCCGCGATGGGGTGCTACCCGTCGCGGCCATATTTTTTGATGAAGTAGCGGGCGGCGCGGATTTCGTAGGGGCGCAGGTTCAGCGACGGGTCGGTGAGGGAGGGCCGGCGCTCGGCGCGCGGGCGCGGAGGGCGCTTGCGGCGGGGGCGGGGCGGGAGACGGAGTTAGGGCGGGGGGCGGATGCCCAGCGCGTGGCAGAGCGGGCGCAGCAGGCGGGCGGCGCGCGGGACTTCGGCGGCGAAGCGGCGCAGCTCCGGCTCCTGCACCAGGAGATCCAGCATGCCGGCGGCGGGGGCGATTTCCGGCGCGCGGTGGTTGAGCCAGGCGAAACCGCGCGGGAGGCGCAGGGGGGACGGACGGGGTTGGGGCGTGGCTTCGGGGGTGGTGGGGGATTTCGGGCGCGGGGCAGCCTGGGGCTTGAGGGTGCCGGCCTGCCAGGCCTGGTAGAGGGCGGCGACGCGGCGCACGGCGCGGGCGGTGCGGTTCCAGAAGAGTTGCCACTGGGCGGGGGAGAGCGGCGGCAGGCGCTCCGGCTCCGTGATCGGGACGTAGGTGTGGTGTCCGATGAAGGCAGGCTGGGGCGGGGTGGCGAGACGGCGCGCGAAAGCCCCCAGGGCAGCGCCCAGGGTGGCCAGCAGCCAGGTCAGCCTTTCGTGGATCGGGGACATGGGGGATAAATAACTAACTGTTAGTCGCGATGCAAGGGGTGTGTGGAAATTTTTCCGAGCGCTGAACGGGGCGTGCGATTTGATCCGCAGCGGCACTTTATGCACCTTCGCACGGGTGTGGCCGGCTGAGGCGGCGCAGATGGGAGTGTGCCGTGCCGAATATGCGTGATGTCTGGATCCGGCTGGGGGCGATCGGCTGGTTCTCCCTTGTGCTGTTCGCGGCGCTGGGGCTGGGGGTGGTGGGGGCGCTGCCGGCGTGGATGATCCTGGCGGTGGTGGCGGCCGGGCTGGGGCTGGGGGCGGTGGTGTTCCTGCTGCGCTGGCTGATCGGGCGGCGGCGGCCAGGGTTCCGAGGGCTGCGGGCCCTGGTGGCGAGCGGGCTGGGCGGGGTGCTGTTCGCCGTGGGGCTGGCGGGGCTGCCGTTCTATGCCGTGGCGATCTGGGTGGAGGCGGGGCCGACGGCGGTGCCGCGCGCGACGCTGAGCAACGGGACCAAGACCGTGGTTTTCCAGGGCATGCAGCACGTGGCCTCGGAGGAGTTCTACAAGGCGGTGGTGTACGACCTGGAGAAGGCGTTGGCCGAGGGCTACACGCTGTTCTACGAGGGCGTGCAGCCGGTGGATGGCCGGCCGGACCTGAGCGAGTGGTTCGACAAGGTGCTGCGCGGCAGTTCCTCTGACCTCAGCGCCGGCTATGTGGAACTGGCGCGCAATTGCGGGCTGAGCTTCCAGCTGACCTATTTCGGGCCGTTGCTGGCGGACATGGCGCTGCATCCCGCGCGCCATGTGACGGCCGATGTGACCTACCTGGCGTTGAAGACCGAGTACGACCGGCTGATGCAGGCTGACCCCGGGTTTGCCGCGGGCATGGCGGCCAAGGCGCGGGCGGCGGCGCAGGCCGGGCCGGGACCCTCGGTGATGCCGCTGCTGGGGGCGCTGAGTACGGCGACGGCGGAGCAGAAGCGGCTGGTGGGGATTTTGTGCCGGGGGGTGATGGGGCTGACGATCTCCGGCGCGATCGTCGATGCCGGCGATCCGTCGCAGCGGTTGATCCTGGATTTCCGCAACCGGGCGCTGGCGCGGTTCGTGGCGGAGGCGCCGGCGGGGAAGATCTACATCACCTATGGGGCGGCGCATTTCCCCGGGTTTTTGGCGGAGTTGCAGAAGCTGGACCCGGGGTTCCGCGTGCAGTCGGTGACGGCGGTGGCGGCGATGATTTTGCCGCGGGAGGCGCATTTGCCGGGGGGTGTGCCGGTGGTGCGGAGGTAGGGGGGCGGGCGGTTGTTGGGGGTTCGTGCTTGTAGTTTGTTGTATAATAGTATTGAAAATGTGGGAGGTGTGGGCCGTGGCGGGTCCGCTTCGCGACCCGCCCTACTTTTGGAAATGTGATGGGGAGAGGGGATGCCGGATTATCGGCGGAATCGTGTTCCCGGGGGCACTTTCTTCTTTACGGTGGTGCTGGCGGATCGGGGGTCAACGCTGCTGGTGGATCGGATCGGCGCTTTGCGGGAGGCGGTGCGGGTGACGCGGGTTGCGCGGCCGTTTCATGTCGATGCCTGGGTGGTGCTGCCGGAGCATCTGCACTGCATCTGGACGTTGCCGGAGGGGGACTCGGATTTTCCGGGGCGGTGGGCGGCGATCAAGCGGCGGTTTTCGGGGGCGGTGCCGGTGACGGAAGGGCGCAGCGCGGTGCGGGCGCGGCGGGGGGAGCGGGGGATCTGGCAACGGGGGTATTGGGAGCACACGATCCGCGGCGATGCGGATTTTGCGGCGCACATGGATTACGTGCACTTCAATCCGGTGAGGCATGGGTATGTCGGGACGCCGGGGGCGTGGCCGTATTCGACGTTTCGGCGGTGCGTGGCGCGGGGGTTTTATCCGGCGGCGTGGGTGGGGCGGGATGGTGGTGTGGAGGAGGCGGGGGAGCGGATGTGAAATGGCGGAACCAGGGTGGGTTCCGCCATTTGAACGCGGGGAGGGGGAGAGGTGGCGGAACCGCTTCGCGTTCCGTTGGGGTGGACGGCCCCACGGCATCGAGTGCCACAGTTCGCCGTCACAGCTGAACCAGGAGCCGTCCATGGTTGAGATTACACGGGTTGCCATCGATACGTCCAAGTCCGTCTTCACCATCCATGCCGTCGATGCCCGGGACCGT
>CANHKG010000156.1 GCA_947460455.1 Rhodospirillales bacterium | reverse complement strand
TCCGAACCCTCTGTCAGGTTCACGTCAGGTTGGGGGCGTTAATGGGTGCGTAACTGATCCGCCCCGGAGACCCAGCATGCCGATTCCGCAGACCAAGCTGTTCCTGCCCCAGGCCCTGGCCACGGGCGGGGCGGTGCGCCTGACCCCGGTAGCGCCCGGCGATTTCGCGTTGACGGTAACGGGCGTGCCGGCCGCGCCGTGGATCGCGCGCATCGGCGACCTGAACGGCGATGGCCGGCAGGACATCGTGGTGGGCGCGCCGGGGGATGACGACAAGGCCAGCGATGCCGGGCGCGTCTTCGTGCTGATGAACCCGCTGCCCGGCGGCAGCACGGTTACGGTGGCCGATGGGCTGACGCACATGATCATCGACGGCGTGAACGCGGGCGACCGCGCCGGCGCGGCGGTGGGCGCGGTGAGCGACCTCAATGCCGATGGGCGCGCGGAGGTGCTGGTGGGCGCCCCGGGCATGGATGTGGGCGCCAATGCCGATGCCGGCGTGGGCTTCGTGGTGTGGGGCGCGGGCGGTGCCGCCAGCGTTGATCTCGGCGACCCGTTCAACGGCGACGGCAAGGGCTTCGCCATCAAGGGCCAGGCGGCCGGCGATGCGGCGGGCACCACCATGCTGGCGATCGGCGACCTGAACGGGGATGGCAAGGCGGAAATCCTGATCGGCGCGCCCGGCAATGATGCCGGTGGGGCCGATGCCGGCGCGGCCTATGTGGTGTGGGGCCGCGCCGGCAGCAGTGCCGTGAACCTCGCCAGCGTGGCCGCGGGCACCGGCGGGTTCCGCATCACCGGCGCAAGCGGTGGCGATGCGGTGGGGGCGGTGCTCGGCGCGGTCGGCGACCTCAATGGCGACGGGCGTGCGGAGATCCTGGTGGGCGTGCCGGAAGCGGGCAGCCATGGCAGCCATGCCGGCGCCGTGTATGTCGTGTTCGGCCAGGCGACCGGCACGGGCGTGAACCTGGCCAACGTGGCCGCCGGCACCGGTGGCTTCGTGATCAACGGCGCGGACGACGATGGCGCGGGCGCGGCGGTGGCCGGGCTGGGCGATGTGAACGGCGATGGCCTGGCCGATATCCTGGTGGGCGCGCCGCGTGGCGACGGCGCCTATGTGGTGTTCGGCAAGGCCGGCACCGCGGCGGTTGACCTCGCGGCGGTGCAGGCGGGCACCGGCGGGTTCCGCATCGTGGCCGAGGCGCCCGGTGACCTGAACGATCTTTCGGTGACGGGTGGCGCGGATCTCAACCGCGACGGCATCGCCGATATCGTCATCGGTGCCCCGCATGCCGGCGAGGGCGGCGAGGATGGCGGCGCGGTGTATGTGGTGTGGGGCGGCGGCGCCGGCACGGTGGATCTGGGCCTGATCGCGCAGGGCATGGGCGGCGCCAAGGTGGTGGGCGCGGCCGGGAGCCTGCTCGGTGCCAGCGTGGCGATCGGGCCGGACATGGACGCGGATGGCACGCCCGACCTGCTGATCGGCGCGCCCGGGCTGGGTGAGAGCGCCTATGCGCTCGCCGCGCCGGCAAGCTGGCAGCCCGATGTGAACGTGTATGGCACGGATGGGGATGACGTGATCGGCGCCGGCTATGGCGGCGCGCATCAGGTGGGCGCCACGGCGGACAACATCGTCGCCGCGGGCGGCAATGACAGCATCGCGGCCGGCGCGGGCAACGACGTGCTGGATGGCGGCACCGGCGACGATGCTATGGCGGGCGGCACGGGCGACGACACCTACTACGTGGACAGCGCCGGGGACGGCATCACCGAGCTGCCCGGCGAGGGCACCGATACCGTGATCGCCGAGGTGGACTACACCTTGCCGGAGGAGGTGGAGGCACTGCAGCTTACCGGCTTCGCGCGCAGCGGCACCGGCAATGCGGCGGCCAATACGATCACCGGCACCAGCGGCGACGACCGGCTGGACGGCGCGGCGGGCGCGGACACGCTGGCGGGTGGGCTCGGCAGCGATACCTATGTGGTGGACGATGCCGGGGACTCGGTGCAGGAGGCGCCCGGCGGCGGCTTCGACACGATCGAGAGCGCGATCGACCTGGTGCTGCCGGCAAACGTGGAAGCGCTGGTGCTGACCGGCGCGGCGCGGCTTGGCACCGGCAACGGGCTGGCCAACACGCTCACCGGCACGGCGTTCGACGACACGCTGGATGGCGGCGCCGGTGCCGATGCGATGGCGGGTGGCGCCGGGGACGACACCTACCTGGTGGATGCCGTGGGCGACAGCGTGATCGAGGCCGCCAGTGGCGGGCATGACACGGTGCGCAGCACGATCGACCTCACGCTGGGGGCCCAGGTGGAGGACCTCGTGCTGCTCGGCGCCGCGCGCCACGGCACCGGCAATGCGCTGGCCAACACCCTCACCGGCACCGGCTTCGCCGACACGCTGGATGGCGGCGCGGGGGCGGACACGATGCGCGGCGGGCTGGGCGACGACACGTATCTCGTGGACGACGCCGCCGACGCGGTCGAGGAAACCGGCGGCACCGATACGGTGGTGGCCCGCGTGGACTACACGCTGGGCGCCGGGGTGGAGCGGCTGGAGCTGGCCGGCGCGGCGCGGCACGGCACCGGCAATGCCGGGGACAACACGCTGGTCGGCACCGGCTTCGCCGATACGCTGGATGGCGGCGCGGGCGCAGACACGTTGCAGGGCGGCGCCGGGGATGACCGCTACATCGTGGACGATGCCGGCGACAGCGTGACGGAGCTGGCCGGCGGCGGCACCGACACCGTGGTGGCGGCCGTGGACGTGACGCTGGGCGCCGAGGTGGAGCGGCTGGAACTGTCCGGCACGAGCAGCATCGGCACCGGCAACGCGCTCGACAACCTGCTCACCGGCGCGGCCGGCCACCAGGTGCTGCGCGGCGCCGCTGGTCACGACACGCTGGATGGCGGGGCGGGTGCCGACACGATGGAAGGCGGCACCGGCGACGACACCTTCATCATCGACGATGCCGGCGACGTGGTGATCGAAGCCGCGGGCGAAGGCACCGACACGGTGGTGGCCGCCTTCGACCTCGCCGCCATGCCAGCCAACGTGGAGAACCTGCGCCTTTCCGGCACGGCCCATACCGCCACTGGCAATGGCGACAGCAACCGCCTGTCCGGCGGCAGCGGCGACGATACGCTGGATGGCGCGGGCGGCGACGACCTGCTGCTGGGCGGCGATGGCGACGACACGCTGGTCTCCCGCGCCGGGCATGATGCGCTCTCCGGTGGCAGCGGCGATGACCGCTACGTGGTGGCCGGCGGGCGGGTGGAGATCGAGGATTTCCTCGGCCACGACACGATCGATGCCAGCGAGGGCACCGGCAACAACAGCATCGACCTCTCCGGCGAGACCGAGAGCGAGATCGAGGGCGAGATCTGCCATTTCGGCCTGGGCGGCAGCACCGCCTCGCCGATCGACGTGCAGTTCCTGCAGGATCTCTCCGGCTCCTTCGGAGACGACATCACCACGGTGCGCAGCCTGGTGCCCGGCATTCTCGGCGCGTTGCGGGCGGTGCAGGCCGACAGCCTGTTCGGCGTGACCAGCTTCATCGACAAGCCGGTCTCGCCCTTCGGCGTGACGGGGGAGTGGGTGTACCAGCTGGAGCTGTCGCTCGGCAGCAGCGCCACGGCGCTCACCTCCACCTATGGGGCGTTGGCCATCCATAGCGGCGCCGATGAGCCGGAGGCGCAGATCGAAAGCCTGATGCAGGTGGCGCTGCATGCGACGGAAACGGGCTTCCGGCCGGACAGCGCGCATTTCGTGGTGCTGTTCACCGATGCTCCGTTCCACCGGGCCGGCGACGGCGCCGCGGGCGGCATCACCACGCCGAACAATGGCGATGCGCTGACCCCCGGCAATGGCGCGCAGGAGGATTACCCGCTGGTGGGCCAGGTGCGCACGGCGCTGGAGGCGGCGAACATCATCCCGATCTTCGCCATCGCCAACAACTACGGCAGTGTCTACCAGGGCCTGGTGACCGATCTCGGCCGTGGCGCGGTGGTGACGCTGACGGCCGACAGCAGCAACATCATCGCCGCCCTCACGGCCGGCCTCACCGCCGCCACCACCACGCGCATCGAGGATGCGCTGGGCGGCAGCGGCGACGACACCCTCACCGGCAACGGCGCCGACAACGCGCTGACCGGCGGCGGCGGGCACGACGTGCTCAGCGGCCGCGCCGGCAATGACCGGCTGGAGGGCGGCGAGGGCACCGACACCGCCGTGTTCTCCGGCGCGCGGGCCGGCTACGCCATCGCGCTGACCGGTACCGGCGCGACCGTGACCGGCGCGGACGGCACCGATACGCTGCTGGGCATCGAACGCCTGGCCTTCGCGGATGGCACGGTGGAGCTTGCCGCCCTGTCGGCATCGAGCTTCGCCATCGCGCGCACCGGGCCCGGCACGGTGGTGGAAGGCTCTGGCGGGAGCACGGCGATGAGCTTCACCATCACCCGCAGCGGCGCGCTGGACTTGGCGCAACAGGTGGACTGGGCCGTGGCGGGCGCGGCCGGCCCCGGCACCGTGGCGGCCGACGCCGCGGATTTCGCCACCGGCATCCTGCCCGGCGGCACGCTGAGCTTCGCCGCAGGGCAGGCCAGCGGGATCGTGACGGTGGCGATCGCCGGCGACCTGGTGGGCGAATACAACGAGCGCTTCGCGGTCACGCTCGCCAACCCCTCGCTGGGGGCCACCCTCGGCACCGCCAGCGCGCAGGCAGTGATCCTGAACGACGATACCAGCTACGCCATCCGCGCCCTGGATGCCGGCAAGCCGGAGGGCAGCGGCGGCACCACGGCCTTCACCTTCACCGTCTCGCGCCGCGGCGTTGGCGGGGTGGGAACGGTGGAGTGGCAGGTGGCGGGTGCGGCGGGCACCGGCACCGTGGCGGCCAATGCGGCGGATTTCGCCGGTGGCGTGCTGCCCGGCGGCATCCTCACCTTCGGCGCCGGGGAGACCAGCCGGACCATCACCGTGGATGTGGCGGCCGACCAGGCCGGCGAGTTCAACGAGCGCTTCGCGGTCACGCTCGCCAACCCCTCTGGCGGGGCCATGATCACCACCGCCAGCGCCGGGGCGTTGATCCTGAACGACGACACCAGCGTCTCGCTCCGCACCCCGCGCCTGGTGCTGGCGGAGGGCAATGCCGGCACCACGAACTTCGCCTTCACCGTCTCGCGCGATGGCACCGCGCTGGGCAGCGCGGCCAGCGTGGACTGGGTGGTTGCCGCCGGCAGCGCGCCGGGCACGGTCAGCGCCACAGGCGGGGATTTCATCGGCGGCGTGCTGCCCTCCGGCACCGTCAGCTTCGCGGCCGGGGAGACCAGCCGGACCATCACGGTGGCGGTGGCCGGCGACACCGCCGGCGAGGCCGCGCTGAACGAGAGCTTCGCGCTGGCGCTGGGCAACGCCTCCCCCGGCGTGGCGATCCTGGCCGGCACGGCGGTGGGGGTGATCCTGGACGACGACCGGATCATCGGCACCGCGGGCGACGACACGCTGGTGGGTACCGCGGGGCCGGATGTGTTCCTGATCGGCAGCGGGCAGGACAGCATCACCGGCGGCGCCGGAACCGATCTGTTCCTGTTCCAGCCCGCGGCCCTTTCCGCCGGCAGTGCCGCGACGTTCCTGGATTTCGCCCCCGCATCGGGCGAGCGGCTCGATCTCTCGCGCATAGACGCCATCGCCGGCACGCTGGCCAATGACGCCTTCACCTTCATCGGCGCCGCGGCATTCTCTGGGGCACCCGGCGAGCTGCGCTGGGAAGATCAGGGCGCGGTGCGGGCCATCCTGGGCAATCTGGAGGGGACAGCCGCGCCGGAGTTCACCCTCTTCCTGGCACTGCCGGGGCCTGTGAGTGGGGATTGGCTGGTGCTCTGACGGCGCAGCGTTGCCGCACGGTTCCACGCCGCCCCAGGGCCATGGCCGCGGCCGGATGAGCGGCCCCCGGCGGATCAGGGCAAAGCCTACCCCTCGGTTCTACCGCCTCAGTTCCATCTGGATCGGCCCTTCGCGGCGGCCATGGGTGAACTGGTCCACCATGGCGTTGCCGCTGTCCATCAGGCTCGCGGCCTCGCCCTCCCAGACGATGCGGCCCTTGTGGATCATGGCCGCGCGGTCGCCGATGCGCCGCGCGCTGGCCATGTCGTGGGTGATGGCGATGGCGGTGCTGCCCATGCGCTTCACCTGTTCCATGATCAGCCCGTCGATCACCGCACCCATGATCGGGTCCAGCCCGGTGGTCGGTTCGTCGAAGAACAGGATGTCGGGCGTGGCGGCGATGGCGCGGGCCAGGGCCACGCGTTTCTGCATGCCGCCAGAGAGTTCGGCGGGCGAGAGATCACCCACGCTGGCGGCGAGGCCGACCTGGGCCAGCACCTCCTCGGCGCGCTTGCGGGCTTCGGCGCGGGTGGCCTTCTTCAGGGCGAGCAGGCCGAAGGCGACGTTCTCGGCCACCGAGATGCTGTCGAACAGCGCGCCGTTCTGGAACAGCATGCCGATCCGGGCGCGGGCGGCATCACGCTCCTTCGGCCGCATCCGCAGCACATCCTGCCCGTCGATCTCGATGCTGCCGGCATCGGGCGTGATCAGGCCCAGGATGCATTTCAGCAGCACGGACTTGCCGGAGCCGGAGCCGCCGATCACCACCATGGAGGTTTGCGGCGCCACGTCCAGGTCGATGCCGTCCAGCACCAGCTTGTCGCCGAAGCGCTTGGTAACGCCGCGGAGCCGTATTTTCGGGGGGCCGCTCATTTGGTGAAGAACAGCTCGGTCAGCACGTAGTCCAGCGCCAGGATCAGCACGGAGGAGGTGACGACGGCCGCCGTGGTGGCGGCCCCCACGCCCTGCGCGCCGCCGCGGCTGTGGTAGCCGTGGTAGCAGCCCATCAGGGTGATGATGAAGCCGAACACGCTGGCCTTCACCAGGCCGGAGATCACGTCTTCCATGTAGAGCGCGTTGAAGGTGTTCACCAAATAGGTGTTGGGGTTGAAGCCGAGCTTGCCGACGCCGATCAGGAAGCCGCCCATCACGCCCAGGATATCGGCCACCACCACCAGCATCGGCAAAGCAAGGATGCCGGCCAGCAGGCGCGGTGCGACGAGGTATTTCAACGGGTTGGTCGAAAGCGTCGTCAGCGCGTCGATCTGGTCCGTCACGCGCATGGTGCCGATTTCGGCGGCCATGGAGGCGCCGACGCGCCCGGCCACCATCAGCCCGCCCAGCACGGGGCCGAGTTCACGGGTGATGGAGAGCACCACCAGGGAAGGAATGGCGCTTTCCACCGCGAAGCGCGACAGGCCGGTGGAGGATTGCAGCGCCAGCACCATGCCGGTGAACACGGCGGTGAGGGCCACCACGGGCAGGCTGAGATAGCCGATCTCCAGCATCGCCCGGCCGAAGGCGCGGCCATAGAAGGGCGGGCGCAGGATGTGGGACAGGCCGAGCACGGCGAACAGCGTGACGCGCCCGGTGGCCTCGCAGGCGCCCAGCGCGAAGCGGCCGATGCCGGCGACGAAGTTCAGCAGGGCATTCATGCGGTCCAGGTCCGGTGATAGCGCCGGCCGAGGCTGGTGAGGATCTCGTAGCCGTTGGTGTGCGCGGCTTCCGCCACCGCGTCCACGCCGCGGCCGGGGCCGATCAGCTCGACCATGTCGCCCTCGCGCAGCGCCGGGCAGTCTGTGGCGTCCAGGGTGATGAGGTCCATGGACACACGGCCTACCAGTGGCAGCCGGGCGCCGTCAAAGATCGCGTGGCCGTGGTTGGTGTGGCTGCGCAGCCAGCCATCGGCATAGCCCACGCCGATGGTGGCGATCCGCCCGTCCTGCCTGGCGGTCCAGGTGGCGTTGTAGCCCACGGCCTCGCCTGTGCGGATCGCGCGCAGGGCCAGCACCCGGGCGCTCAACCGCACCACCGGGCGCATCGGGTTGGATTGCCCCGGCGTGGGGTTGATGCCGTACAGCGCCGCACCCGGCCGGGCGAGGTCGCTGGCCCAGCCGGGCCCGAGGAAGATGCCGGAGGAATTGGCGAAGCTGCGCGGCAGGGGCGGGAGCATGGCGCAGGCGGCGGCGAAACGCTGGCGCTGGGCTTCGTTCGCCGGGTCCTGCGGCTCCTCGCTCGCCGAGAGATGCGTCATCACGTAGCGCAGCGCGATGCCTTCGAGCGCCGAGGGGTCGGCGGCCAGCGCGGCCAGCTGCGCGGCATCGAGCCCCAGCCGGTTCATGCCGGTATCCAGGTGCAGCAGCGCGGGCAGGGCGCGGCCCAGCCGCCGCGCCTCGGCGGCCCAGCGCGCAATCTCGCCGGGCGTGCCCAGCACCGGGGCGATATCGTGCGCGGCGAAGCTGGCCTCGCTGCCGGGCGGCAGGCCGTTCAGCACCGCGACCATGGCACCGGGCAGCTTCGGGCGAATCGCCAGCGCCTCCTGCAGGTGGGCGGTGAAGAAATGCCGGCAGCCCGCCGCGAACAGCGCGGGGGCAACATGCGTGGCGCCGAGCCCATAGGCATCGGCCTTCACCACCCCGGCCACGGGCCCGGAGGGGTGGCGGGCGCCGAGGGCGCGCCAGTTGGCCTGGATCGCGCCGAGGTCGATCTCCAGCCGCGCCAGTGACCCTTCAGCGGCCATCGTCGTGCTGCAGGTCGAGATCGGCGAAGCGGGTGAACTCGCCCTCGAAGAACAGGTCGATCTTGCCGGTGGGGCCGTGGCGCTGCTTCTCGATGATCAGCTCGGCGCGGTTGTGCACCGCCTCCATGTCGCGCTGCCATTTCTCCACGGCGCTGTGGAACTTCTCGTCGTTGTCGAAGCCGAGCTGCTTGGGCGCGCGCTGCTGCAGGTAGTATTCGTCGCGGTAGACGAACATCACCATGTCCGCGTCCTGCTCGATGGAGCCGGATTCGCGCAAATCCGCCAGCTGCGGGCGCTTGTCCTCGCGCTGTTCCACCTGGCGGGAGAGCTGGGCCAGGGCCAGCACGGGCACTTCCAGCTCCTTGGCCAGCGCCTTCAGGCCCTGGGAGATCTGGCTGATTTCCTGCACCCGGTTTTCCGGCCGGCTGCCGGCGGAGGGGCGCATCAGCTGCAGGTAGTCCACCACGATCAGGCCGAGCCCCTTGGTGCGCTTCAACCGCCGGCACCGGGTACGCATGGCCGACATGGTGATGGCGGGCGTGTCGTCGATCATCAGCGGCAGGGCGCCGATGTCCCGGCTGACGGCCACGAAGCGGTCGAAATCCTTCTGGGCGATGTCGCCGCGGCGGATGCGGTCGCCGGAAATGCGCGAGGCCTCCGACAGAAGGCGCATGGCAAGCTGCTCGGCGCTCATTTCCAGGGAGAACAGCGCGACGGAGGATTTGGGCGCCACGTCGGCGCCGGCGGCGCGGGCCTCGTCGAGGTAGGATTTGGCGGCGCTGAACGCGATCTTGGTGGCCAGGGCCGATTTGCCCATGCCGGGCCGGCCGCCCAGGATCACAAGGTCCGACGGATGCATGCCGCCGGTTTTCTTGTCCAGGTCGCGCAGCCCGGTGGTAAGGCCGGATACGCCGCCGGGCTGGTGGAAGGCGCGCTCGGCGGTATGCAGCGCCTGGGTGAGCGAGCGTTCGAAAGTGACGAAGCCGCCATCGCTCACGCCCTTGGCGCCGAGGTCGAACAGCGATTGCTCGGCGGATTCCAGCTGGCCTTCGGCGTTCAGCTCCGGATCGGCGCCGAAGGCGTTGTTGACCAGGTTCTCGCCCACCTCGATCAGCTCGCGGCGCAGCCAGGCATCGTGGATGGCGCGGCCATATTCGCCGGCATTGATAATGCCCACCATGGCGGTGAGCAGCTGCGCGAGATACGCGGTGCCGCCGACCTCGTCGAGAATACCGGAATGCTCGAATTCCGCCTTCAGCGTCACGGCGTCGGCCAGCTGGCCCTGGTCGATGCGCCGAGCGATGGCGCGGAAGATGCGGCCGTGCACGGGGTCGGCGAAGTGCTCCGCCAGCAGGAAGTCGCTGACGCGTTCGTACGCCTTGTTGTTGGCCAGCAGCGCGCCCAGCAGGGCCTGCTCCGCCTGCAGGTTGGTGGGCGGCAGGCGCTGGGAGAGGCCGAGCAGCGGGGAGTCGATGGTGTTCATCGCCCCAGCATAGCGCACACTCGGCCCGTCGTGGGCCTGTGGACAACGGGGATAACGGGGGCGATCTGGCCCTTCAGGTGCGTGGCGGCACCGCCAGCCGCCAGTCGCCGCCGGGCCGCAGGGACAGGTTCGGGCTGTAGAACGGGTCGTCGGCGCAGACCTTGCCCCAGCGCGCCCGCATCCGCTGCACATCAGCCTCCTTGTCCGCCGCCCGCGCGCCCTCATAGTGGCCGGCGAAGGTCTGCAATTCGTAGTGGTGCAGCTCCGCCTGCGGCGCATAGACGATGCCGTGCCCGGTCTCGCCCACCCGCAGCGAGAAGTCGATGTCGTTGAAGGCGCTGGCGTAGCGCTCATCCAGCCCGCCAACGGCCTCGAACAGGCGGCGGCGCACCAGCAGGCAGGCGCCGGTCACGGCCGAAAGCTCCTGCGCCAGCATCGCGCGGCCCATGTAGCCATGATCCTGCGGCGCGATATGGCGGTGGGCGTGCTCGCACAGGCCCGCCAGGCCCATGATCACCCCGCCATGCTGCACGCGGCCGTCGGCATAGAGCAGGCGGGCGCCGACGATGCCGGTGTATGGATCGTGCATGAAGGCGCACATCCAGCGCAGCCAGTCCGGCTGGATCGGTGCCACGTCGTCGTTCAGCAGCAGGATCAGCCCGCCCTGCGTGCGCGCGGCGATGTGGTTGTTGGCGGTGGCGTAGTTGAAGCGCGGCGCCTCCAGCCACGTTACCGTGGCGCTCGTCTCGCGGCGCAGCGACTCTGCGGCGCGCTTCTGGCGGGCATCGAGCGGGCCGGGCTGCATCACCACCACCTGCAGGTCGAAATCCGGGTGGTCGGTGTCCTCCGCCACGGCGCGGATGCAGCGCAGGCAATGCGGCCGGCGCAGGGTGGAAGGGATGATCACCGTCACCCGTTCCGATGTCGCGTCCTCACGCAGCGCAAGGCGCAGCGGCCGGGTCGCCAGCGGTTCCAGGGGCATGCCGGAGCGGGCCAGATGGCGGCGCACCACCTCCGCCAGCGCCCAGGGCGGGGCCGCCTCGGCATCGTAGCGCCGATGGGCGAGCAGGAACGGGATCCGTTCGCTGAACTGCGCCGGGCCGGCCTCGCGCCGCGCCAGCCAGGTGGCCAGCCGCAGCGCCTCCGCCCAGGCCGAGCGCTCCGGCGCATGGGCCAGCAGCACGTCGCGCCGCACCAGCCACAGGCCGCGCGCCAGCACGCCGGAGAGCATCAGGGCAAGGCTCGGCCGCGGCTTGAACGCGGGCGAATGGCGGGTGCCGTCCGTGCCCAGCCCGTCCTCGTCGGCGATGGCGATCTCGGGGCAGCCGAGTTCCAGCAGCTGGGCGGCGGCCAGCGTGCCGGCATGGGGCGGCAGCACCTCGCCGGCCTGCAGGATGGCCACGTAGTCGCCGGCCAGCCCCGCCACCGCACGGCGCAGCGTATCCGCCTCCACCGTGCCCGTCAGCACATGCGGCGGGTCGTTCGGCAGGGCGCGCAGGCTGGCCAGGGTGGCCGCGAGCGCCGCCGAGCCCTCCTCCTGCGCGAACACCAGCCAGGAGATGCCAGGCCCCCCGGGCGCCTCCGCTTCAGGCTGCCAGCGGTCGAACATCGCGGTCCACAGGGGATAGGGCTGCTGCGGCGTGGTGGCCTGCACGGCCTGCTGCGCCAGCGCCCGGCGGAACGCACCCGGCAGCGCGGCCGGGTGGGCCAGCCCCAGGCGCGCCAGCTCCGGCAGCGTGCCGGGCGGCACCGCGCGCAGCAATCGCCAGGCCGCCATGGCCCGGTGCAGCGGCCGTAGCGAAACCGGCCCGGCCTGCACCTCACCCGCCTCCAGCGTGTAGGCCAGCAGGCGAAGGCTGCGCACCGCCGGCGGCACAAACCAGATGGCGTGATGCTCCCCCGGCCCCGCGCCCTCACCGGCGGCATCCAGGAACACCTCGCCCTCCAGCTTGCCGCCCTCGGCATCGTGCAGGGTCAGGAATGGCAAGGTCGGCGCCCCGAACCGCGCGATCTCCACCGCGATGCGGTTCCAGGCGCCGCGCGCCCCCGGCGGCACCAGGGCCTCCCGCAGCAGGCTGGGGGCCGCGCGCCTCATGCCGCGCCCCGTGCGCGCACGGGCACCCGCTCGGGCACCACGCCGACCTGTCGCTGCAACCACCGCGCGGTGTCGCCCAGCCCTTCCAGCCAGTCGATCCGCGGCTGCCAGCCCAGCACACGGCGGATGCGCGCGATGTCCAGCACGTTCACCGGCACATCCACCGCCCGCGCCGCCCGGTGCACCAGGCCCGCGCCGGCGGTGCCCAGCAGCGCGTCGATCGCCGCCACCACCTCCAGCACCGAACGCCCGATGCCGGAGCCGACATTC
>CANHKG010000155.1 GCA_947460455.1 Rhodospirillales bacterium | reverse complement strand
CGCCTTGCCGGCGGGCTTGGAGATGTCGAGCGCGATGGAGCGCTTGTTGCGGTTGACGCCGATGAAGTAGCTGGCGTCGTCGCTCCCGTCTGGATTGGAAATGAACGGGGGGCCCCAGTCGCGGACTTCGTCGCCCTGGGGCGGTTCGATCTTGATCACGTCCGCCCCGTGGTCGGAGAGGATCATGGTGCAGTAGGGGCCGCCGAGCACGCGGGTGAGGTCGATGACCCTAAGGCCGGCGAGCGCGCCCGGGGAGGCGGCGAGGCCTTTCCCTTTTGGCTGCACGGGGGTGGTGGCGTCGTTCATGGAAAAGCCCTCGTCGCGAAGGGGGCGAGTGTAGCGCGCGGGGGGCTTGGGGGGAATTGCGGGTGAGGAGCGCGATGGTCGAAACAAAGCAAAATAGTAACAATATAGAGGAGTTGAGTCTGCGTTGGAGCCAGGGGCCAAAAAAGAGCGGCGGTTGAAGGGGGCTCAGGGCTGACGGGCGTGGGCGGTGCCGTTCAGCTTGTCGCCATGCAGAGTCCATACATCACGGCGTGCACGGCAAACGTCCCCAGTGCGCTGGCGCTGTTCTGGTTGCCCGAGTTCGCCTGGGACGTTGCTGTCCGGTCATCCCCTCTGGGGCACGCCAAGCGAAAGCCCTGGTTATCCGTTCGCGTTGCGCATCCGCCCAGGAGAATGAGCGCGGCGAGAAGAAGAGGGCGTGCTTGGAGTTTCATGGGGTGTCCCATTCGCGGCGTTCTGGATCCTATTGCGTAGGCGCAACTTGTGTCCAGGGGTGGCGCGCGGGCGGTGCGGGGGTGGGCGAGAGGCGTGGTACGGGCGTGCGGACGCATGCCGCGGTTGCGGCGGGGGCCGAAGAGGTAGAGCAGGTTGAGGGGGAAGAGGGGGGCGTACTCGTCCTCGGCGGAGTCCTCCTGCGGGGCGGTGGGGTGCCAAATGCGGGCGAGGCGTTCGAGGCGGCCGAGGAGGGAGGCCAGGAGGGTGAGCAGCATCGCATCCAGCGCGGCGGCGGACGCCGGGCGCAATTCTCCCGGGCGCTGCTGGAGCGCGGCGCGCAGGCCGGCGAACCGGTCGGCCAGGGGGGTTGGATGGGATGTCATGTGGGGGAATATAACTAACGTTTGTTAGGGAGGGAAGGGGTTTTTTTACGTACGTACGCGGGGGACTTCGGCGGGTCCGGCTGCGCCGACCCGCCCTACCATTGGCGCGCCTATCTGGGCGCTGATGGAGGCTTTGAAGGAAGGGTGGGAAGACTCTTGTTTTCTGAAGAAGCAGACTTTTATTGTTCGCGCCGACGGGGGCAGCTCATCCTGATAGGGCGCAAAGTCATAAAAGTTTTTCGGTTCTTTTTTTCAAAAAAGAACCGCTTGCTTATATCTACCCGCGCAATCAACGACCGGTGTTGCGGTGGAGGGGAAGAACTGGATTGCTTCGCTACGCTCGCAATGACGGCGGAAAGATGGGTTGGTGGTTGTTGGGGGTGGTATTACTTCCCCGCCACGAAGCGCTCGAGCCAATGGATCGTGTAGTCGCCGCTCTGGAATGTCTTGTCCGCGAGGATTTTCTGGTGCAGCGGCAGGGTGGTCTTGACGCCGACGACGACGAATTCCGCGAGGCTGCGGCGCATGCGGGCGATGGCTTCGGCGCGGGTGGGGGCGTGGACGATCAGCTTGGCGATCATGCTGTCGTAGTAGGGCGGCACCGCGTAGCCGGCGTAGAGGGCTGAATCCACGCGCACGCCGAGGCCGCCGGGGGCGTGGTAGGCGGTGACGCGGCCGGGGGAGGCTGCGAAGGTTTCGGGGTCTTCGGCGGTGATGCGGCACTCGATGGCGTGGCCGGTGAAGGTGATGTCCTTCTGGGTGTAGCCAAGCTTCTGGCCGGCGGCGATGCGGATCTGCTCGCGCACCAGGTCGACGCCGCAGACCATTTCGGTGACGGGGTGTTCGACCTGCAGGCGGGTGTTCATTTCGATGAAGGCGAAGTGGCCGTCTTGATAGAGGAATTCCAGCGTGCCGGCGTTGCGGTAGCCGAGCTTGGAGAGGCCGGCGGTGACGACTTCGCCCAGGGCGTCCCGCTGTTCGGGGGTGATGGCGGGGGAGCCGGCTTCTTCGAGGAGTTTCTGGTGGCGGCGCTGGAGGGAGCAGTCGCGCTCGCCGAAATGGACGACGTTGCCGTGGCTGTCGGCCATCACCTGCATCTCGATATGGCGGGGCCGGTCGAGATACTTCTCCATGTAGACGGCATCGTTGCCGAAGGCGGCCTTGGCTTCGGCGCGGGCGACGCGCCAGGCTTCCTCCAGCCCTTCGGCGGAGGTGGCGACCTTCATGCCGCGCCCGCCACCGCCGGCCGCGGCCTTGATGAGCACGGGGTAGCCGATCTGGGCGGCGACCTCCATGGCTTCGTCGAGGTCGGTCAGCTCGCCGGGGGAGCCGGGGACGAGCGGGACGCCGAGGGTGGCCATGGCGGTTTTGGCGGCGATCTTGTCGCCCATCATGCGGATATGGGCGGCCGAGGGGCCGATGAAGGTGAGGCCGTGGGCTTCGACCATCTCCGCGAAGTCCGCGTTTTCGGACAGGAAGCCGTAGCCGGGGTGGATGGCGTCTGCCCCGGTGATGGTGGCGGCGGAGAGGATGGCGGGGATCTTGAGGTAGCTGTCGCGCGCGGCCGGCGGGCCGATGCAGACGCTTTCATCGGCCAGGCGCACGTGCATGGCTTCCGCATCCGCGGTGGAGTGCACGGCGACGGTGGGGATGCCCAGCTCGCGGCAGGCGCGCTGGATGCGCAGCGCGATTTCGCCGCGGTTGGCGATGAGGATCTTGTTGAACATGACGCGGGCCCTGCCGCGCTATTCGACGATGAGGAGGGGCTGGCCGTATTCCACCGGCTGGCCGGTTTCGACCAGGATGCGCATGACGGTGCCGGCCTTCTGGGCGCGGATCTGGTTGTAGGTCTTCATCGCCTCGATCAGCAGCAGGGTCTGGCCGACGGCGACGGTTTGCCCGACCGTGATGAAGGGGGCGGCGCCGGGCTCGGAGGCGAGGTAGGCGACGCCGACCATGGGCGAGAGGACGGCGCCGGCGTGCTTGGCGTCATCCGCCGGGGCGGCGGCGGGCGCGGCCGCGGCGACGGGGGCCGGGGCGGCCTGCATCGGCGCGGGGGCGTGCATGGCGGCCGAGACGTGCTGGGTGACCGGGGCCGGGGTGCGGGCCACGCGGATACGGCCGTCCTTGGTTTCGATCTCGATCTCGGTCAGGCCGGTATCGGAGAGGATTTCCGCCAGCGCGCGGACGGTTTTGGGGTCGAAGCTCATCGGCGCTGCTCCAGGATGTCGGCCATCGCCTGCAGGGCCAGCGCGTAGCCGCCGACGCCGAGGCCGCAGATGACGCCGACGGCCACCTTCGAGACGTAGGAGGTGTGGCGGAAGGCCTCACGCCGATGGATATTGCTAATGTGGACTTCCACCACCGGCAGCTCGCTGGCCAGCAGGGCATCCATCACGGCGACCGAGGTGTGGCTGTAGCCGGCCGGGTTGATGACGATGCCGGCGGCGCGGCCGCGGCATTGCTGGATCCAGGTGACCAGCTCGCCCTCGCCGTTGGTCTGGCGGAAATCGATGGCCAGGCCGAGCTGTTCGGCGGTTTCGGCGCACAGCGCCTCCACGTCGTCCAGCGTTTCGCGGCCGTAGAGCTCGGGCTGGCGGAGGCCGAGCATGTTGAGGTTGGGGCCGTTGAGGACGGCGACCAGGGGGAGTGTGGCGGACATGCGGCATCGCCTAGCACGCGGGGCCGTATGGCTTCAATGCGCGGCAATTGGGGGGTGTGGGCGGTGGGTTTCTTGTCGGGCGGGCGGGGCGTGCCCATACTTGCCCTATGAACGACGCCGGCATGGGCATGATCACGGTAAACGGGGAGGCGCGGCCGCTGGACGGGCCGATGACGGTGGCTGGATTGCTGGCCGCGATCGGGCTGGACGGGCGCAAGGTGGCGGTGGAGCGGAACGAGGCGATCGTGCCGCGTTCCGCCTATGAGGCCACGCGGCTGGAGCCGGGCGATAGCCTGGAGATCGTGCATTTCATCGGAGGGGGCTGAGGCCATGGATCAGGTGGTTTCCGCGGATATGGACGATACCTGGACCGTGGCGGGGCGCAGCTTCCGCTCCCGGCTGGTGGTGGGGACCGGACGCTATAAGGATCTGGAGGAGACGGCCGCGGCGATCGAGGCCAGCGGGGCCGAGATGGTGACGGTGGCGGTGCGGCGGGTGAACCTTTCCGACCCCAAGGCGCCGATGCTGCAGGATTTCGTCGATCCGAAGAAATACACCTACCTGCCGAACACGGCGGGCTGCCACACGGCCAACGAGGCGGTGCGCACGCTGCGGCTGGCGCGCGAGGCCGGCGGGTGGAACCTGGTGAAGCTGGAGGTGCTGGGGCCGCCGCCGCATCTGTATCCCGACATGCCGGGCACGTTCGAGGCGGCGGAAGCGCTGATCAAGGACGGGTTCGAGGTGATGGTGTATTGCGCCGACGACCCGCTGGCGGCGCACCGGCTGGAGCAGATGGGGTGCGTGGCGATCATGCCGCTGGGGGCGCCGATCGGCTCTGGCCTGGGCATTCAGAACCCGGCGATGCTTTCCCTGATTATCGAGCAGGCGAAGGTGCCGGTGCTGGTGGATGCCGGGGTGGGGACGGCGAGCGATGCCGCGATCGGCATGGAGCTGGGGTGTGACGCGGTGCTGCTGAATTCGGCGATCGCGCATGCCCGGGAGCCGGTGCTGATGGCCCGCGCGATGAAGGCGGCGGTGGAGGCTGGGCGGTTCGCGTATCGCGCCGGGCGGATGCCGCGGCGGATGGGGGCGGATCCTTCAAGCCCGTTGGGCGGGCTGATCCGCTAAGCCTGAGCCTTTATCTGCAGATTTCATAACCCGATCATCTTTTTGCCGTGACATCCGCTGCCGAGTGTTCCGCCTCGCAGCAGGAAGAGCGGCCCTATGCCAAACGACTCAGCTTCGGCGCAGACGCCGACCCATGTTGCGTTGAGCCATCCCGTGTTTGTCCGCGTGGACGGCATCAGCTTCCGGCGGTCTGCGACCGATGGCGCGCCCGTGATGGTGATGCCGTTCGGGGACGGGGAGGCGGCGATTCCCCTGGGCAGCCTGCGTGCCGAGTTCGAGATCGCCGAGCAGACGCCGGATGGCCAGATGCTGAGCCTGGTGGAAGAGGCGCTGGATTATGTGACGGCGCTGGCGCCGGGTGATGCGCTTCCGCCGGAGGTGACCAGCGGGCAGGCGAGCTGGACGCCGAGCATCCTGCACCGGCACCGGGCGGACCGGCGGCTGCGGGTGGCGCTGCTGCGCTGGTGGCGGCCGGCGGCGGTGGAGGAGGCCGGTGGCGAGATCCGCTGCTGGGAGCGGATCGACCAGGACCCGGAGCTGCGCAGCCAGATGGTCTCCGCCTACCGTCGGACGGCGGAGACGGTGGGGCTGGATGGGCCTGGGACGGTGGAGGTGCGGATCGGGCAGTTGGCGGAGGAATTCGCCTTCATCGAGGCGCTGCGCGACGAGCTGCTGGACCGGGTGGAGCGGATAGCCGGGCGGTGCCGGCAGTACGAGAGCGCGAACCCGCGGCTGGATGCGCGGCGCCGGGACACGATCGTGCGGATGCGGACCTTGCACACGACGGCGCTGGCGGAGCTGCAGCAGCGCTTCCTGGCGCTGGATGGGCTGATGGATGACATCATCGGGCTGGTGGCGGACCCGGACAGCCAGGTTGAGGTCATCCGGTTCCATCGGAACGCGCTGCATCGGGCGCGGCTGGGCTGGCAGGAGGTGCTGGACCAGTGGGCCGGGCTGGACATCAATGACGAGGCGGGGCTGTGGGGGGCGATCCTGGATACCTACCAGTTCCTCGCCAAGCGCTTCCTGCCCTTCACGGAATGGCCGAGCCTGCATTCTCTGCGTGGGGCGCCAGGGAAGGGCGCGCCGGGGATGCGGTGGTAAGGAAGATTCTTCTTTTTGTGAACAAAAAGAAGCAAAAAAACTTCATTCGTTTGCGCCGGGGATAGTCTCGGCGCAAACGAATAAAAGTTTTTTGGTTCTTTTTTTCAAAAAAGAACGCGCTTGCTTGCTTCAGATGAGCGCCGACGGCGTGATGCCCAGCTCGGCGAGGAACGGGGCGGCGTGGTCGATGCGGCCGGTCATCGCCTTCGGGTCGCGGGTGGCGATCTGGTAGCAGGCTTCGGCGATGTTCTCGATCGGCGAGACGCGGTGCTTGGTGTTCTCGTTGATCAGGCCGTGGACGGCGACGCCGGGGGTGTCGACGAGGCCGGGGGAGATGGCGTTGACCGAGATGTTGTCGGCGTAGACTTCGGAGGCGAGGCCGGTGCTGAAGCGTTCCAGGGCGGCCTTGCACATGCCGTAGACGGTGCCGCCGGGGCGCACGCCTTCGAAGGGGCGGGCGGGGTGGATGGCGGCGCCGCTGGACAGGGTGATGATGGCGCCGCCCTTGCGTTCGCGCATCTTGGGCAGGACGAGCTGGCTGAGGTGCAGGGCGGCCCAGACCTGGACTTCCATCATCAGGTCGAAGCGCTTCGACGGGAAGGTTTCGATGGGGATGAAGAAGGTGACGGCGGCGTTGTTCACCAGGATATCGGGCGAGCCGTAGGCGGCCAGGGTTTCCTCGTAGAGGCGTTCGCGGTCGGAGGCCTGGGCGAGGTCGGCCTTTACGCCCACGGCCTTGCCGCCGGCGCGGTTGATGCGCTCCACGGTTTCGGTGAGCGTGCCGGGCAGGCGGCTTTCGGCTTGGTCGGTGGTGCGGGCGGTGCAGACGACCTTGGCACCTTCCATCGCGAGGCGGGCGGCCACCGCGGCGCCGATGCCACGGCTGGCGCCGGTGACCAGTGCGACCTTGCCGGCCAGAGTTCCGTTTGGATTCACCACAGCGGCCATCGATCGTTTCCTTGAGTCGTTTCCTTCGGGCGAAGCCTAGGCACTGGCTGGCGTGCTGGCAAACCCGGCCCGTGCCTTCTCCAGCGCCGAGTTCAGCTCTGCGCCCAGCAGCACCACGTAGGCCGATACCCAGAACCACAGCATGACGGCGGCCACGGCGGCGAGCGGGCCGTAGACCGAGCCGAAGCTGGCGAAATGGGTGGCGTAGACGGTGAACAGGGAGCTGGAGACGAGCCAGAGCAGGGTGGCCAGCAGCACGCCGGGCAGCACGCGGCGCTGGTGACCGCGCAGGCGGGAGGGGCCGGCGGCATAGAGGAAGGCGAGCGAGGCGAAGACGAAGCCCACCAGCACCAGCACGCTGGCCCAGTGCACCAGCCCCGCGGTGGCGGTGGGCAGGGCCAGGATGTCGATCACCTTGGGCAGGGCCACCAGCACGCCCACGGTGACGATGGCGCCCATGATGGAGGCGAAGGTCATGGCCAGGCCGACCGCCTGGAAGCCGAGGATGCTGCGGCGTTCCTCTTCGTCGTAGGCGAGGTTGAGGGCGGCGATCATGCTCTTGGTGCCGGTGGAGGCGGACCAGAGCGCCACGGCGGCGCTGAGGCCGAGGCTCCAGCCCAGGGTTTCGCGCGGGCGGCCGACGAGATCGGCCACCTGGCGGCCGATCAGGGTGTAGGCATCGGGCGGCAGCAGGCCTTCCAGCAGTTCCATCTGCTGGGCGACGCTGTTGGGGTCGAAGGCGAGGCCGTAGAGGGAGATGAGCATGGACAGCGCGGGGAACAGCGCCAGCGTGGCGTAGAAGGCGCAGCCGGCGGCGACGAGGCCGGTGCGGTGGCTTTGGATTCGCCAGAAGGTGCGCACCACGGCGGCCCACCAGCCGTGCCCCTGCATTGCCGGTTCGTTCGACGGAAAAGCTTCGTCGTTCAACGGGTTCTCCCCTGCGTGCGACACGCCCACTCCCAGCACAGGCGGGCATGGGAGACCAGCGTAAATGCGGGCGAAAAAATCACTTGCGCCGGGGGGGAGGGGGTCCTATTTGCCCCCTCACGCAGCAACGCACGTGCCTCTGGCCCGCCTTGTTCAACCAAACCTCTTTTCCGCCCCCCGGGGCGTGAGGGCGGGCGAACTCCCTAGGGTTACGTAACGACGTCAAGCGTTCTGGCACTCCGGGTCCCGACGCAGGGGTTTTTGCGCACGGGCCAATCCGTCTGGTCGCTGGTTCGTTCGACCGTTTCGCAACTTCGTCCGTCGCCTGAACAGGCGGACGTTTCATAGGGGGTTCCGTGCGATGACATCCAAGATCGCTCGCTTCCTTGCTGACCATCAGCCGGCCACGCCGTGCCTGGTGCTTGATGTTGATCGCGTGGAAGCGAATTTCCGCGCGATTCGGGATGCGTTGCCGCAGGCGCAGATCTACTACGCGGTGAAGGCCAACCCGGCGCCGCAGATCCTGGACCGGCTGGTGACGCTCGGCTCGCGCTTCGATGCCGCGGGGATCGAGGAGATCGATGCCTGCATCGCCGCCGGCGCGCGGCCGCAGGCGATCAGCTTCGGCAACACGGTGAAGAAGGTTTCGGCCATCCAGCGCGCCCACAAGGCGGGCGTGGACATGTTCGCCTTCGATTCCGACGAGGAGCTGGAGAAGATCGCCGAGCATGCCCCGGGCAGCCAGGTGTATTGCCGCATTCTGGTAGAGAATGCCGGTGCCGACTGGCCGCTTTCGCGCAAGTTCGGCACCACGGTGGAGCATGCCCGCGCGCTGATGCTGCGGGCCGGTGACCTGGGGCTCGATGCCTGCGGCCTGTCGTTCCACGTGGGCAGCCAGCAGACCACCACGGGCAGCTACGAGGCGGCGATCGCCAAGGTGGCGATGCTGTTCACCGACCTGAAGTCGGCCGGGGTGAACCTGCGCATGGTGAACCTGGGCGGCGGCTTCCCGATCCGCTACCGCGACGAGGTGCCGCCGCTGGACGCGTTCGGCCGTGCCATCATGGGCGCGATGGTGGAGCATTTCGGCAATGCGCTGCCGGACATGCTGATCGAGCCCGGCCGCGCCGTGGTGGGCGATGCCGGGGTGGTTTCGGCCGAGGTGGTGCTGGTTTCCCGCAAGGGGGACGACCCCACGCGCTGGGTGTACCTGGATATCGGCCGCTTCGGCGGGCTGGCGGAAACCGAGGGCGAATCGATCAAGTATCGCATCACCACCCCGCATGATGGCGGCGAGATGGGCCCCGTGGCCATTGCCGGGCCGACCTGCGATGGCGCCGATATTCTCTACGAGAAGTCCAACTACCGGCTGCCGATGGCGCTGCGCAGCGGCGACCGGGTGGAGCTGCTGAGCACCGGTGCGTATGTGACGACCTATGCCAGCCAGCGCTTCAATGGGTTTGCGCCGTTGGCGGAGCACTACATCTAGGGAAGCAAGCGGTTCTTTTTTGAAAGAAGAACCAAAAAACTTTTGTTTGTTTAGGCGCCCGCTCTTTCCCGTGGAGGAGCGGGCGTTTTCATTGGCGGACGAATAAAAGTCTTTTTGCTTCTTTTTCTTCAGAAAAAGAAGAGTCTTCCTTATTCTCTACGCCCCCCGAACTCCACCTGCAGCGGCATCCGCATATTCACGCTGGGTGCCAGGGTGGAGCCGAGGCCGCCGCGGCCGTTGCGGCGTTCCAGGTCGCCGTTATAGGCGGAGCCGGGGGTGAAGCCGTCGCCGGCCATGGCGCGGCCGGTGTTGGTGCGGGTGAGGCCGGGGACGATTTCCACCGCGTTCGGGTCGCGTTGGCTGCGCGGGGCGCGCAGGTCTGGGTCTGGCACCGGGGCGGGGGAGAAGCGTTGCGCGCTGGGGCGGCCCTGGCTGAGGGAGGGCATGGTGCCGGGCAGCAGCGTGGGCGTGTCCGCCAGGGCGGGGCTGGGGAGGGTGGGGGTGGCCAGCGCCAGGGCCAGCAGGGCGAGCGGGAGGCGCATCAGACACCCGCCAGGCGGGCGGTGCCGGCGAGGTCTTCCGGCGGGTTGCCGGCGGGGGCGCCGAGCGGGCCGGTTTCGTTGGCGCGCCAGGCATCCAGCGCCCAGCGCACGGTGGGGAAGGCGATGCGGTCCCACGGGATCTCGTTCCAGTGGAACAGGCGGACTTCCAGGCTTTCGGGGCCGGCGGAGAAGCGCGGCTGGGTGGGGTCGGCGAAGCGGGCGCGGAAGATCACCTGCACCTGGCCGATGCGGCTGATGGAATACATGGCGAGCACGCCATCGAGTGCGATGTCGGCCTCGGCTTCCTCCTGCGCTTCGCGGATGGCGCCGGCCTGGATGGTTTCGCCGAGTTCCATGTAGCCGGCGGGCAGGGTCCAGTAGTCGCGGCGCGGCTCGATGGCGCGGCGGCAGAGCAGCACGCGGCCTTCGTGGGCGACGACGGAGCCGACGACGATCTTGGGGTTTTCATAGGCGACATGGCCGCAATCGCGGCACACGTTGCGCTCGCGGTTGTCGCCTTCCGGGATGCGGCGCTCGAAATCTGCCATGCGGGCAAAGTGCCAATCCCGGCGCGGGAATTCAATCCCCGCGTGCGGGCTTCACATCAGCTTCGCGTCAGACGGAGAGGTCGAGCAGCGAGCCGCGCGGCATGTTGCGGCCGGGCGTGGGCGCCGGGCCGTTGCTGGCATCGGGCGCCAGCAGCTTTTGCGCCGCTGGGCTTTCGGCCTGGCTGCGCACGCGGTCGACGCGGGTGGTGGCGTCGACGGGGGCGCGTTCGGAGGGGGGCGGGGGCGGACGAACACCACGCGAATCCGCGGGGCGCATGTCGGCGGCCGAGAAGGCGGAGAGGGATGTGTTCGAGATCATGGGCGGACCATGACTCGAACCCGGTTAAGGAGTGGTGAACGGCGCCGGAGGATTCCGGCGCCGCCACGCTTTATCCGAGGGCCGCGACGCCGGGCAGGGTCTTGCCTTCCATCCATTCCAGGAAGGCGCCGCCGGCGCTGGAGACATAGGTCATCTGCTCCGCCACGCCGGCATGGCGCAGGGCGGAGACGGTGTCGCCGCCGCCGGCCACGCTGCGCAGGGCGCCGGCCTGGGTGGCCTGGGCGACCGCCTTGGCCAGGCCCACGGTGGCGGCATCGAAGGGCGGGGTTTCGAAGGCGCCGAGCGGGCCGTTCCAGACCAGGGTCTTCACCGCGGCGAGCTTGGCGATGAGGGCGGCGACCGAGGCAGGGCCGACATCGAGGATCATGGAATCGGCCGGCACGTTGCCCACGGGCACGGTTTGCGTTGCGGGGTTGGGCTTGAACTCGGTGGCCACCACGGCATCCACCGGCAGGACGATCTCGCAGCCGGCGGCCTTGGCCTTGCCGAGAATCTCCAGCGCCGTGGCATGCATCTCCCCTTCCTGCAGGGACTTGCCGACCTGGACGCCCTGAGCCGCCAGGAAGGTGTTGGCCATGGCGCCGCCGATCACCAGCACATCGACGCGGCCGACGAGGTTGCCGAGCAGATCGAGCTTGGTGGAGACCTTGGCGCCGCCGACGATGGCCATCACCGGGCGCTGCGGATGAAGCAGGGCCGCACCCAGGGCCTCCAGCTCCGCCTGCATCAGGCGGCCGGCATAGGCGGGGCGCAGATGGGCCACGCCTTCCGTGCTGGCATGGGCGCGGTGGGCGGCGGAGAAGGCGTCGTTGACGAAGATGTCGCAGAGCTTGGCCAGCTCGGCGGAAAAGGCGGGGTCGTTCTTTTCCTCGGCGGCGTGGTAGCGGGTGTTTTCCAGCACCGCGATGTCGCCGGGGGCCATGGCTGCGATGACCTGCTCGGCCGGGGCGCCGATGCAATCATCGGCGAAGGCGACCTTGCGGCCCAGCACCTCGCCCAGGGCCGCGGCCATCGGGGCGAGCGACATTTCCGGCACGCGCTTGCCCTTCGGGCGGTCGAAATGGCTGCACACGATCACCTTGGCGCCCTTCTGCGACAGCTCGCGGATGGTGGGGCTCAGGCGCTCGATGCGGGTGAGGTCGGAAATCTTGCCGTCGCGCACGGGCACGTTGAGGTCGGCGCGCAGCAGCACGCGCTTGCCGGAAACGTCGAGGCCGTCGAGGGTCTTGAAGGTCATGAAACGCTCCTCAAGGAAGGAAGCGGTTCTTTTTTGAAAAAAAGAACCAAAAAACTTTTATCCGTTTGCCCCCGGCTCTCCGGGGAGAGGCGGGTGCAAACGGATGAAGTCTTTTTTGCTTCTTTTTTCTTCAGAAAAAAGAAGACTCTTGCTTGCTTAGAGCGAGCCGAACAGCGCCGCGGTGTCGGACATGCGGTTGGAGAAGCCCCACTCGTTGTCGTACCAGGTGAGCACGCGCACCAGCCCGCCATCGACCACCGCGGTCTGCGTGGCGTCGAACACGGAGCTATAGGCCACGTGGTTGAAGTCGCTGCTGACCAGCGGCGCGGTGTTGTAGCCCAGGATGCCCTTCAGCGGGCCAGACTCGCTGGCGGCCTTCATGGCGGCGTTGATCTCGTCCTTGGTGGGGGTCTTCTTCAGCACCACGTCGAGAGAGACGACCGACACGTTCGGGGTGGGCACGCGCATGGAGGAGCCGTCGAGCTTGCCCTTCAGGTCCGGCATCACCAGGCCGACGGCGCGGGCGGCGCCGGTGGAGGTGGGGATCATGGAGAGGTTGGCCGCGCGGGCGCGGTGCAGGTCCTTGTGCAGGCCGTCCTGCAGCATCTGATCCGAGGTGTAGGCGTGGATCGTGAGCATGTAGCCACGCTCGATGCCCCAGGTGTCGTGCAGCACCTTGGCCACGGGCGTG
>CANHKG010000154.1 GCA_947460455.1 Rhodospirillales bacterium | reverse complement strand
CGGAACCCATCTGGGCCAGCGGTCACGTGCCGCACAAACAGGCCGGACACACGGACGCTCTCGCACACGGATCAGACATTTTCTCCCAAGACACCCTTGCAGCGGAGGGGCCGTCCACACACGCCCTACGCGTGGATGCCGGTGGGGCGAGGCGCTGGCATTACTTCCTTTTCGGCGCGTGGAATTCGAAGGGCGGGTAGTCCTTGGTGATGTCGCTCACCACCTCGATCAGCGCCGGGGCGTTGGAGTTGATGGCTTCGGCGAGGGCACGCTTCAGGCCGGCGGCGTCCTCCACCCGCCAGGTGCCGACGCCGAAGGCTTTGCCGTAGGCGACGAAATCCGGGTTGGTGAGCACGGAGCCGGCGTGGCGGCCATCGAACATGCGCTTCTGGTCGCGCAGCACGTTGCCGTAGCTGGCATTGTTGACCACGACGGTGACGAGGTTGATGCCGAACTGCATCGCCGTGGCGAGGTCGGAGCCGCCGAAGAGAAAGCCGCCATCGCCGCAGATGGAGACCACGGGCTTGTCCGGGTGGGCGACCTTCACGCCCAGGGCGGTGGGGAAGCCGTAGCCCAGCGTGCCGTTGAAGCCGGAGGTGATCATGGTGCGTGGCTTGTAAACGGGCAGGCCGTACCAGGCGATGTAGGCCACCTGGGTGACTTCATCGACGATCAGCCCATCTTCGCCGACGGCTTCGCGGATGGCCTGCACCAGGCCGTATTGCGGCTGGGCCTTGGAGACCTGGGCGAGGGCGGATTCCTTCGCCGCGGCAATGGCGGCGCGGCGATCGGTGCCGGCGTTCTTGGCCACCGCATCGCACAGCGCCTTCGCGCCGTCCTTCGCATCGGCCACGATCGGCACATCCACCGTGAGGCGGCGGTGTTCGGCGGGGTCGATGTCGATGCGGGCCATCTTGAGACCCGCCGGCGAGGGCGCCCAGCGGGTGAGCGGCACATCGAGGCGGGTGCCGATGCCGATCAGCAGGTCCACCTTGTCCCACAGTTCGAAGCCGGCGACGGTGCCCAGCGAGAGCGGGTGGCGGCTGTCGACCACGCCCTTGCCGGTGCGGAAGCTGACCACCGGGGCGCCGATCTTTTCCGCGAGCGCAAGAATCTCCGGCCCCGCTTCGTTGGCGCCGCCGCCAACCCAGATCATGGGGAACTTGGCGGCATCGACCAGCTTGGCCAGCGCGGCGATCTTTTCCGGATCCGGCACCGGGTTGGGGCGGTTGCCCAGCGGGTCCATCGGTGTAACGTCCGCGGTGGCCGGGAACATGTCCCACGGCATTTCCACGGCCACCGGGCCCGGCCGGCCGGACATCATGGCCTGGAAGGCGCGGGCCATGACCTGCGGGGCTTCCGTGGGGTGCTCGATGCGCTCGGCGAATTTCAGCATGGACTTCAGCGTGGCGAGCTGGTCCGGCATTTCGTGCAGCTGGCCACGGCCGCGGCCGATCATGGCGCTGGGCACCTGGCCGGTGATGCACATGACCGGCGCATTCACGCCCCAGGCGGTGAGCAGCGCGCCCATGGTGTTCATCACGCCGGGGCCCGGCACCACGCTGAACGCGCTGGGCTTGCCGGTGCTTTGCGCGTAGCCGAGCGCCATGTAGGCGGTGGTCTGCTCATGCCGCGCGTTCAGCACCCGCAGCTGGTTGGCGTTGCGGGCGAAGGCATCGAACAAGCCGTACATCTGCACGCCGGGCAGGCCGAAGACGGTGTCTACGCCGTGGCGCAGCAGGGAATCGACAATGGCGTCACCGCCGGTCATGCGAGGCATGTTGATGCTCCTTGGTGTTTCCTACCTTGGGGGCATGCTGGCACGATGTGGCGGAGGAGGGAAGAAAGCGGTTCTTTTTTGAAAAAAAGAACCAAAAAACTTTTGGGACCTTGCGCAGTATTTTCCATGGAGGATACCGCGCAAGGTCATGAAAGTCTTTTTGCTTCTTTTTCTTCAGAAAAAGAATAATACTACGCTTTCCTGAGCCACATCCGATGCAGGTACATCCGTGCATCGTGGCTGAACACCTCCTCCATCCCCATCACGTGCTTATGGGCCGCGGCGTAGGTGACACCGTAGATCAGCGGCGTCACCCAGGCTTCGCCGAGCACGATCTCGTCGATCTCGCGGTAGATGGCGCGGCGTTTTTGCGGGTCGATGGTGGCCGCGCCTTCGTCCACCAGCGCATCCATGCGCGGGTCCTTCAGCTTGCCGGCGTTGTAGGTGCCGCCGCTGTGGTAGAGGTTGATGGCGTTGATCGCGGGCTCCGGCTGGCGCGGCCAGGTGGTGAGGTAGAGGTGGGCCTCGTTGCCGTCGTAGAACTTCTCGGTGGCGACAGTGACTTCATGGACCTTGAGGTTCAGCTTGATGCCGATGGCGCCGAGCTGGGCGCGGACGATTTCCACCGCCGGGGTGTTGAACTCGCTGGGCCAGTGGATGGCGTCGATCTCGAAGCCGCCGGGCATGCCGCCGAGGCGCAGATGCTCGCGCGCGCGGGCGACGTTGTAGGCGGGGCGGGTGACGGTGGGATCGTAGCCCAGCGCGCCCGGGGGCCACATGCCGCCCTTGGCGATGATGGCGCGGTTGAAATAGACGGCGCCGTTCAGGGAATCCGGGTTCACCGCATGGGCGATGGCCAGGCGCAGATGCGGGTTGTCCAGCGGCGGCTTGGCCATGTTGAACGACATGAGGAAGGCGACCGAGCCGCCTTCGTAGGGCGCCAGGTTGTAGCGCGGGTTGCCGATGAAGCTGGGCACCTCGCGATAGGGCACGTAGGCCATGTCCAGCTCGCCGGCGCGCAGGGCGGCGAGTTGCACGGTGACATCCGGGATCACGTTCATGACGATCTCGTCGAGATAGGGCAGCTTGTTGCCGGCCTCGTCACGGCCCCAATAGTTCTCGTTGCGCACCAGTCTCAGGTAGCTGCCGCTGACGTATTCGGCCACCTTGAACGGGCCGGTGGAGGCGGGCTTGAAGCCGTATTCCAGGCCCAGGGCGCGCACCGAGGTGGGTGAGTTCATCGCCCCGCCGCGATCAGGCAGCACGCCGAGGACGGAGCCGAAGGGCTTGTTGAGGCGCACGCGGACGGTGTGTTCGCCTAGCACCTCCGTGGTGTCGATGGCGGTGTAGAGCGAGCGGACGGTGGCCTTGCTGGCGGGGTCCATCATGCGGTCGAAGTTGAACTTCACCGCTTCCGCGTTGAAGGCGGTGCCGTCGTGGAAGGTCACACCTTTACGCAGGCGGAACACCAGGGCGCTTGGGTCGGAGAAGTCCCAGGATTGCGCAAGGGATCGTTCGGGGCGGGGGCGCATCTGCGCGTCCACGTCCACCAGGCTGTCGCAGTATTGCCGCCAGAAATGGGCGTCGTCGCTGGCGCGGCCGGTCGTGGGGTCCAGCGCGCCGGGGGCGAGGGTGCAGGCGGTGCGCAGGCGGCCGCCATAGGTTGGCTTTTCGGCATTGGCGCGACCATGACGGGCCAGCATCACGCCGGCGCCGGCGAGTGCCCCCGCGACCAGGGTACGACGGCGCATGCTGCGCTTCGCGTCCACGGGCGGTCTCCTTCCCATTCTCCGGCCTGTTCGCTGCATTTCTGCCGGCGGCCGGTTGCATGCGGGCAAGCTTGCGGGCCGGCGCGGGATGGCGTCAAGTTTGTCGACAATCGGGCATAAGCCCGGCACGGGAAGGGAACGGCGATGTCCTGGCAGGAAGAGATCGACGAACTGAATGCGCGGCTGGGCATGGCCGAGGCGATGGGCGGGGCGGAGGGGATCGCCCGGCAGCGCAAGCAGGGCAAGCTGCTGGTGCGGGAACGCATCGCCGCCATTGCGGACCCCGGCAGCTTCGATGAATTCAGCGCGCTGGCCGGCCATGGCACCTATGAGGACGGCAAGCTGCAGCACTTCCTGCCCAAGCCCGTGGTGACCGGCATGATGAAACTGGATGGGCGCAAGGTGGTGGTGACGGCAGGCGACTTCACCGTGCGCGGCGGCTCCGGCGGGCATCGCGGCGGGATGGGGCAGGAGCTTTCGGCAGCAGAACGGTCGATTGAATGGCGGCTGCCCTATGTGCGGCTGCTGGATGCCGCGGGCGGCAGCGTGCGCACCTTCGAGGATTACGGCCGCACCTATCTGCCGGATGGCAATGCCTGGACGCGGCTGGATGTGCAGTTGCTGAACATCGTGCCGACGGTTTCGGCCGTGCTCGGTTCCGTGGCCGGGCTGCCGGCGATCAATGCCTGCCTGTCGCATTTCAGCGTGATGGTGAAAGGGATTTCGCAGATCTTCCCGGGCGGGCCGCCGGTGGTGAAGGCGGCGCTGGGGCTGGATATCACCAAGGAAGATTTGGGCGACGACCGCATCCACACCCGCATCTCCGGCTGCATCGATAACGTGGCCGAAACGGAGCAGGATGCGTTCGAGCAGATCCGCCGCTTCCTCTCCTACCTGCCGGCCAATGTGGGCGAGATGGCGCCGCGCACCGAGCCGACCGACGACCCGAACCGCACGGAGGAGGCGCTGCTGTCCGCCATGCCGAAGAGCAAGCGCGCCACCTATGACGCGCGCCGCGTGCTGAACGCGGTAATCGACAAGGGCAGCTTCTTCGAGATCGCGCCGCTGTATGGCCGCGCGCGCATCACCGGCCTGGCGCGGGTGGATGGGTTCCCCGTGGCCATCATGATCAACAACCCGCGCTACAATGGCGGTTCCACGGATGTGGCGGCGGGATCGAAGGCCATGCGGCTGATGCAGCTGGCCGATCTGTTCCACCTGCCGATGATCTCGCTCGCCGACGAGCCAGGCTTCATGGTGGGGCCGGATGCGGAGCGCCAGGGCATCGAGCGCGCCGGCGCGCGCATGGTGGCGACCGTGTGTTCCACCCGCATGCCATGGCTCACGGTGGTGCTGGGCAAGCTCTACGGCGTGGCCGGGCAGTGCCATCACCGGCCCACCGGTATGTTCCGCCGCTATGCCTGGCCCAGCGCCAACTGGGGCAGCATGCACATCACCGGCGGGGTGGCCGCCGCCTATCGGCGCGAGATCGCCGAGGCGCCAGACCCGGAGGCCAAGAAGGCGGAGATCGAGGCCCGGCTGCAGGCGCTTGCCTCGCCGTTCAAGACCGCCGAGGCAACGGGGCAGGACATCATCGATCCGCGCATCACGCGGCAGAAGCTGGTGGAGTTCGTGCACGACGCGCAGCGTATTCTGCAAAGCCAGGTCGGCGTGCCGGGGTTGCCCTACTTGCCATAGCGCTACCCGGCGCTGCGCCAGGGCGGGAAGGGGTCGGGCAGGTTCGCCCAGGCCTTGGCGCCCTGGCGCATCTCCTTGTCGGTCAGCAGGCAGGCATCCAGCGCCGCGCGCAATGCCGCCTCGTCCATGCCGATGCCGATGAACACCATTTCCTGCCGGCGATCGCCGTACATCGGGTGCCAGGTCTTGCGGATGTTAGCCTGCCACTCCGGATCCTGCGGCCGTTGCTGCGGCGGCATGGCGGCCCACCAGAACCCTGCCGCCTCCTGCCGGCCCACGGCACCGGCCAGTTGCCAGGACCCCGCCCAGCGCATGCGGCTGGCCAGCCAGAAGAAACCCTTGGCGCGCACCACGCCCGGCAAATCGCCGCCCAGGAAGCGATGGAACCGGGCCGGATGGAACGGCCGCTGCGCGCGATAGACGAAGCTGCGGATGCCGAACTCCTCGCTCTCCGGCAGGTGCTCGCCGGCCAGCGCCTGCGCCCAGCCGGCCTGTTGCTGGGCGCGGGCGAAATCGAACCGCCCGGTGCCCATCACCTGGTCCAGCGGCACCTGCCCGTGCGTGGCGCGCAGGATCCGCGCGCCGGGATTGAAGGTGGCCAGAATGCCTTCCAGCCGCGCCAGCGAGGTTTCGTCCAACTGGTCGGTCTTGTTCACCACGATGACATCGGCGAACTCCACCTGCTCCACCAGCAGGTCCACCAGCATCCGCCCGTCTTCCTCCCCGGCGGTCTCGCCGCGGTCGGCAAGGCTTTCGTGGCTGGCATAGTCGCGCAGGAAGGCGGCGCCATCCACCACGGTGACCATGGTGTCGAGCCGGGCAGAGTCCGCCAGGCTGAACCCCTCCTCTGTGCGGAAATCGAAGGTGGCGGCCACCGGCATGGGCTCGCTGATGCCGGTGCTCTCGATCAGCAGGTAGTCGAAGCGCCCCTCGGCGGCCAGGCGCGCCACCTCCTGCATCAGGTCCTCCCGCAGGGTGCAGCAGATGCAGCCGTTGGACATCTCCACCAGCCGCTCCTCCGTGCGGGACAAGCCACCCACCTGCCCCACCAGCGCGGCATCGATGTTCACCTCGCTCATGTCGTTGACGATCACGGCCACGCGCAGGCCCTCGCGATTGGCGAGCACGTGGTTCAGCAAGGTGGTCTTGCCCGCGCCCAGGAAGCCCGACAGCACGGTCACCGGCAGGCGCGGCGGCACGGAATCCTGGTCCATCGGCGATCTCTCCTGGGCTATTTTTGGTATGTTATATTATAACGTCTCGGGCGCAAGCCGGGGTGTTGGGGGGAGATCGCCGGAGCAAGGAAGGATGTTCTTTTTTGAAAAAAAGAACCAAAAAACTTTTATTCGTTGGGGCGGGGGGGGACCGGGCGCAAAGGAGAAAAGTCTTTTTGCTTCTTTTTCTTCAGAAAAAGAAGATTCTTGCTTGAGTCTCTAGCGCCACCCCAACCCAGCCCGCACCCGCGCCACCGCATCCTGGTGCGCCTCATGCCCGCCGGCAAAGCGCAGGCAGAAATGGCTCACCCCTGCCGCGGCATAGGCGGCAAGGCACTCGCCCAGCCCGGCTTCCGGCCCGGCGGCGTAGCAGGCCTGGCGCGCCAGCATCTCCGCGCCCGGCCTGTTGTAGTAGTGGCCGAGGAAGCCATCGAGCATCGCCTCCCCTGCCGCCACGCTGTCGGCAAGCGCCACGGTGAGATACATGGCGCCCGCCACGGCCTCCGGCGGACGTTCGGCTGCCTGCGCTGCGGTCCGCACCTCTGCCAGCCCGCGGGCAAAACCCTGCGGGTCTGGTGCCAATGGGAACCAGCCGTCGAAGAACCTGCCGGCGCGTGCCAGGCTGCCGGGGCTGTGGCCGCCGATCCACAGCAAGGGCCCACCGGGGCGATGCGGCACCGGGGCCACCGTGGCGGCGCGAAGTGTCCAGCGGCCTTCCCAATCGACGGGCTCGCCTTGCCACAGCGCACGGCACAGGCGCAGGCCTTCCATCATGCGGCCCACGCGCTTCTCGAACGGCACGCCGGCGGCCTCGAACTCCGCGCGGATGCTTGGGGCGTCCGAAGCGATGCCCACACCGAGAATCAACCGCCCCTCGCTGATCTGGTCGATCGTGGCGGCCTGGTGGGCCAGCAGCACCGGGTTGCGCAGCGCCGGCAGCAGCACGGCGGTGCCGATCTGCACCCGCGGCACGCGGGCGGCCACGGCGGCCAGAAGGGTCAGCGGATCGTGGCGCGGCCGGGCGGTGAGGGAATCGCCGATCCAGATGGAATCGAAGCCCAGCGCCTCGGCGCGGGAGGCCAGATCCAGCAGCGGGCGGGCCGCCGGGCGGCCTTGCATGATCTGCTCGCGGGTGGGCAGCAGGTAGCCGATGCGCGGGCCGGCCATCGGCTACATCTCCACGATCACGTAGTCCCGCTCCACCGCCACAGCCAGGGTTTCCGCCTTGAACGGGCCCTTCGCCAGCGTCCCGCCGGGCTCCACCGTCACGTTGTAGGTTTTCGCCTTCACGTCGTTGGGTTCGCACCAGCTTTGCCCGGTGCGGATGTCGAACTCCCAGCAATGCCAGGGGCAGCGGATCATCTCGCCCTGGCGCTCCAGCCGGTAGTCGCCGGGCCCGTCGCTGACGAGCTGGCTCAGGATCGCGCCCTCGCACAGCTTGGCGCCCTGGTGCGGGCAGACGTTGATCAGGGCGAAGAATTCGCCGCCGAGGTTGAACACCCCGATCTGCCGCCCGCGGACGTTCACGATCTTTCGGCCGCCGGGCGGAATCTCATCCGCCGCGGCCACCACGTGCCGGCTCGCCATCGTGTCGTCCTTCAGTCCAGGCGGTAGAGGGAGAGGGCGTTCTCGCGATAGATCAGCCGCGCCCAGTCATCCGGCAGCTTCACCTTGAAGGCGTAGCGCGGGTCGTCCTGGTCCCAATGCGGATAGTCGGTGGAGAACATCACCCGGTCGGGCCCGATCCACTCGATGGTCTGCAGCATGTCTTCCGGACGCTCCGGCTCTTCCATCGGCTGGGTGGTGACCCAGAAATGGCGGCGCATGTATTCGCTGGGGGCCATCTTGAGCGGCGCTTCGGCGCGCATCCGCTTCCAGGTCTTGTCCAGGCGCCAGGCGAGCGACGGCCACCAGGCGAAGCCGCCTTCGACCATTACCACCTTGAGGTCCGGCACCTCATCGAACACGCCTTCGGTGGTAAGCGAGATCACCAGCGTCTGCATCGTCTGCACGTAGGAGGGATGCTCCTCGTGGTAGTAGCTCGGCCAGCCGCCGCCGGTGGAGGCGTGGCCGCTGGTGCCGCCCAGATGCAGCGAGATCGGCAGGCCGTTCGCGGCACAGGCCGCCAAGATCTTGCGGTAGCGACGCCGGCCCAGCGGCTCGAGACCGCGCGGCGGGATGTTCACCTGGGCGAAGCGGGCATCGCCGGCGCGCTTCTCGATCTCGGCGATCGCCGCGTCCTCGTCCTCGATGGTGATCTGCACGCTGGCCTTGAGGCGCGGATCGGGGTCGCAGAACACGGCGGCTTGCCACTCATTCACCGCATGGGCCATAGCCGCGGCGAACTCCAAATTGCGCTCCGCCGCCGCGCCGCCCACCAGCGGGGCGAGCAGGCCGTAGCGCACGTCGTAGAGATCGAGCAGCTGCTCCTGCATCATGGTGAGGTCGCTGCCCGGCGGCCCACCCGCCGACGGCCAAGCATCCATCCGCATGCCATTGCCCGGGGACATGCGCGGATACAGCGAGCCCTTGTGCAGCGGCTGGCGGGAACGGTTGCCCACCGTGACGCGGTGCTCGCGCCACTTGGCGGAAAGCCACGGGTCGAAATCCGCCGGGGTGCGGAAGAACGGATGCACGTCGCAATCCACGAACCCCATGTACTGGCGGCCGGGGCTGTCGATGCGGGTTTCGCGGAGAGTCACGTTCATGGCGTCGTCTCCTGGGGAAGAGAGAAGCAAGGATTCTTCTTTTTGTGAACAAAAAGAAGCAAAAAAACTTTATCCACTAGCACGCGTGCCGGGGCCCCAGCACGCGCGCAAGTCCGGAAAAGTTTTTTGGTTCTTTTTTTCAAAAAAGAACGCCTTCCTTCCTAAAGGCGCGAATACGTCGCGCGCGGGTTATCGACCATCATCTTCTTCAGCATCGCCGGCGGAATGCCCGGCGGCACGGGATCGCTCCCGTCATAGTGCCAATGCGGATAATCACTTGCGAACAGCAGCATGTCGTCGCTGCCCAGCTGGTCCAGCACGCGGCCCAGCGCCTCGCCATCCATCGCATCCAGCGGCTGCGCGGTGAGGCGCACGCGCTCGCGGATGATGTCGGCCGGCAGGCGGTTGAGCCACGGCACCTCGCTGCGCACGCCGCGCCAGGTCTTGTTCACCCGCCACATGCTCGCCGGCAGCCAGGTGACGCCGGATTCGATCAGCACCACCTTCAGATCCGGGAATTTCTGGAACACGCCCTCCACCAGCAGCGAGTTCAGGGCCGCCGACATGCCCTGCGCGTAGGAGACGTAATCCTCCAGCAGCGTGGAGCCCCAGCCGGCCGCGCTGAGCGGATGCCGGAAGGTGGAGCCGGCATGCAGCCCGATCGGCAGGCCGTGCTTTTCCGCCGCGCGATAGATCGGCCACATCTGGCGGCGCCCGGGCGGCAGTTCCGCCATCGCCAGCATCAGCACCTGCACGAAGCGCTTGTCCCCGGCCAGGCGCTCGATCTCCTCGGCCGCCAGCTCCCCGCTGTGCTGCGGCACCAGGATGGAGGCGCGCAGCCTGGGGTCCCGATCCAGCAGCTCGCCCGCCACCCAGTTGTTCACGCCGCGGCACAGCGCGGCCGAAAGATCCTCGCTCATCACCGCCTGGGCACCGTGCAGCACGTTGCAGATGGCGAAGGACACGCCGAGCGGGTCCAGCGCCTGGGCCTGCAGCACCGCCAGCGAGCTGCCGGGCAGGCCGGTTTGCGGCTTCCAATCCGGCCGCACGTTGATGGGCGCGGCGGGCGGGAAGGCCATCAGGTCGTAGTTTTCGCTGTCCAGCCCGCGGCGCAGCATGTGCTCGCGCCAGTACTCGTCCATGTAGGGCATCAGCGCCTGGGCGTTCGGCACCGCCGGATGCAGGTCGCAATCGATCGCGCCGACCGTGCTCGCCGCCCGTGCCATTGCTTCGCTTGCCGACATGCTTCCCCCCCGCCCTCGCGGAAACCTGATTCCGCCGAGGATGCGTGGCGAATGTCAACATCCGCGCATTGACTTCGCCCGAAGCCGGGTCACGATACCGCCGGAAACGAAGCGCCCAAGAAAACGACCAAGGGAGTTCGCCGCATGGCCGCCGACGCGCCGCTTTTTGCAGGCCTCAAGGTGATCGACTGCGCCAGCTACATCGCCGCCCCCACCGCGGCCACCGTGCTGGCGGATTTCGGCGCCGAGGTGATCAAGATCGAGGCCCCGAACGAAGGCGAGCCCTGGCGCTACGCCCACACGCGGCCCGGCCTGCCCAACTCGCCGCACAACTATCCCTACATGACGGACAACCGGAACAAGAAGGGCCTGGCGATCGACCTGAAGGCCCCGGCTGGGAAGGAAGCGCTGGACCGGCTGCTGGCGACGACGGACGTGTTCATCACCAACCTGCCGCTGCCGGTGCGCGAGCGCCTGGGCGTGCGCTATGCCGATTTCGCGGAGAAATACCCCCGCCTGATCTACGGCTCCTTCACCGCCTATGGCGAGGAGGGCGAGGAATCCGGCAAAACCGGCTTCGACCTCACCGCCTACTGGGCCCGCTCCGGCCTGATGGACCAGGTGCGCGCCGGCGCGAACGTGCTGCCCGCCGGCTCCGTGGCCGGCATGGGCGACCACCCCACCGGCATGGCCTTCTACGCCGGCATCGTCACCGCCCTGCTGCGCCGCGAGCGCACGGGCAAAGGCGGCGAGGTCCGCGCCTCCCTGCTCGCCAACGGCATGTGGTCCAACGCCTTCCTGGTCCAGGCCGCCCTGGTCGGCGCCCCCACCCCGATCCGCCCGCCGCGCGAACAAACCCAGCGCGCGCTGGGCGGCCTCTACACCGCCGGCGACGGCCGCCACTTCCTGCTCGCACTCACCAGCGAAGTGCGCCAGTGGCCCGCCATCGCCAAGGCCGTCGGCCACCCCGAACTGATCGAAGACCCCCGCTTCATCGACATGGATGCCCGCCGCACCAACGCCCGCGCCCTGCAGATGATCTTCGACGCCGCCTTCGCCCAGCACCCGCTCTCCCACTGGCGCCGCACGCTGGACGCCGCCGGCCTCACCTTCGGCATAGTCGGCACCGTGGAAGAAGCCGCCGCGGACGAACAGGCACGCGCGGCGGGCATCATCAAGCCGATGGCCGACAGCGACTTCCTGACCATCGACAGCCCCTTCACCATCACCGGCGAGGAGAAGGTGCCAGCGCTGCGGCACCCGGAGCATGGCGAACACAGCCGGCAGATCTTGCGGGAGGTGGGGTATTCGGAGGCGGAGATCGAGGCGCTGCGGGGTGCTGGGACGATCGGGGGGCCGTAACAAGACCAGGAAGAACGTCCATTATGTACCAGAAATGATAATCCTGACTGGTCTATGCTAGGAAAACCAACGCATCGGGCACACAAGCTTGGGGGAGCGCCAGTGCCAGCGAAACCGCATCAAGAGAACATAGCAGAGCGATCACGAAACCACGACACGGTCAACCACACACCAGATCGGCAGCAACTGAGCACTAAATCACGTCCTTATCTTCAGGTTTATTTTCCTCAATATTAGCTACCAAAGATTGGACCGCCTGATTCAAACACAACGCATTGCGCATCGCGGCCTCTGCAACACATGTAAGTGCCTCCGGCTCCACAACAGATGAACTACTCCCCAAAGCACTCAATAGATGTGCAATGCCAATGGATTGGGTGCAGGCAAGCTCCAGCTGATCCAGAGCTTCACTCTGGATCAGCCTCGCATTCTTAGCCATTTTAGACTCCTGTAGCAGTGTTATCGGAGCGAAGGCAGATTCCACACTGCCATCAACTCCGGGGGGTGGAAGCACGGCTACAGTCGTGCCCGTGCGCCTTTAGGCAGTTTCCTGCCCTGGACATATCGCACGGCCCCCGGATGGCATGGGGTGCCGTCGTACGTGACGTGACGCTGCAAGCTGGAGCTTCCACGCTCCGTTCCCTTACATACGAGGTTTTGTGATGCCGTCAAGGATCGGCGTCCAAATTTAAAAATATCACCTGTATGATTTTGACTAAAATATGTTTATTTTTTTGAAAAAAATTAATTATTTTTTAATGTATTCGCACTGTGCTGAGAAAGAAAGACGCCAAGCATGGGATAAGCCCTTTCGACGGATCTTCATGTGCGCTTGCAAGCCGCGGTGGCAGAGCGCGCGACGCATCGCGAGGCAGCTGCGAGGTTGAGTGTCAGAGCAGTTAGCATGAGCCGATAGCAAAGCTAGATGTTTGATCCCAGGCTTTGATGGTGCACCCTTCACGCAGGCATGGAAGGATGCGCTATGGGCGAGGTTCTCGACGGCAGCGCCACGACGACAGAGGCGGTTCGTCGTGCGATCCAGCATAGTCAAGAGAGCCTGAGAGGCCT
>CANHKG010000153.1 GCA_947460455.1 Rhodospirillales bacterium | reverse complement strand
TCACCCCCCACAAATCCAGCTTCGGCGGCACCAGGCGGGCCGGCTTGGGCCGGGGCAGGTTGTCGTCGTCGTCGCGCATCCCATTCTCCTCAATACGTTGGTCTCTCGGGGCTGCCCCACCGTTGCGGCGCTTGACCGTTCATTCATCGAAGTCCATATGCCCGACTTTCCGCCCGCCGCCGCGCCGCGCGCCGCCCGGAAGCCCAAGGTAACGCTGCCATGACCCTGCCGCTGATGCCCAAGGCCACCGCCGTGTGGCTGATCGAGAAGACCGCGCTGACCTTCGAGCAGATCGCCGAATTCTGCGGCATGCACCCGTTGGAGGTCCAGGCCATCGCCGATGGCGAAGTGGCGGCCGGCATCGTCGGCTACGACCCGATCGCCAACATGCAGCTGACCGCCGCCGAGATCGCGCGTTGCGAGAAGGATGGCAAGGCGCGGCTGAAGCTGCTGCCCAGCGCCTCCCCGCCGCCCAAGAAGCAGCGCGGCGCCCGCTACACCCCCGTGGCCAAGCGCAACGACCGGCCGGACGGCATTGCCTTCCTGCTGCGCAACTACCCGCAGCTGACCGATGCGCAGATCGGCAAGCTGATGGGCACCACCAAGGAAACCATCGACAAGGTGCGCAGCCGCACCCACTGGAACAGCGCCAACATCAAGCCGCGCGATCCCGTGATCCTGGGCCTGTGCAGCCAGAGCGACCTGCACCACTCCGTGATGGCCGCCAATGACCGGCTGACGCGTGAGGGCCTGGCCGTGCCCATGCCGCCGCCGCCGGAAGCGGACGAGGCGGCCTAACCCAGCATGGCCACCGCCGCTGCGCTGGCCCCCTTGCCAGCGCTGGGGGGGCCAGCGCTGGGGGGGCCACGCCGGGGGCGCGCGCTAGGCGTGCACGGAGCTGCGCGTGCGCTCGATCTCCTCCTTCAGGCGCAATTTCTGGCGTTTCAGCCGGGACAGGGCTTCGGCGTTGGGCAGCGGTCGCTGGTCTTCCTCGGCGATGCTGCGTTCCAGGCCGGCGTGGCGGGTCTTCAGGCTCTCCAGGCGGGATTCCAGGCTCATGGTACCTCCACAGGTTCAGGCGAAGACAAAGCTCCGTCCCGCCGCCCGGAAGAGGGGCCCATGGGGGCATCAATGGCCCCGCTGGGCCGCAATCCCGGTTGGCCGGGGCAGCGCGGCGTGATCCTGCACGCCAAACTGCAAAGAAAGCGTATCGCATCGCGCCGGCTTCGCGCTACTTCAATCGGATTGGCGCCTTCCCCCACCGCCACAGGCCGTGCTGCATGCTGAACGACCGCGATTCCCTGCTTCGCCGCCTGCACGAGCTGCGCAGCGAGCATCGTGACCTCGATACCGTCATCGCCCGCATGGTAGAGGGCGGGCCGGTGGACCAGCTGCACCTGGCGCGCCTCAAAAAGCGCAAGCTGCTGCTGAAGGACGAGGTCGCGTGGCTGGAATCCCGCCTGATCCCCGACAACATAGCCTGATAGAACTTTGAACACACAGCAAAACCCCCTGGTTGGCATCATCATGGGCAGCCAGAGCGACTGGCCGACCATGAAGCACGCCGCCGATATCCTGGAAAAACTCGGCGTGGCGTTCGAGGCACGGATCACCTCTGCCCACCGCACGCCGGATCGGCTCCAGGCCTATGCCAAGGGCGCGCGCGCGCGTGGCCTGCAGGTGATCATCGCCGGCGCCGGCGGGGCCGCCCACCTGCCCGGCATGGCTGCCGCCTGGACCAGCCTGCCGGTGCTGGGCGTGCCGGTGGAAAGCCACGCCCTGCGCGGCCAGGACAGCCTGCTGAGCATCGTGCAGATGCCCGCCGGCATCCCGGTGGGCACGCTCGCCATCGGCCGTGCCGGGGCCGTGAACGCCGCCCTGCTGGCCGCCAGCATCCTCTCCCTGCACGACCCGGCCCTGGCCGCCCGGCTGGAGGCCCACCGCGCCGCGCAATCCGCCGCCGTGGCCGAGGAACCCGTCGACCTCCCGGCATGACCGCGCTTCCGCCCAACGCCACCATCGGAATCGTCGGCGGCGGCCAGCTCGGCCGCATGTCCGCCCTCGCGGCCGCGCGCCTCGGCTATCGCTGCCACATCCTGTCCGACAGCGCAGGCAGCCCCGCCGCGATGGTGGCGGCCGGGGAGACGGTGGGCCCCTACGACAACCCCGACGTGCTGCGAGACTTCGCCAGCCGCGTGGATGTCGTCACCTTCGAATTCGAGAATGTCAGCGCCGAAGGGCTTGATCTTCTTGCCTCGTTGAAGCCCGTCCGCCCCTCCCCCGCCGTCCTGCGCATCAGCCAGGACCGCGCGCTGGAAAAGACCTTCCTCAACGGCGCCGGCATCGCCACCGCCCCCTGGCGCCTGGTGGAAACGCTCAGCGACCTGCGCGCCGCCGCCGAGGCCCTGGGCCTGCCCGCCATCCTGAAGACCACCCGCCTGGGCTACGACGGCAAGGGCCAGCGCCGCATCAACCCGGGCGACGACCTGGAAGAAGCCTTCGCCGCCCTCGCCCCCAGGCCCCTGGTGCTGGAAGGCTTTGTCGATTTCGCCTGCGAGGTCTCCGTGGTCGTCGCCCGCGGTCTGGATGGCACCTCCAGCGCCTTCGACGTGGTGGAAAACCGCCACCGCCACCACATCCTGGATCTTACCCTGGCGCCGGCCCGCATCCCCGAGGAAACCGCCGCTCGCGCCCGCGCCATGGCCAACACCATCGCACAATCCATTGATCTCGTGGGTTTGCTGGCCGTGGAGATGTTCATCGACGCGCGTGGCAACGTGCTGGTGAACGAAATCGCCCCCCGCCCGCACAATTCCGGCCACTGGACGATCGATGCCTGCCCCGCCAGCCAGTTCGAGCTGCACATCCGCGCCGTCGCCGGCCTGCCTCTGCCGGCCGCCACCCGCCATAGCGACGCCGTGATGAAGAACCTCGTCGGCCCCGAGGAAACCGCCCTCTGGCCGGAGATCCTGGCCACCCCGGGCCTGATCCCGCATCTCTACGGCAAGGCGGAAGCCCGCCCCGGCCGCAAGATGGGCCACGTGACCCGCCTGTTCCCGCGCGGGGCGCTGCCGGGGGAATTCGGCATCCGGGATGCCCTGGGCAGGCTGGCCCCGCCCGAGGGCTGACCCCCGCTACAGGATGAACCAGCTCGCATCGGGCGTGCCCACCGGCCGCACGAAGATCGTGAGGTCGGCGGTGAAGTCGCCGTTCGTGTCCCCCAGGATCGACACGCGCGTGCCGTCCAGCGCCCACACCAGCGAGCCCGCGCCAGAGAAGCCCGCGCCCGCGATGGGGTTGAAGGTGAACGCATCATTGGCCGGCGTGCCCGCGATGGCGTCGATCGCCGACAGGTCCAGCTTCTCCCCGATGCCCGGGTTGAAATCCTGGATCGTGGTGGCGTTTGTCGCACCGTTGCCGATGGCCGCGGGCAGGAAGCGGAAGCTGTCCAGGCCGCCATTGCCGGTCACCGTGTCCAGCCCGCCACCCAGCAGGAACAGGTCTGGCCCGGTGGTGCCGGTCAGCGTCTGGTTCGCCGCGGTGCTCACGAAGTCATCGTTGAAGATGATGCCCTGCGCCGTGCCGATGCCGATCTGAGCGCCCCCGGTGGGGTTGGCGAGCGTGACCGCGAAGCGCTCGTTGAATTCCTGGGCCTGGTCGGCGCGCACATGGATGGTGATGGTGCCGGTGGTCTGCCCCGCCGCGAAGCTGACCGTGCCGGTGGGGAACACCCCGTTGGCGAAATCGGGCGCCGTCGCCGGAATGGTGCCGTTGCCGTTGGCCCCCGCCACCGCAAAACTCACCCCCTGGGCGAGGCTGGTGGCGCCGGTGCGCGTGACGGTGAAGGTGAACGGCGCGGTGGCGCCGGCCGGTCCATTCCCTTCGGGCTTGCTGGCGCTGGTGGCCGCGATCGAAAGGGTGGAGTCGTCGTTCTGGATCGTGGCACCCAGGCTGGCCCCGGTGATGGAAGCCCCGGTGGCGCCGAAGAGCACGAGCTGGAACCCCTCATCCGCCTCCTGCACGGTGTCGCCGGCCACGTTCACGGTTACGGTCTTGCTGGTCTCATTGGCCAGGAACGTCACCGTGCCGGAAGGCATCACGCCCCCCGCGAAGTCGCTGGCCGTGGCCGGGGCGGCGCCGCTGCCGGCCACGGTGAACTGCACCGTGCTGGTGCCGCTGAGATAGCCTTGGCGCTGCACCACGAAGCTGTACGGGCGCAGGCCGGCATTGCCCTCGGGCTGCACCATCGGCCCCCCAGCCACCACGCGCAGGCTGGTATCGTCGTTCAGGATGATACCCTGGGCCAAGGCGGTGCCCAGGATCGCCCCGCCGGTCGGGTTGGTGAGCGTCACGGCGAAGCGCTCGTTCAGCTCAACCACCGAGTCGGCGGCGGCCATCACAGAGAAGATCCGGCTGGTTTCCCCGGCGGCGAAGCTCAGCGTGCCGGCGGGAAACACGCCGCCGGGGAAGTCTGCCGCATTGGCCGGCGCGGTGCCGGTGCCGGCGATGCCGGCCACCGACCACGCCACACTCTGCGCCACCCCCGGCGTGCCCGCGCGCGTGGCGGTGAAGGTGAACGCCGTGGTGCCGCCAGTGCCCTCGGGCTTGTTGGCGCTGGTGGCGGCGATGGAGAACACGGTGTCGTCGTTCAGGATGGTCGCGGTGGGCATGGCGTGGTTGGCGATCACGCCGCCGGTCGGGTTGGCGAGCACGAACTCGAACCCTTCATTGGCCTCCTGCGTGCTGTCGCCCACCACGGAGACCGTCACCGTCCGGCTCGCCTGCCCGGCGGCGAACGACACCGTGCCGGAAGGCAGCACGCCACCGACGAAATCGGCGCCATTGGCCGGGCTGGCACCGCTGCCCTTCACCGCGAACGCCACCGTGCCGGCGCCGTTGAGGTCGCCCACCCGGTGCACCGTGAAGGTGAAGCTGCGCGTGCCGCCGGTGCCCTCGGCCAGGGCGCCGCCGCCCGTGGCGGAATAGGCCGCGTCATCGTCCAGGATCACCGCCGAGGCCACGCCGCCATCCACCGCGGTGGTGCCAGACGGCACGGCGAGGGTGACAACGAACACCCGGTTGGATTCAACCAGCGCATCGCGCAGAACCGGCACGGTGATGGTTTTTTCCGTCTCGCCCGCCAGGAACCCCACGGTGCCGCTGGGCAGGGCGGCGCCGAAATCAGCCGCCGAGGCCGGCTGGCTGCCGGCGGGCAGGGTGCCAGGCGCGCCAGCCACGCTCCAGCCCACGGTCTGGGCCAGCGCGGTGCCGCCGCTGCGGGTCACCTTGAAGGTGAAGTCGGTGGTGCCGCTGCCGGTGCCCTCGGCCAGCGAAGGCGTGATCGCGGCGATGCCGAAGCTGGTGCTGCCGCCCAGATCGATCGTGGCATCGCTGAATTTCAGGACTTCAATGTCCCTCAGCGTGTCCTTGCCGTCCGCGCCGGACACAATGAGCGAGCCGGCCGGCCCGGCCGTGACGGTGTAGCTGGCCGAGGCACCGGAGAACACGGCGGTGTCGATGCCGCCATTGCCATCCAGCAGGTCGTCGCCCAGCCCGCCGGTCAGCACGTTGGCGCCGCCATCGCCCACCAGCGTGTCGGCGAAGTCGGTGCCGACGACGTTCTCGATGTTCAGCAGCGTATCGATGGTGCCGAAGCCATCCGTGCCGGACTGGGACTCCAGGCTCACCACGACACCGGAGAGTCCGCCCTGGACCGCATCTCGGGTGTAGTCGGCGGTGTCGATGCCGCCACGGCCGTCGATCAGGTCGTTGCCGCGCAGCCCGCGGAAGAAATTGTCGCCCCCATCGCCGTACAGCAGGTCGGTGTGGTTGGGTGACTTCCCATCCACCGACACGCTGCGCCATTCCAGCGAATTGGTGCCGCGGATGCCCTCGATGCCGGACAGCTTATCGACAAACCCGGTGCCGAACCCGTCCGTGCCCGTGCCCGCCTGCAGGTCCACCATGACCGAGTTGCTGCCGCCATAGGAGGAGTCGCCGTCGTAGCGCACCTCGTCGATCCCCGCGCCGCCGATGATCACATCGGCCCCACCCAGGCCCTGGAACTGGTTGTCCTGCCCGTCGCCCGTCAGCGTGTCGTCGTTGCGGGTTGCGCGCACGCCCTCGATGCTCGTGAAGGTATCGATGCCCCCGAACGGGTCGGACACCTTGCCGAGGCCGAGGTCGAGCACAAGCCCAGCCGCCCCCGTGTAGTCGGCGTAGGAGAGCAGGTCGTTCTGCGGGCTTCCGGTGATGGTGTCGTTGCCGGCACCGGGCTCAAAATACACCCCCTGGCTGCGCGCCTTCAGCGTATCGTCGCCATCAAGGCCAAGGAGCGTGTAGCGGTTGCGAAACTCCAGCACGGCATCGCCGCCGGTCAGCGTGTCGGCGCTGTTGGTGCCCCCGGCACCTTCGATCGAGATCAGCGTGTCGGTGTTGCCAAAACCGTCCGTGGCCGTGCCGGTGCCGAGGTCGACCACCACGCCCTTCGTGCCGCCATTGGGCGCATCGCGGTTGTAACGCACGATATCGATGCCGTCGCCGCCGTCCAGCGTGTCGTTGCCGGCCAGACCGCGCAGGAAGTTGTTGCCGGCATTGCCGATGAGCGTATCCGCGTTGCGGGTGCCGCGCAGCCCCTCGATCCCGCCGGTGATCGTGTCCGTGCCGCCATAGGGGTCGTTCACGATCCCCGTGGCGAGGTTCATGATGGCGCCCTTGGTGCCGGTGTATTCCCGGTAGCTGACCTCATCGCTGGGGCCCGCCCCGCCGGTGATGGTGTCGTTGCCCGCGCCCGGCTCCACGTACAGGTTGACGTTGCCGGCCTTGATCGTGTCGTCGCCGCCATAGCTGTAGGCTTCGTACGCGAAGGCGTTCGCCGCGTCGCCGCCAATGATGAGATCGGCTTGGTCGGTACCTCCGGCGCCATCGATACCACTGAAGCTGTCAAGGTCGCCGAAGCCGTCGATGGCGGTCTTGGAACTCAAGTTCACCGTCACGCCCTTGGTGCCGCCGTAGCGGGCGTCCTGCAGGTAGTTGATGGTGTCGAATCCGTCGCCGCCGGCGAAGCTGTCGGCGCCAGCCAGCCCCTCGAAAAAATTGTCGCTCGTGTTGCCGATCAGCGTGTCGGCGAAGCGCGTGCCGCGGATGTTCTCGATGGAGCTGATGGTGTCGGTGTTGCCCCAGGGATCCAGTACGGTGGTGAGAGTGAGGTTGACCGTGATTCCCTTGGTGATCGTGAGATCTGCGTTGGCCGCCGCATACGACAATGTGTCCTTGCCATTGCCGCCGTTGATGATGTCGGCGCCATTGCCCGGGTCGATGGTGTCGTTGCCATCGTTGCCATTGATGGTGTCGTTGCCCAGCCCGCCGGTCAGCACGTTGGCGCCGCCATCGCCCACCAGCGTGTCGGCGAAGTCGGTGCCGACGACGTTCTCGATGTTCAGCAGCGTATCGATGGTGCCGAAGCCATCCGTGCCCTTGCCCGCCTGCAGGTCCACCGTCACCGAATTGGTGCCGCCATAGGACGCGTCGACGTCGTAGCGCACCTCGTCGATCCCGGCGCCGCCGATGATCACGTCGGCCCCACCCAGGCCCTGGAACTGGTTGTCCTGCCCGTCGCCGGTCAGCGTATCGGCGTTGGGGGTGCCGCGCAGGCTTTCGATGCTGGTGAAGGTATCGATGCCGCCGAACGGGTCGGACACCTTGCCGAGGCCGAGGTCGAGCACAAGCCCAGCCGCCCCCGTGTAGTCGGCGTAGGAGAGCAGGTCGTTCTGCGGGCTTCCGGTGATGGTGTCGTTGCCGGCGCCGGGCTCGAAATACACCCCCTGGCTGCGCGCCTTCAGCGTATCGTCGCCATCGTTGCCATGGAGCGAGTACCGGTTGTTGAACGGCAGCAGCGCATCGCCGCCGGTCAGCGTGTCGGCGCTGTTGGTGCCCCCGGCACTTTCGATCGAGATCAGCGTGTCGGTGTTGCCAAAACCGTCCGTGGCCGTGCCGGTGCCGAGATCGACCACCACGCCCTTCGTGCCGCCATTGATCGCATCGCGGTTGTAACGCGCGATATCGATGCCGTCCCCGCCGTCCAGCGTGTCGTTGCCGGCCAGGCCGCGCAGGCTGTTGTTGCCGGCGTCGCCGATGAGCGTATCCGCGTTGCGGGTGCCGCGCAGCCCCTCGATCCCGCCGGTGATCGTGTCCGTGCCGCCATAGGGGTCGTTCACGATCCCCGTGGCGAGGTTCATGATGGCGCCCTTGGTGCCGACATATTCCTGGTAGCTGACCTCATCGTTGGCGCCCGCCCCGCCGGTGATGGTGTCGTTGCCCGCGCCCGGCTCAGTGTAGAACTGGAAGCTGCCGGCCTTGATCGTGTCGTCGCCGCCATAGCCGTAGGCTTGGTAGCTTGCGTTCGACAGCGCCTTGTCGCCGCCAATGAACAGGTCCGCCTGGTCGGTTCCGCCCGCGGCCTCGATGCCGGTGAAGCTGTCCTGGTCGCCGAAGCCGTCGGTGGTGGTGCCGGTGGCGAAGTTCACCGTCACGCCCTTGGTGCCGCCGTAGCCGACGTCGCGCTGATAGTAGACGATGTCGAACCCGTCGCCGCCCGCGAAGCTGTCGGCCCCGGCCAGCCCCTCGAAGCGATTAGTGCTGGCGTTGCCGATCAGCGTATCGGCGAAGCGGGTACTGCGGATGGCCTCGATGGAGGAGATGGTTTCGGTGTTGCCCCAGGGGTCCAGGAAGGTGGAGAAGTTGAGGTTGACCGTGATTCCCTTGGTGATCGTGACATCGCCGTTGGCCGCCGAGTACGACACCATGTCGAACCCGTTGCCGCCGTTGATGATGTCGGCGCCATTGCCCGGATCGATGTAGTCGTCGCCGTCGAAGCCATTGATGGTGTCGTTGCCCCCCGCAGCATTGAAGCTGTCGGCATTGGCCGAGCCCTGCATCAGGTCGGCGCCGGCCGTCAGCGCCAGTTCGGGGAAGGAGGAGGGGCCGAACCAGCGGCTGTACAGGTCCAGCATCGGAACACCGGCGGAGGTGTACGACGAGAACAGCGTGGTCCCCGAGCTGTTGAAATGCTCCACGGAGTCGATCAGGCCGCCCAGCGCCACGCTGCCGGAAAACACGAACCCGCTGCCCCGGATCACCACGCGTGAACCGTCCGGATTGATATAGAGCAACTCGGTGCCGATCGCGCTCGCCATGGTTGCCCCGGCGGCGAACATCGTGCCCTGCGAATAGCCAGCCGGCGCGGCGTTGAAGACCGTGTAGGTTGCCATTTCGATATTCCTGGGGGTCGGACGGTTTCGTATTTTTTCTGTCAGACCGTTAATCAGTTTGTAACCGTCCGTTGCAAGTTAGTTCTTTGGTTACCCTTGCGAAGCCACCCCCCCTCGACTCCCGGCCCGATCGCGCCCACCGTTCCGTGCCCACAAGCAGGGAAAGCCCCCATGGCCCAAGCCATCATCGTCACCGGCGCCGCCAGCGGCATCGGCCGTGCCATCGCCCTGGCCCTGCACGCCGAGGGCCACCAGGTGCTCGCCGCCGATCGCGACGCCAAGGCCCTGGCCACCCTGCCCTCCGCCCTGCGCACCGTTACCGCCGATTTCGCCCAGCCCGACAGCTTCGCCCATGTCGCCGCCACCGCCCTGGTGGCCTTCGGGCGGATCGACGTGCTGGTGAACAATGCCGGCATCGGCCAATACGCCGTGCGGCCGAACCAGCGCGAGAACCCCATCCGCTTCTGGGAAACCACGCCGGAGCAATGGTGGCGGTTCATGACCATCAACGGCGCCGGCCCCATCAACATGGCCCGCGCCGTGGTGCCGCACATGCTGGCCGCCCGGCAGGGGCGGATCATCAGCGTTACCACCAGCCTCGGCACCATGGTGCGCGCCGGCCACCTGCTCTACGGCAGCGCCAAGGCCGCCGCCGAATCCGCCATGGCGGTGCTGGCGGCAGACCTGGAAGGCACCGGCGTGACCTCCAACGTGCTCGTCCCCGGCGGCACCACCGCCACCGCCCTGGTGGGCGAAACCGCCGGCGACCCGGCCCGCATGCTGCAACCGGAAATCATGGTCCCGCCGCTGCTCTGGCTCCTGTCGGATGCCGCCCGCAGCGTGAACGCCAGGCGCTTCGTGGCGGCAGACTGGGACACCACCCTGCCGCCGGAGCAGGCCGCCGAACGCGCGGGGGCGCCGATTGCCTGGGGCGGCATCGCGCGCATGCCCATCGAGCCGAAGTAAGCGCGTTCTTTTTTGAAAAAAAGAACCAAAAAACTTTCATGACCTGGGCGGGCCTCTCCGCCTCAAAGTCATGAAGTCTTTTTTGCTTCTTTTTTCTTCAGAAAAAAGAAGACGCTTACTCCCTTGCCCTGTCCCTGAGCCTCCGCCGCCCGAAATCCCGAACCTCCACATCATCCGGCGCCATCGCCCGGATGCCGTCGTGGAATTCCGCCCGTTTCTCATGGATGGAAACCAGGATCGGCCCCATCGCCACGCCGAGGTCCACCAGCACCGCTTCGCTGAGTTGCAGGCTCGCCTCGATCGTCTCGGGCACCGCGCTGGTGGCGCCCAGGCCGTACACATGGGCCGCGTGCCGGTCGTCGCGGGCGCGCACGATGATGTGCAGGTCGGCGCGCGCGCCGCGGGCCAGGCTCACCAGCGCGTCCACCGCCGCGGGGTCCGTCATCGTCACCACCAGGGCGCGGGCGGTATCCAGGTGCAGGTGGGCAAGCAGCTCGGGGTTGGCCAGGTCGCCCCAGAACACCTGCCGGCGCCCCTGGCGGCGCAGGGCGGCCACCTCGTCGGGGTCGGCATCCACCGCGATCCAGGGAATGCGGTGCGCGTCCAGCAGTTCAGAGACGGTGCGCCCCACCCTTCCGTAGCCGCCGATGATCACGCGCGGGGTGGCGTCCGCGCCGTCCTCCGGCAGCAGCAGCTCGTGCGGCACCCGGGCCATGCGCCGGGCCAGCCGGTCGCCCAAACTGCCCAGCGCCGGGATCACCGCCAGGCCCACCGCCACCACGATCAGCGCCAGCGCGCCGGCGGAAGGCTCGATCAACCCACCAGTGATACCCAGCCCGATCACCACGAAGCCGAACTCCCCGCCCGGCGCCAGCAGCAGCCCGGCCGGCAGCGCGGCGCGCCAGCCCAGGCGGAAGCCCAGCACCAGCAAGCCGATCACCGCCGCCTTGGCCACCACCAGCACCACGCTGAACCCCAGCACCTGCCAGGGATGCGCCAGGATGCGGCCGAACTCCAGGGACATGCCCACGGAGATCAGGAACACCCCGATCAGCAGCCCTTTGAACGGGTCGATCACCGCCTCGATCTGGCGGCGGTATTCGGTTTCGGCCAGCAGCAGCCCGGCCACCAGCGCGCCCAACGCGGATGTCAGCCCCGCGGCGGCGGCGATCAGGCTGGTGCCCAGCACCACCAGCAGGCAGGCGGCCACGAACAGATCGGGGCTGGCGGTGCGCGCCACGGAGCGGAACAGCGGCCGCAACACCAGCCGCCCGGCCAGCAGCAGCGCCAGCACGGTGGCCACCGCGCGCAGCGCCATCCAGGCCAGGGCGGCCATCCCCTGCTCCTCCCCGCCGCGCCCCAGCACGCCAATCGCCACCAGGATCGGCACCGCCGCGATGTCCTGGAACAGCAGCACGCCCAGTGCTGCGCGCCCCAGCGGGCCGTTCATCTCCCGCCGGTCGGCCAGCACCTGCAGCACCACGGCGGTGGAAGACATCGCCAGCGCCAGGGCCAGCACCACGGCACTCGCCCAGCCCTGCCCCAGCAGCAGCAGCCCGCCGCCCACCACGGCGCTGCACAGCCCCATCTGCAGCGGCCCCAGCACGAACACGAAATGCCGCATCGCCCGCAACCGCGGCAGGGTCATCTCCAGCCCGATCATGAACATCAGCATCACCACGCCGAGGTCCGCGATCGGCGCGATCGCCTCCGTATCCGTCAGCGTGAACCAGCCCAGCCACGGCACGGTCACCGCCAGGCTGCCCAGCCCGGCCGGCCCCACCACCAGCCCCACCAGGATGAACCCCAGCACCGGTGAGAGCTTCAGCCGATGAAACACCGGAATCACCACCGCGGCGGCGCCAAGCACCACCAGCGCGGGCCGGAACAGGGAGGGATCGAGGGGAGCAGCCATGCCGCCAGTATCGCCGCATACGCCGGCGCCCTCTACAGCCCCGCGCCCATTCCGCGCTAACGTGACCGGGAATTCAGAAGGAACCACCCCGCATGCGCATCGCCGTCCTCCATTTCTCGCACGAGACCGTGACGTTCCTGGCCAACGACACCACCCTGGCGGATTTCACCTACCCGGGCTCCCCGGCGCAGGGCGATGCGGTGCTGGCGATGCAGCCGCGCGACTATATCGGCGGCTTCGTGCAGGTGGCGCGGGAATACGCGGATGTGGAGCTGGTCGGCATCGAAAGCCCCGGCTTCCCCGTCACCGGCACCGGCAGCGGCTGGATCACGGAGGAAGCGTTCGAAACCTTCGTGGGCAAGATGATCGAGGAACTGAACGCCAACGGCCCGTGGGATGGCGCCTACCTGGCCGTGCACGGCGCCATGGGCGCCCGCGGTGTCATGCGCCCCGAAGCCGAGCTGGCCCGCCGCGTGCGCGCCGCCATTGGCTCCACCGCCATCATCGCCGCCACCTTCGACCCGCACGGCAACGAGGACGAGGAATTCCTGAAATACGCCGACATGGCGTTCACCGTGAAATACTTCCCGCATTACGACGGCCACCTGCAGGGCCAGCGCGCCGCCCGCCAGATGATCCGCGCCATCCGCGGCACCTACAAGCCGGAAGCCGTCACGGTGAAGGTGCCGATCATCTCCCCCACCGTCCTGCAATGGACCGGCGCCTCGCCCTGGTCCGACCTGGTGCAGCGCGCCCTCACCTGGGAAGCCCGCGAGCCAGACGC
>CANHKG010000152.1 GCA_947460455.1 Rhodospirillales bacterium | reverse complement strand
CCTGGGCGAGGGAGAGGGCGGAGTCGCGGTAGGCATACGGCACGCCGGGCACGGGGCGGCGGTTGTGGTAGAGCACGGGCATGCCGAAGGCTTCGGCGCGGCGGGCGATCTCGCGGCCGATGCGGCCCATGCCGAGGATGCCCATGGGGCGGGAATGGATGCGCGGCATCAGCGGGAAGGCGGCGGCGGGCCATTTTCCCGCGCGCACGTAGCGGTCCCCGGCGGCGATGCCGCGGGCGGCGGCCAGTAGCAGGGCGAAGGCCATGTCGGCCACGCAGCCATCGGTGGGGCCGGGCGTGTTGGTGATGGCGATGCCGCGGGCGCGGGCGGCCTCACGGTCGATCTTGTCGTAGCCCACGCCATAGACGGCGATGTGGCGCAGTTCCGGCAGGGATTCGATGATCGCGGCGGTCACGGGGGCCTTGGCGATCAGCGTGGTGGCGTGGCGCCCGGGGAAGGCGGGATCGTCCTGCCAGGGGTGCAGGGCGAAGTGCTCCCGGTAGCGCGCCGAGCACAACGGCACCTCCGCGCCCACGTGGACGACCGGCGGCATTTGCGTAGCGTTCATGACCAACCCTTATTTTGCCTCTTTCCTCATGACAGGGTATCAGCAGCATTCACATGCTGCACCGCAATAAGGACAGGACATGCGTATCGGCGTTCCCAAGGAAATCAAGACCCACGAGTATCGCGTTGGGCTGACGCCGATCGCGGTGCGGGAGTTCGTGGTGCGCGGCCATCAGGTGAGCGTGCAGCAGGGGGCCGCGAGCGCGATCGGGTTCACCGACGATGCCTATCGCGCGGCGGGCGCCACCATTGGCGCCGATGCGGCCGAGGTGTTCGCCAATTCCGACATGATCGTGAAGGTAAAGGAGCCGCTGGCGCCTGAGATCGCGATGCTGCGCGAGGGGCAGGTGCTGTTCACCTACCTGCATCTGGCGGCCGACAAGGAGCAGACCGAGGGCCTCATCAAGTGCGGCGCCACCTGCATCGCCTATGAGACCGTGACGGACGCGCGCGGCGCGCTGCCGCTGCTGGCACCGATGAGCGAGGTGGCCGGGCGCATGAGCGTGCACGTGGGCGCGCATTGCCTGGAGCGTGAGCAGGGCGGCGCCGGCGTGCTGCTGGGCGGCGTGCCGGGCGTGCCAGCCGGGCAGGTGGTGATCATCGGCGGCGGCGTTTCCGGCACCCATGCGGCGATGATGGCCGTGGGCCTGGGCGCGCACGTGACCATCTTCGACCGCTCCCTGCCGCGCCTGAAGGAGCTGGACGTGCAGTTCGGCAGCAAGGTGCAGACGCTCTATTCCACCACGGCCGCCATCGAGGCGGCGGTGGCCGCGGCGGACCTGGTGATCGGCGCCGTGCTGGTGCCGGGTGCGGCCGCACCCAAGCTCGTCTCCCGCGACATGGTGAAGAAGATGCGCCCGGGCTCGGTGATGGTGGATATTGCCATCGACCAGGGCGGCTGCTTCGAAACCAGCCGGCCGACCAGCCATGCCGCGCCGACCTTCGTGGAGGAGGGCGTGGTGCATTACTGCGTCACCAACATGCCCGGCGCGGTGGCCCGCACCTCCACCATGGCGCTGGGCAACGCCACCCTGCCCTTCGCCCTCGCCCTGGCGGACAAGGGCTGGCGCCAGGCGCTGATCGACGACAAGCACCTGCTGGCCGGGCTGAACGTGCATGCCGGCCACGTGACCTTCGAAGCCGTCGCGCGCGACCTGAACCTGCCGTTCACCCCGCCCGCCTCCGTGCTGGGGCGCTAGGCGCAATCCATCAACCGTTAGCCTGGGTGCCGCAGGATGCACCCAGGCAACAACATGAGGGTGCCATGACCGATCAGACCATCTGGGTGCTCTGGGGTGGCGTGTTCACCAACACGGACTTCCAGACGCTGGAAGGCGGGACCGAGGAATTGCACGGCCCCTTCCACAGCGAGGCCGAGGCAACCCGCGCCTGGCAGGAGCTGATGCGCCGCAAGATCGACATCGCGACGCACCGCCTGTTCGTGATGCAGGCGGTGGCCGGGCGGCAGGCTAGCCTAGCCGCCTGATCAATTCGGCCCAGCGATCCAGCTCCGGCAGGATCGCGTCGGCCTTCGCACTCTCCAGGCTGATGATCACGCGCACCACGCCCAGGCTGCGGTCGCGTTCCAGCATCGTCATGTCTTCCTTCGCCCCCCAGATCGTGACCGGCAGGCTGGCCGGGTCGCGCCCGGCTTCGGCCAGAAGTTCGTTGTACTGCGGAATGAGGTCGGCCACGTTGGCATAAGCCGGGCGCACGCGATGCGGCATCCAGCCATCGCCATAGCGGATGGCGCGGCGCGGGCCATAGGGGAAGGCACCGCCCACGAGAATGGGCGGGTTCGGCTTCTGCACCGGCTTCGGCCAGGCCATGATCGGGTCGAAATTCACCATCTCCCCGTGATACTCGGCCTTGGACTTGGTCCAGATCGCCTTCATCGCCTCGATGCGCTCGCGGGCGAGCTTGTGGCGGGATTTGAACGCGGTGCCATGGTTGGCCATCTCGCCTTCGTTCCAGCCATTGCCCACGCCGAACAGGAAGCGGCCCTGGGAGATCTGGTCCAGCGAGGCCACCTGCTTGGCGGTCTGGATCGGGTCGCGCTGCGGCACCAGGCACACCCCGGTGCCGACCAGCAGCGTGGTGGTGGCCACCGCCGCGGCGGTGAGGGTCACGAACGGGTCCATCGCGTCGTAGTATTTCTTCGGGATCTCGCCGCCCGTCGGGAAGCCCGAGGCGCCCTGGACGGGGATGTGCGAATGCTCCGGCGCCCAGACGCTATCGAAGCCGCGCTCCTCCAGCGCCCGGGCCAACTCGCCCGGGGCCATGGAATAGTCGGTGAAGAACATCGCCGCGCCGATTTTCATGGATTTCCCCCAGAAAGAATCTTCTTTTTGTGAACAAAAAGAAGCAAAAAAACTTCATTCGTTTGGTGCGGAGAGGTCGTGTTTATCCGCATCAAATGGACGAACGTCTTTCAGAACAGAATGCCTTTCCTCAGCATTCCATGCACGCCCTTCTCGCCGTTCACCGTCTGCGTCACGCGGAAATCCACCGCCAGCGAGCAGAACTGGTAGGCCTCTTCGCGGGAAAGGTTGGAACGGGCGCAAATGAACGCGATCATCTCGCGCAACGCCTGCTTCATTGCCTGGTCGAGATCCTCGTTCAGGCCCATCGAGACATAATGCGTCGGCGTCTCGGCGCGCGGCATCGCCTGGCCCGTGGCCTTGTGCAGATGGAAGGTGAAGGTGCCGTTCAGGCACATCTCCAGCGCCGTCACGCACACCTCGCCATCGCCCTGCACGCCATGGCCATCGCCGACCGAGAAGTTGGCGCCGGGCACCCAGACCGGGAGGAACAGCGTGCTCCCGGCCGTGAGCTGCTTGTTGTCCATGTTGCCGGCGTGGATGCGCGGCTCCTTGGACATGATAGTGCCGAAAGCGGGCGGCGGCGCCACGCCCATCACGCCGAAAAATGGCGCGAGCTGGAGTTCGGTGCCCCAGGGCAGGCGGCAGGTGCCGGCCGCCTTGTCCACCGCGATGTGCATCAGCACCCGGTCGGGGAAATCCTCCGGCAGCGTGCCCATCAGCGGGGCGATGGCGTTGTAGCCCCAGTTGGCGCCGGGCTCGATCGCATCGATGCGGATTTCCAGCGTGTCGCCGGGCTCCGCACCCTGGATGGCGATCGGGCCTGTGACGATGTGGCCCGGGATGCGCTGCCCCGCGACGGAAGCCAGGATGGCGGCCAGCGCTGGCGGCACCTCCATCCCGCTGCCCGGCGGCGGCAGCACCTCCGGCCGGCCGGAGACGCATTGCACCTGCACCGTGTCCCCCGGCGCGATGGTCAGCACCGGCGGGATGCGGGCATCGAAGACGCCGAGGCGAACCGTCTCCGGGCGGGCCTCCAGCCGGTGCGTTGCCATGGCTCAGGCCTTCTTGTTGCGGTCGGGGTAGGAGCGCCCCATCCCTTCGCGCACATCCATCTGGATGCCGTATTGCGGGAACGGGTAGCGCAGGCCGTTCTTCGCCAGTGCTTCCATGCCGGCGATCGCCTTGGCGATGTAGGCGGGGGGCAGCGCCATCAGCATCTCGTCATCCAGCACGCCGCCATAGCGCCGCTCGGCGAAGCACGGGATGGAAAGCGAGGGCGTGCGGGTGGAAAGGGCGCGGCCCCAGCTATCGGCGCAGGAGCTTTCGCCCACCACGCCCCATTCGAAGTTCTTGTAGCCGGCCCATTGCAGGCCGTTGATGAAATACATCATCGCGCCGGGCGTGGCGTAGAACAGCGCGATATCCGGCGGGTTCAGCCGCCCAGCCGAAAGCGGCGAGACGGCCAGCGCCTGGTATTGGCCATCCGGCACCACCGCCATGCTGGCCTGGTGCGCGGCGGCGTCTTCCGGGGTGGAATACCACACGCCCACCATCGATTGGCCGGATTTCCAGGTGGCGTCCTTGGCCATGCCGAGCCCAACCACGGCGCGGCACTGGGCGCCCACCAGGTTGTCCCCGGTGATCCCCACGGTCCAGCCGAGGCGGGCGGCCTGGGCCACCACCTGGTCCAGCGTGTGCACCTTGTCTGGCCGGCGGATGCGCGGGATCGCCTCCATCTCCGCCGCATCCTCGAACAGCTTCATGCCGAAGGGCGCGTTGCGCAGCCGCAGCAGCCGCATCAGGTCGTCGGACAACTTGGCGAGGTCGAGGCTCTGCGCGGACAGATCATCGGGCATGGCGTTTCACTCCTGGGCTTTTCGCCAGCCTAGGACGGTTGCGCCACTTCGCCAACGCGGCGAGGCTGGGCGCGGAACGCATGGAGACGCGCGATGGCCCTGCCGGTGACCCTGACCTTCGCGGATTATCCGCGCCTCCATTTGCTGGCCACCGGGGCGGTGCAGGCGCCGGGGATCGACCTGCGCGTGGAGCTGGGGCGGCATGGCAGCTGGGCTGACCGCGCCGAGGCACTGCGCCGCGCCGGGCAGGATGCCGCGGTGGCGGGCGGCGAGTTCTCCATGGCGCAATACCTGTACCGGATCGACAAGGGCGATCGCTCGCTGGTGGGCCTGCCGGTGTTCCCGCTGCGCAACTTCGTGGGCCGTGACCTCTATGTGGCCAAGGACGGCAAAATCCGCACCCCGGCGGACCTGAACGGCGCGCGGATCGGCATGTATGCCTGGGGTGCCAGCGGTTCCGTCTGGTATCGCCATTTCCTCCGCTTCCTCGGCGTGGACCCCGCCGGCGTGCGCTGGACCATCGGCAACCCCGATGAAGGCTGGGGCAGCGCCGCGGCACCCGCCCTGCCGGAAGGCGTGGCCCATGCCGGCGGCCGCGCCCTGACCGAGATGCTGCTGGCCGGCGAGCTGGACGCGGTCTACGGCCCGCCCCGCCCGCGCCTCTACCACGCCGAGAACGGGCCGATCGTGCGGCTGCTGCCGGATTTCCGCACCCAGGAGCAGGCCTATTTCCGCGCCACCGGCGCCTTTCCGCCCCAGCATCTGCTGGTGCTGAAGCGCGCGGCGTGGGAGGCGAACCCCTGGATCGCCAAGGTGCTGACAGACGCGTGCAGCGCGGCGGAGGACGAATTCGCCACCGCCCAGCACAGCTTCCCCTACTCCACCCCGTGGGAGGAGGCGGAGCTGGAGGCGATGCGCGCGCTGATGGGCAACACCGCCCATGCCCACGGCCTGGAGACCAACCGCGCCCAGATCGAGATGTTCTGCGAGGAGGCGCACCGCCTCGGCCTTACCTCCCGCCGGGTGACGGTGGAGGAATACTTCGCCGACTACCTCGCGAGTTGACGGCGCCGATAGGGGAGGAAAACACATGAACATCACCCGCCGCCTGCTGGCCACCGCCGCTGCCTGCCTGATCGGCCTGCAGGCCCAGGCCGCCGAACTGCCCACCGCCACGGCCGAAGACACCGGCATGGCGCGGCTGGACCGGATCGACGCCTTCTTCCAGGCCGAAATCGCCGCCAAGCGCCTTCCCGGCGCGGTGGTGATGATCGCGCGCGAGGGCCGCGTGGTGCACCACGCCGCCTATGGCCTGCGCGACCCCGCCACCGGCGCGCCGATGGGCAAGGACAGCATCTTCCGCATCTATTCCATGACCAAGCCGGTTACGGCCGTGGCGGTGCTGATGCTGATGGAAGAGGGCAAGCTGCGGCTGGGCGACCCGCTGTCGCGCTACCTTCCCGCCTTCGCCAAGCCCCGCGTGCTGGTGGATGGCGCCGAGGTGCCGGCGGCGCGGGAGATCACCATCCTGGACCTGCTGCGCCACACCTCCGGCATGACCTATGGCGTGTTCGGCAACACGCCGGTGGACCAGGCGATGAAAGCCGCCGGCCTCAACGACAGCGCGATGAAGCACCGCCTGACCGACATGCAGGTGGCCGAGGCGATGGCCAAGCTGCCGCTGCTGCACCAGCCCGGCACCCAGTGGCAGTACGGCCGCTCCACCGACATCCTGCTGGCGGTGGTGGAAGCCGTCAGCGGCATGCGCGGGGATGCCTTCTTCCAGCAGCGCATCTTTACCCCGCTCGGCATGGCAGACACGCACTTCAACCTGCCCCCGGAAAAGCTGAACCGCATGGCCGAAGCGGGGCCCGATCCGGCAACCGGCCAGACCTCCGCGCTGACCGATGTGCGCCAGCCCCGCCTGTTCCTGGGCGGCGGCGAGGGCCTGCTCTCCACCGCCGCGGACTACATGCGCTTCGCCCAGATGCTGGCCCAGGGCGGCAGCAGCCTGGATGGCGTGCGGCTGCTCTCGCGCAAATCGGTCTCGCTGATGGCCGCCGACCACATGGGCCCGGAGATCGGCCGCGGCCCCGGCTACCTGCCCGGCCCCGGCTATGGCTTCGGGCTCACCGTCTCCGTCCGCACGCATGAGGGGCAGGTGAGCACCCCGGGCAGCGTGGGTGAATTCGCCTGGGGCGGCTATGCCGGCACCCAGTTCTGGATCGACCCGCAGGAGCGGCTGGTGCCGATCATGATGATCCAGGCCCCGCTGCAATCGCGCCAGGTGCGCGGCGCCTTCCGCGCGCTGGTGTACCAGGCGATCGAGGACTGACCCCCGGGCTTGCCACGGCTGCGCCTGCCCCCGAAACTCGGCGCAAACACGGAGGAAACACCATGCTGCACGAACTGCGCACCTACACTTTCTACCCCGGCAAGCTGCCGGCCTACCTCAAGGTCGCCGCCGAGATCGGCCGCCCGGTGCGGGGCAATGACTACGGCGTGAACCACGGCTACTGGACCACGGAATTCGGCCCGCTCAACCAGGTGTGGCACCTGTGGAGCTACGAAAGCTTCGAGGAACGCGCCCGCCTGCGCGCCGCCCTGTCCAAGAACGAGCGCTGGACCAAGGAATACGTGCCGGCCATCCGCCCGCTGATCGAACGCCAGGATATCCGCCTGCTGAAGCCGCTGAAGCCGCTCGGCGCCCCGGTGAAGGAAGGCGGCATCTACGAGCTGCGCATCTACCGCCAGAACACCGGCAAGACCGGGCCGATGGGCGAGGGCTACGCCAAGATCATGCCGGTGCGGGAGAAATACTCGCGCAACATCGGCCTGTGGACCGGCGAGGCGCCGCAGCCGAACGAATTGCTGCATATGTGGAACTACGAAAGCTTCGAGGCCCGCAAGGAGCAGCGCGCCGCCCTGTTCCGCGACCCCGAGTGGCTGGATTTCCTCAAGCCGATGGATGGCTGGAATGCGGAGATGACCTCACTGTTGATGCTGCCGACCAGCTATTCCCCGATGAAGTGATCGTTCACCCCCCGGCCGGGGTTCATCCCGGCCGGGGGGCGGCGCCCGCGCGCCCAAGAGATAACCGAATTGTCATCAATTCAGGGCGCCACGCGCCACATTGTGACCTTTCTTATCCGGGAAGCTCTCCCCACTTTAACGGCAGATGCTCCCATCCAGGGGCATCCCGCCGGGCGAAAGGCGAGGAGACTGCAACGATGTGCCCCGACCAGAGCTGCCGCATGGACTTCGAGACCCTGATGTCGGACCCGCTGACGCGCGCGCTGATGGACAGTGACGGCGTGAGCGAACGGGATCTGGTGGCGGTACTGGAACTGGCGCGCGATGCACGGATGGCCCAAGCCGCCGGCTGATCGCCGCGATTGCAAGCTGCCGCCCGGCACCGCATATGGGGCGGGCATGTTCCCGCCGCTCCGCATCGAAACCCTCACCGCCGCCCGCGCCACGAAGCTGATCCCGGCGCTGTCCCGCCTGCGCATGGCGGTGTTCCGCGACTGGCCCTACCTCTACGACGGCTCGGCGGAGGAGGAGGCGGAATATCTCGCCCCGTTCCTGCGCAGCCCCAGTGCGGCGCTGGTGGTGGCCTTTGATGGCGACGACCCCGTGGGCTGCGCCACCTGCCTGGCACTGACGGAAGCGGATGCGGACATCTCCGATCCGTTCCGCGCCTTGGGGCTGGACCCGGCGGAGCATTTCTATTTCGGCGAGTCCGTGCTGCTCCCGCAGTACCGTGGCCGCGGCGCCGGCGTGGCATTCTTCGCGGCGCGGGAAGCCCATGCCCTGGCCGCCTCCGCCAGCCCTTTCGCCACGTTTTGCGCCGTGCGCCGCCCCGTGGACCATCCGCTGAAGCCGCCCGGCGCCGGCACGCTGCACGATTTCTGGCGCCATCGCGGCTACACCCAGGTGCCAGGCCTGGCCTGCACCATGACCTGGAAACAGGTGGACACGGAGGGCGAGGTGGCGAACACGCTCGATTTCTGGCGCCGGCGGATCCGCTGATGGCAGCGGTGAAAGTCGGCGCGATGGCCTGGCGCGTGGGGCGCGGCGGGCTCGATCGCTGGGGCAAGCGCCTCGACCGCGAGGTGGCCCAGGCCGCTTGGGCCGGCGCGCAGCTGCTGGTGATGCCGGAATATGCCGCGCTTGAACTGGCACTTGGCGAGGCGCCCGATCTCGCCGGCGAACTCGCACGCGGCATCGCGGCCGGGGAGGCGGCGCTGGGCGTGATGCGCGCCGTGGCGCAACGCCATAAGGTCTGGCTCGTGCCGGGCACCCTGCCCTTCGCGGTCGATGGCCGCGTGGTGAACCGCGCCCCGCTGATCGCCCCCGATGGCAGCCTCGCCTTCCAGGACAAGCACGTGATGACGCGTTTCGAGGCGGAGGAATGGCACATCGCCCCCGGCGCGCCCCCTTGCGTGTTCGAAACAGATTTCGGCCGCATCGGCATCGCCATCTGCTTCGATGCGGAATTCCCGCCCTTGGTCCGCACGCAGGTGGAAGCCGGCGCCTGGCTTATCCTGGCCCCCACTTGCACCGACACGGCGCACGGCTTCAGCCGGGTGAAGATCGCCGCCCGGGCGCGGGCCATGGAAAACCAATGCTTCGTGGCCGTCGCCCCCACGGTGGGCGAGGCGCCCTGGTGCGGCGCGCTCGATGCCAATACCGGCCAGGCCGGCATCTACGGCCCGGTCGATCGCGGGTTCGCGGCGAGCGGCATCGTCGCCGAGGGTGAGATGAACGAAGGCGGCTGGGTCTTCGCCGACCTGGACCCGGCCCGGCTCGATGCGGTGCGCCAGGAAGGCGCGGTGCGCAACCACCTCAGCTGGCCCGCCACCCCGCCCACCGCCCCACCGGCGCGCTTCGGGTGACGCTGGTCTATCTCATCGCCGGCGAGGAAAGCGGCGACGTGCTCGGCGCCCGGCTGATGGTGGCGTTGAAGGCCGCCCGCCCCAGCATCACATTCGCCGGGATTGGCGGGCCGCGCATGGCAGCCGAAGGACTCGTGCCCCTCTTCCCGCAGAAGGAACTGGCGGTGATGGGCCTGCTGGAGGTGCTGCCCCGCATCATCCAGCTGCGCGCCCGCCTGAAGCAGACCATCGCCGACATCCTGGCCCGCCGCCCCGCCGTGCTGGTCACCATCGACAGCCCCGGCTTCACCCTGCGCGTGCTCCGCGGCGTCGCCGGCCACGGCATCCCACGCGCGCACTACGTCGCCCCCCAGGTCTGGGCGTGGCGCGAAGGCCGGGTGAAGCATTTTCCGGGACTATGGGAGGCGCTGCTCTGCCTCCTGCCCTTCGAACCCGATTTCTTCGCCCGCCACGGGCTGGCGGCGACCTTCGTCGGCCATCCCGTCCTCGAAGCCGGGCTGGACCAGGGCGATGCTTCTCGGTTCCGCACCGCGCATGCGCTCACGCCCGACCAGCGCGTGGTGATCGTCATGCCCGGCAGCCGGCGCAGCGAAGTTGGCCGGCTGCTGCCGATCTTCGGCGAAACGCTGCAACGGCTCGCCGCGCGGGCGCCAGGCCTGGTGCCGGTGGTGCCGGTTGCCCATTCCGTGGCCGAGGCGGTGCGCGCGGCCACCGCAACCTGGCCGGTGAAGCCGATCCTGGTCGTGGAAACCGCCGAGAAGCACGACGCCTTCGCCGCGGCGGAGGCCGCGCTGGTCAAATCCGGCACCTCCACGCTGGAGCTGGCCCTGGCCGGCGTGCCGATGGTGGTCGCCTACCGCGTCAACCCGCTCTCGGCCGTTATCGCCAAACGGCTGGTGAAGGTGAAATTCGCCGGGCTGGTGAACCTGCTGGCCGGCCGCGAAGTGGCGCCGGAACTGATCCAGGAACGCTGCACCCCGCCCATCCTGGAAGCCGCGCTGGGCCGGCTGCTCACCAATCCGATGGAAGCCGCCGCCCAGCGCATGGCCTTCCGCGACATCGCCGCCGGCCTGGCGCCACCAGGAATGGCCCCCTCCGCGGCCGCGGCGGCGGAGGTGCTGGCCCTGGCGGATCGCGGCCAAGGCAAGATGCCGCACTAGAAGCGGTAGCCGACCTGATGGACGGTCGGCCACTGCTCCAGGTCTCTGTTTTGGCGAGCAACTTTAGCCGATTGGATGATTCCATCCGATCGTCTGTTGCTCTTGCGGAAAGGTCTTACTCCGCCCAGATCTGCCAGGTGGCCACGTTACGGCCGGCGAAGCGGCGGCGAATGTCGTTTGCATGGGCCAGCGCGGTGGCCCGCCCGCCGCGCGGATCTCCGGCGCCACCGCGGGCGAGAGGCGGTTGCCATCTCGCCAACCGGGCGGTGTGGTTCAGCCCGCAGGTGGCATCTGGAGCTTGGCCCCGCCCGCCTCGATGTCCCGGTGCTGTCCAGCCCCGATCCCCTGGCCCTGGGATTGGCGATGCTGGCGGCAATTGCGGCGGCGGGGCTCGTGCCGAAGCTGATGGCGGGATGACGAAGCCCGGGCGCGGGAAGAGGGAGCGCGCCAGGGTCAGGCTGGCATCAGTCCAGCTTCGCGGAGGCCGGCTTGCCGTCCGGCGCGGTCAGCTGGATCACGCCCTTCAGGGGCTGCCCCGCCACCAGCCCCGCCCCGCCCGACAGGCGATCGGGCGCCACGGCCGTCAGCGGGATGCGCAGCGGCTTGCCGCCGAACACCACCACGGCAAGACCCTTGAACCCCGTGGCGGGCAGCGGGCGGTCCTGCGCGTCGCTGACGAAGACATCCAGCGCGCCGCCGGCCACCACCACCTCCACATGGTACTCCCCGGCATCCACCAACGTGCCGCCACGCGGGCCGATGCGGGGCGCGTGGGCACGGGCCGGCAGCGGTGCCAGCAGGGCCAGGGCGAACAGGGTGCGGCGGAACATGGCGATCTCCTCGGGGTCAGAAGGGGGATGCGGCGGCCGGCACGCCCGGGGCCAGGGCGGCACGCTGCGCCATCAGGCGCTGCACCGCCGGTGCGCCGAAACGCAGGAACAGCGCCGGGGTCAGCACGGCATCCAGCAGCGTGGCGCTGACCAGCCCGCCGAAGATCGTTACCGCCACGGGGTGCAGGATCTCCTTGCCCGGCGCGCCGGCGTCGATCATCAGCGGCACCAGCGCCACGCCGGCGGACAGCGCCGTCATCAGCACCGGCGTCATCCGCTCCAGGCTGCCGCGCAGCACCAGCTCCGGCCCGAATGCCATCCCTTCGTGCAGAGCAAGGTTCAGGTAGTGGCTGATCTTCAGGATGCCGTTGCGCGCGACGATGCCGGTGAGGGTGATGAAGCCGATCATGGATGCCACCGACAGCGGCTGGCCGGCGATCCATAGCGCGGCCACGCTGCCGATCAGCGCCAGCGGCACGCTGCCCATCACGATCAGCGCCAGCACGGCGGAGCGGTAGCGGCTGTAGAGGATGGCGAAGACCATCAGCAGGGAGATCAGTGACAGCAGCGCGATGGTGCGGCTGGCCTCCTCCTGCGCCTGGAACGTGCCTTCCAGCGTGGCGAACACGCCCTGCGGCAGGGCGGTGGCCGCAAGCTGCGCGCGGATCGCGGCGACGATGGCGCCCATGTCGCTGCCACCCTCGGTGTTGGCGAACACCACCAGCCGCCGCCGTCCGCCCTCGCGCTGGATCTGGTTGGGCCCGTCGCTCTCCCGCACCTCGGCCAGCGCGCGCACCGGCACCCAGCCCTGCGGCGTTTCGATCAGCAGCCCGGCCAGCCCCTCCGTGGTGCGCATCGCCTCCGGCAGGCGCACCACCACGTCGAACCGGCGGTTGCCGTCCACCAGGCGGGACACAACACGCCCGTTGGACAGGCGCTCCAGCTGCTCGGTGACGGCGGCGGGCGGAATGCCGAACAGGGCGGCGCGGGCGGCATCAACGCGGATTTCCACCTGCGGGATGCGCACCTGCTTTTCCACCTGCAAGTCCACCAGCCCCGGGATGCCGGCCAGGCGCTGGCGCAGCGCCTCCGCCGACAGGCGCAGCGTATCCAGGTCCTCGCCGAACAGCTTCACCGCGATCTGCGCCCGCACGCCGCTCAGCATGTGGTCCAGCCGGTGGGAGATGGGCTGGCCGATATTCACCGCCATCGGCAGCACCGCGAGCCGGTCGCGGATCTCGGCGACGATCGCATCCTTGCCGCGGCCCTCGCGCCCGAGGTCCACCTCGATCTCGGAGGAGTGCACGCCCTCCGCATGCTCATCCAGCTCCGCGCGCCCGGTGCGGCGGCCCACGGCGCGCACCTCCGGCACCTGCAGCAGGAGCTGTTCCGCGATCAGGCCAACGCGATGGGATTCGGCCAGCGAGATGCCGGGGTTGAACACGGTGTTGATGGTCAGCGTGCCCTCGTT
>CANHKG010000151.1 GCA_947460455.1 Rhodospirillales bacterium | reverse complement strand
CTTCTTCGGCGCCGGCGGCACAAACGCCTCGCCCCGATCACTCCGATGATACTCCACATTCGGCATCATATCGGTCGCCGAGGCCATCCGGTTCGACAGGTTGAAGAACGCCGCAGTCTCCGCCAGGTCGAAGATATCTTCTTCCGTCAGCCCCACCGCCCGCAGCCCATCGCGGTCCGCGTCGTCCACCAGGTTCGGCGTGGTGGTCAGCTTCCAGGCGAAGTCCAGCATCGCCCGCTGCCGGGCATCCAGCTTCGCCACGCGGTAGTTCAGCGCCATCATCTCGCCCAGCTCCGCGTCGCCGGAGAGCTGCCGCACCGCGGCCCCATGCGCCACCAGACAGTAGTAGCAACGGTTGGCGGAGGAGACGACCACCGCCACCATTTCCCGCTCCAGCTTCGAAAGGCCAGACTCCGAGAACATGATCTCGTTGTACATCGCCATGAAGTTGCGCAGCCGCAGCGGGCGCTTGCTGTAGGTGGAGTACACGTTCGGCACGAAGCCGAGCTTCTCCACGCACTTCTTCCAGATCGCCTGCAGGTCCTCGTCCAGCGTGGCGGGATCGGGCACGCCGAGGGCGGAGATATGATCGGGCTGGGGCATCGGGGCGATCCTGTGGTGTGATGGCGCGAACCTTGTGGAGCCCCCGGCGATGAATTTCAATCACGTGGCCAACCGGCTGGCGGCAGCGCATTTCGAGACGGTGGTGGCCCTGTTCACCCAGCGCCTCGGCTTCGTCGTGCTGCGCCGCACTGAACGCGCGATCTGGATGCGCCAGCCCGGCACCAACGTCGATCTCCAGTTCGGCCGCAGCGACACGACCCACCGCGATGCCGACAAGCAGCGCTCCCAGGTCAGCTTCCTCAGCCTCACCCCGCGCGAGGAGCTGGAAACCCTGGCCACCTGGCTCGCCGAACAGGGCCTGGCCGCCACCGTCGGCGCCTATTCCGACCGCGAATTCTACCTCGATGCGCCCGAAGCCTTCGTCGATTTCGTCATCGAGGCAATGCGCCCGGAACTCGCGGACTACGACGTGAAAGTCTGACAAAGCAAAGCGGACACAGAGAGCACAGAGCGCCACAGAGACTCACAGAGAAGGCCGCGACAATGACCTTTCCTGCTTCTCTGTGAACCTCTGTGGCCCTCCGTGTTCTCTGTGACCCCTTCGCTTGGGATCGCGCCGCGCGCCCGCGATCGGCCAGAAGAGACGCCGGTCACAAAGCCAGCAACGGCAACACCACCCGGCTCGCCCGCGCGCTGTCCACGAACACCGCATTCCCCGCGATCCGCTTCTGCCGCGCCTGCCCCTCCGGCTCCCCGGTATTCGGGTTCACGTCGAACTTGGGGAAGTTGGAGGAGGAGATATCCAGCCGGATGCGATGCCCCGGCAGGAACAGATTGGCCGTCGGGAACAGCGTCACCACGATCCGCCGCACGCTGCCGGGCTCGTTCAGCCGCGGAAGGGCGGGATCATCGGCATAGCGAAGCCGGCAGATCCCATCGGTCAGGATCATCGCATAGCCGCGCGGGTAGTCCGCCGAAGCCGGATGCACGTCGATCAGCTTGGCGGTGAAGTCGGTATCCGGCGCGTCGGAGGAAATCCACAGCTCCGCCTCCACCGGCCCCACCACCTGCACCGCCTCCGAAAGCGGCGCGGTCTGGAACACCAGCACATCCGGCCGCGCCGCCAGCGGCAGGAAGGGCGGCTTGCATCCGAAGAATTCGGCCGAGGCCACCTGGTCCCACGCCCCGCCGGAGGCGACCGGCTCCAGGCTGGTCAGGTTGCCCCCGATCGTCGGCACCGGATCGGCCGGATCGAAATCATAGCGCAGCGGTTCAGCCCCCGCCCCCGGCAGCGCCACATCCAGCCGCCCATCGCCATGCAGATGAAACGAAGTCGGCACCGCTGCCGGCGCCGGCCAATCGTCCAGGCTGATCCACCGCCCGCCATGGTCCAGGTGCCCGTCGGCCGTCTTCCGTCCGGAGCCCCCGCCCATCACGAACACCCGCACCGCCGGCTCCGGATTCGGCCTGCCATGGATCACCGCATCGAAATGCCGCAGCCGATACTGCCGCCAATCCCCGGCCCAGGAATCCACCGTCGCCGCGGCCCCGAAATCCACATCCCCGAACACCCGGTCGCTGCGGTCGCCATGGATCCACGGCCCCAGGATCAACCGCTGCCCCCCACGCCCCGCCGCCTTCAACCCCATGTAGTTGCTGGTCGCCGTGCGCGGATACGGATCGAACCAGGAAGACATGTGCACACACTCCGCCCGCACATAGCGGTCGTAATACCCCTCCGCCCAGATGCCGAGCTGCTGCCAGAACCCGTCGAACGCCCCGTGCCGCCACTGCTCGAACAGATAGGCCTCGTAATCCCGATGATGCCGCAGCGGCGAATGCCCCTCCCGCCACGGCAGCCGCGTGAACCAGTCGCGGATATCCTCCGCCGCCAGCGCCGCCTTCAGCACCGGGTCCGCCTGCGCCTCGGGCGACAGGCCGGCCTGCTTGAACGCCCATGTCGCCTGCTTCAGCTCGAACGCCCCGAACTGCCGTATCCCCCCGGTCCAGCTATTGGCGAACCCGCCGGAATCCAGCACCTGCGCCACCACCCCGGGCGCATCCAGGCACCCCAGCGCCGCCTGCGTATGCGCGGCATAGGAAAGCCCCATCGTGCAGATCCGCCCGTCGCACCACGGCTGCTCCACAATCCAGGCGCAGGTATCGAACCCGTCCTCCCCGTCGGAGAGGTATTTCACGAACACGCCCTCGCTGCCGTAGCGCCCGCGGTTGTCCTGGAACACCACGGCATAGCCATGCGCGGTGAAATACGCCGCCAGCTCCGGCCGCGGCAGCGGGCGCCGGTCGGCTTCGGTGATCTCGCTGCGGCTGATCTCCTCGCGCCCATACGGCGTGCGCTCCAGGATCACCGGAAACGGTCCCGGTCCCGCCGGCAGATGCACATCGGTCGCCAGCCGCACCCCGTCGCGCATCGCCACCTTGTGCGTTCCGGCGGCGAAATTGCTGCTCACGGCTCTTCCAGCTCCATCGAAAGCGCCCGCAGCTCGCGCGTATGCGGATGCGAAGCCCGCCCCGCGCGCAGATCGGCGGACGTCACCGTCTCCACCATCTCGCCGCCCTGCATCACGCCCACGGTGCTGCACAGATGCGCCACCACCGCCAAATTGTGGCTCACCATCACGTAGGTCAGGTTGCGCCGCTCCTGCAAATCCATCAGCAGGTTCAGCACCTCCGCCTGCACCGAAACATCCAGCGCGCTGGTCGGCTCGTCCAGCAGCAGCACATCCGGCTCGCTCATCAGCGCGCGGGCCACCGCCACGCGCTGCCGCTGCCCGCCGGAAAGCTGATGCGGATAGCGGAACCGCACCGCCGCCGGCAGCGCCACCTCCGCCAACGCCCGCAGGATGCGCGGCTCCGGATCCGCGATCCCATGCACCTCCAGCGGCTCCGACAGCGCCCGGTCCACCGTCTGCCGCGGATGTAGGGAGCCATAGGGGTCCTGGAACACCATCTGCACCCGCCGGAAGAAATCCTTCGGCCGCCGCGGCCCCAGCGCCACCCCGGCAATTTCCATCTTCCCGGACCAGTCCTGGTTCAGGCCGGACAACGCCCGCAGCACGGTGGACTTGCCGGAGCCACTCTCGCCGACGATCCCGAACGAGGCCCCCTTCTCCACCGCAAAGGAAACCCCCCGCGCCGCCTCGAAGCTGCCGAAGCGCACGCCGAGATCGTCCACCCGGATCATCGTGCTCATGCCAGCCACGCGGGATCACGCGCCATCACGTTCAGCCGCCGCTTCTCGTGCGACAGCGTCGGCAGGCATTCCAGCAGCCCGCGCGTATAGCCGTGTTTCGCCTGGGCGAGATCGGCAGCCTTAAGCTCCTCCACCACCCGCCCGGCATACATCACCGCCACCCGGTCGCAGAAATGCGAGACCAGCGGCAAATCGTGGCTGATGAGGATCAGCGCCATCCCGCGGCTGGAGACCAGATTGTCCAGCAGGCGCAGAATCTCCGCCTGCACCGTGGCATCCAGCGCGCTGGTCGGCTCGTCGGCGATCAGCAGCTCCGGATCAGGTGCGAGCATCATCGCGATCATCACCCGCTGCCCCATCCCGCCGGAGAGCTCATGCGGATAGGCATCGGCCACGCGCTTGGGGTCGCGGATCTGCACCTGCGCCAGCAGGTCGATCGCCTTCTCCCGCGCCTCCCGCCGCCCGGCCTTGGAATGCGCCCGCACCGCCTCCTCGATCTGCGCGCCGGCGGTCATCACCGGGTTCAGCGAGAACTTGGGGTCCTGCATGATCAGCCCGGCCCGCCGCCCGCGGATCGCCCGCATCGCGCTCTCATCCGCCCGCATCACATCGACCCCATCGAACGTGAGGGCATCCGCCCGCACGATCGCGCTGTCCGGCAACAGCCGCAGGATCGAGCGCGCCGTGAGCGACTTGCCCGACCCGCTCTCGCCCACGATGCCGAATTTCTCGCGCCCGATCTTCATCGAAACCCCACGCACCGCCTGGCTCACGCCCTGCGCCGTCGGGAAGTCGATCGTGAGATTGTCGATCAGAATATCCATCAGCGTTGCTTCGGATCGAGCACGTCGCGCAACCCATCCCCCAGCAGGTTGAACGCCAGCGAGGCGACAAAGATCGCCACCCCCGGAATCGTCGGCACCCACCACTGCTCCAGGATGAAGCGCCTTGCGGTGGCGATCATCGCCCCCCATTCCGGCGAGGGCGGCTGCGCCCCCATGCCGAGGAAGCCCAGCGACGCCGCCGTCAGGATGATGGAGCTCATGTCCAGCGTCACCCGCACCACCAGGCTGCCGATGCACATCGGCACGATGTGGCGCAGGATGATGCGGAACGAACTCGCACCGGTCAGCCGCACCGCGGCGATGTAGTCGGTGCCCCGCACCGTCAGCGTCTCCGCCCGCGCCAACCGCGCATAGGGCGGCCACGCCGTGAGCACGATGGCGAACACCGCGCTGGTCACGCCCGGCTTGATCGCGGCCACGAAGGCCAGCGCCAGGATCAGGCGCGGGAAAGACAGGAACACATCGGTCACGCGCATCAGCACGCGGTCCAGCGTGCCGCCGAAGTATCCGGCGATGCAGCCGATGGCGAGCCCCAACGGCGCCACCATGATCACCACGGCCACCACCATGCCCAGCGTCACCTGCCCGCCGAACAGGATGCGCGACAGGATGTCCCGCCCCAGCTCATCCGTGCCGAGCCAATGCGCCGCCGAGGGCCGGGCCAGCCGGTTCGCGAGGTTCTGAATCCCGGGGTCGTAGGGCGCCAGCACCGGCGCCAGCATCGAGGCCAGCATCAGCACCACCACCACCACCAGCCCGCCCATCGCCAGCCGGTTGGCCTGGAAATCCCGCCACAGCCGATACCGCCGCCCCCACGCCGCCTGCCGGCGAGAGGCGGGCGTGTCGGTCAGCAGCCAGTCGCGCCAGCTTTGCGCCGTTGCGCCGCTCATCAGCGAACCCTCGGGTCAAGCAGCCGGTAGAGCAGGTCCGCCAGCAGGTTGAACGCCAGATACGTCACGCCCACCACCAGCGTTGCCCCCAGCACCGCGTTCATGTCCGCGTTCAGCAGCGAAATCGTGAGGTACTGGCCCAACCCAGGCCAGGAGAACACGGTCTCCGTGATCACCGCCCCCTCCAGCAGCCCGGCATAGGCCAGGGCCAGGATGGTGATCAGCCGCACCGCGATATTGCCGAAGGCGTGCTTCCAGATCACCCGCGCCGGCGACAGCCCCTTGGCCCGCGCCGTGATGATGAACTCGCCCTTCAGCGTATCCAGCATGAAGGCCCGCGTCATGCGCGCCAGATAGGCCATGCTGAAATACGCCAGCACGCCGGCCGGCTGCGCCAGATGCGCCAGCGCGTCCCAGAACACCTCCCACTCGCCGGCGATCAGCGAATCGACGGTCAGCAGCCCGGTCACCGTCGGCACCATGTCGTCGAACAGGATGTTCTGCCGCCCCGGCCCCGGCGCGATCTCCAGCGTGGCGTAGAACACCAGCAGGGAAATCAGCGCCAGCACGAAGATCGGCAGCGAGTGCCCCGCCAGCGTGATCACGCGGATCACATGGTCGATCCGGCTGCCCTGCTTCACCGCCGCCAGCACACCGATCGGAATGCCCAGCAGCGCGGCAATGATGATCGCCGCCGTGGCCAGCTCCATCGTCGCCGGAAAGAAGCGGATGATGTCGTCCACCACGGTGTGGGATGTCATCACGCTGCGGCCCAGATCGCCGTGGGCCAGCTTGCCCAGGTAGATCCAGAACTGCACATACAGCGGCTCGTCGAGCCCCAGCTCCAGCCGCACCTGCGCCACCACATCGGCCGGCGCGCGGTCGCCCACGATCGCCAGCACCGGGTCGATCGGCATCACCCGCCCGATCAGGAAGGTCACCAGCACCAGGCCGAACAGCGTGATGGGCACGCTGGCGGCCGTGGCCGCCAGCGCTTTCAGGCGCGGAGTTGCCATGCTGGCGAACTAGGCCTTCGCCGTCTGGTCGTAGCGGGTGCGCAGGCCCAGCGGCGCCAGCGCGAAGCCCGCCACGTTCTTGCGCATCACCGCCCAGCCGGTGGCCTGGAACAGCAGCGCGAACGGGCTGCGCATGTGGTGGTCGCGCTGCAGGTCGGCATACATCTTCTCGCGCACCTTCGCGTCGCTCTCCTTCACCGCGGCGATGCTGCGGTCCGAGAGGTCCTTGTCCTGCCAGGAATTGCGCCACGCCAGCGTCTTGTTGCGGGCGTCGTCGGCGTTGTCGATGTTCACGCAGAAGGTCTCGGAGTTGGTGTTGGGGTCGAAATAGTCGATGCCCCACGACAGCACCGCCGCCTGGTGCTGGCGGGCGCGGTAGCGCGTGATCACCTGGCGCTGCTCGCCGGCCATCAGGCTCGCCTTGATGCCGATCTCGGCGAGGTTGGCCTGGATCGCCTGCACGATGTCGCCATGCGGCTGGCCGTTATAGTGGTCGATGGTCATTTCGAACCCGTTCGGCAGCCCGGCCTCGGCCAGCAGCGCCTTGGCCTTGGCCACATCCTTCTTGAACGGCCGGTCGGCGATCGCGCCCATCATGCCCTTCGGCACGAAGCTCTGCTGCACGTCGTAGGTGGTCGGCACGATGTTCTTCTGGATGCCGTCATAGTCGATCGCCCACTTGATCGCCTGGCGCACCTGCGGCTTGGCGAGGTTGGGGTCCTTCTGGTTCATGCACAGATACATGATGTAGCTGTGCGGTGCCGAGGACATCTTGTAGTTCGCATTCGCCTGCGCCGCCTTCAGCTGGTCCGGCAGCAGGTCGCGCGCGATGTCGATATCGCCCTGCTGCAACTGCAGCTGCTGCGCGGAGGGATCGACGATGTGCTTGTAGAACACGCGCTTCGGCTTGGTCTTCAGCGCCGAGTTCGGGTTGGCATCCAGGATCACGCTCTCGCTCGCCTTCCAGCTGCGCACGGTGAACGGGCCGGAGCCGGCCGAGCCGGTCTTCATCCAGCCATTGCCGAAATCGCCATCCTTGGCGTTCTTCATCACCACGGCCTTTTCCACCACGCTGCCGCAATTGGCCGAGAGGCAGTACAGCACGAAGGTCGGTGCCACCTTCTCCTTGATGGTGAACACCAGCGTGTTGGGCCCGGTGGCGCGGATCACCGTCTCCACATTGTCCTTGTTCGCCCCGAACTGGTTCAGGATGAAGGCCGGCGCCTTGTTCAGCTTGATCGTGCGCTGCAGGGAGAACGCCGCGTCCTCCGCCGTCACCGGTGCGCCGGAGGCGAACGTCACGCCCGGCTTCATGGTGAAGGTGAAGGTCAGCCCGTCCTCCGAAACCTCCCATTTCTGCGCCAGCTCGCCGATGATCTGGCTCGGGTTGGCCGGGTTCGGCACCACCAGCCGCTCATAGCAATTGCCAACCACCTCACCGCCGGAGAACTCGAACGCCTCGGCCGGGTCCAGGCTGATGATGTCGTCGATCGCCTTGCCCACCACCACGGTGTCCTTCGGCGTGGCGGCCTCGGCCGCACCGGCAAAGGAGAAGAACGGCGTGGCGGTCGCGGCGAAGGTGAATGCGCGGCGGCCGAGCAGTGCGGGACCAGACATCATGGATCTCCTGTAATCTTTCCGTCACCATAGGCGCCTGGACGCAGCACGAAAAGACAGGCCCGGCGCCGCGTTCCGGCTTGCCCCCGCCGCCCGCGCAAGGTGTCATGGGCCGATGACCTCCGCCCCCACCGCCTTGCCGCTCGCCCTGCTCGCCACCGCGGGGTGCATCTCCGTCGCCGGCATGCGCATGACCGACCCGCTGCTGCATGTCATCGCCACCGATTTCGGCACCACCATCCCGGCCTTGGCCATCGTCGTCGCCGCCTTCACCCTGCCCTACGGCCTGTGCCAGATCCTGCTCGGCCCGCTCGGGGACCGCTTCGGCAAGCTGCGCGTCATGACGGTGGCACTCGCCCTGCTCACCCTGGCCAACATCGCCTGCGCGCTGTCCGCCACGGTGGAGGGCCTCACCCTCGCCCGCCTTGCCGCCGGTGGCGCCAGTGCCGCCGTGGTGCCCCTCGGCATGGCCTATGTGGCCGATGCGGTGGATTACCAGCAGCGCCAGATCACCCTCAGCCGCTACCTCAACGGCACCGTGCTGGCGCAGATGATGGCCGGCCCGCTCGGCGGCCTGTTCGGGGAGTTCCTTGGCTGGCGCGGCGTGTTCCTGGTGCTCGCCGCCGGCACCGCCGCCATTGCCGCCGTGCTGGCAAGCCGCCTGTCCGCCCTGCCAGACCGCCGTGGCGGCGCCACCTTCTCCGCAAGCAACTACCTCGCCATGGCCCGCTCCCCCGTCGCCCGCGTGGTGCTGCTTGCCGCGGTGATCGATGGCGCGGTGCTGATGGGCAGCTTCCCCTTCCTCGCCCCCTACATGCACGAGGCCTTCGGCCTGTCCTATGCCGAGGTAGGCCTGGTGCTCGCCTGCTTCGGCCTTGGCGCCATGGCCTATATCCGCGCCGCGCGCTGGATCATCCCCCGGCTGGGGGAGGCGCGCATGGTCGCCCTCGGCGGCGCCATCATGGCCGCGGCGGTGGCCGCCATCGTCCTGCTGCCGCCCCAGCCCGCCTTCGTCGCCGGCCTCGTCGCCGCCCAGCTCGCCATCGGCGCCGGCTTCTACCTGCTGCACGGCGTGCTGCAGGCCCGCGCCACGGAAATGCTGCCCCATGCCCGCGCCACCGCGGTGGCCAGCTTCGCCCTCATGCTCTTCATCGGCCAGAGCATCGGCGCGCTCGCCATGGGCGGGCTGATCGCCAAGCTGGGCTACCAGGGCGCCTTCCTGTGCGACGCCGTGGCCATTCTTCTCCTTGCTGCCTGGCTCGCCCCGGTGCTGCGCCGGAACCGCTGATCCCCTGGCCGTGTTACGCGGGCAAAGGAGCCCGCCATGCCCATCCCCCCCGAGATCCCCCCGCCGCAAGACCCGCCCATCCCCGGCGCCCCGCCGGAAGACCCCACCCCCGGCCGCGACCCGGAAATGCCAGCCCCCATCCTCCCGGGCCCGGAGATCCCCATGGAGTCGCCGCCGGAAATTCCCGGCGGAATGCCCGTGCTCGGCTAGCCGTCCTCGCCCACCCAGCCCGCCACCGCGAACGCCACGCGGCAACCGCCGGCAGCGGAGCGCCCCGTTTCCAGCGCCGTGCCGTACAGCGCCAGCACGTCGCCCACGATCGCCAGGCCCAGCCCGTGCCCCTCGCCCGGCGGCGCGGCGCTCTCGCCGCGCACCCCGCCCAGCCCTGGCGCCATCCCGGGCCCGTCATCCTCCACCGAAACGCGCAGGGCGCCCGCCTCCGTCGGCACAACGGAAACCATCACCGCGCCCCGCGCCCACAGACGCGCATTGTCCAGCAGGTTGCCCATCACCTCGGCGAAATCCTCGGAATCCATGCGCAGCCGCGCCCCCGCCGGCACCGTGTTGCGCCAGGCCAGGTCCTCGCCGCGCGGCAGCCGCCGCATCAGCCCCAGCAGCCGCTCCACCGCCGGCGCCGCCTCCGTCGCCGTGCCGCCCGCCGCACTCGCGCCGTGGCTGCGCGCGCGGGCCAGCTGCCGCTCCACATGGGCACGCATCTGCGCCACCTGCTCGTGCAGCCGCGCCGCCGCCTCGCCCTCGCCCGATGCCTCCAGCCGCCGCGCCTCGGCCGCCACCACCGCCAGCGGCGTCTTCAACCCATGCGCCAGATCGCCCGCCCGCTCCCGCGCCCGCCGCACCCCTTCTTCCTGCCGGTCGATCAGCGCATTCAGGCTCGCCGCCAGCGGCGCCACCTCGCCCGGAAACACCCCGGCCAGCCGCTCCGCCCGCCCCTGCCGAATGCGCCCGATCTGCTCCTGCAACCGCCGCAGCGGCGCCAGCCCCAGCGCCAGCTGCGCCCAGGCCCCCAGCAGCAACACCCCCGCGATCGCCGCCAGGGACAGCACCGCATCCCCGCGAAACGACGCGCCGAGCGCCTGCAACTCGGCATGGTCCTGCGCCACCGTCAGCCGGAAGCCGCGCGCCGCCCCGCCTTGCCCCAGCCGCACGTCGCGCTCGCGCACATAGAGCACCGCGCCTTCCGCCCCCTCGGTCTCATAGGCCTCGGGATCCCGCCCGCGCGGGTCGTCATGCCGCAGCCGGTGCTCCCATAACGACCGCGAGCGCAGTACCGCCCCCCCGGCATCGGAAACCTGCCAGTAGCTGCCCGAATTCGGCTGCTCGTAGCGCGGGTCCGACAGCGGGCGGGACAGCACCGGCGCCCCCTCCTCATCCAGCGCGAAGGCCCCGGCCAGCTCCAGCAGCTTCACCTGCAGCTCCTGCGCCACCCGCCGCTCCAGGTGCCGGTCGAACACGGTGGCCAGCGAAACCCCGGCGATCCCCAGCGCCAACACGATCGTGGCCGCCGACAGCACCAGCAGCCGCCGCCGCAGCGCGGGCCCGGCTTCAACCCCCGACAAGGTAGCCATAGCCCCGACGCGTGGTAATGATGTCCGCCCCCAACTTGCGCCGCAGCCGCCCGATCAACACCTCGATGGCGTTCGAATCCGGCTCCTCCTCCTGGGCATACACATGCTCGGCCAACTCCCCCTGGGAGACCACGCGCCCCTTGTGGTGCACCAGGTAGCGCAGCGCGCGGAATTCCAGCGGCGTCAGCGCCAGCTCCCGCCCGCCCAGATGCGCCAGCATCCGCCGCGTATCGATCGACAGCGTGCCCACCTCCAGCAGCGGCGTCACATGCCCCGCCGCCCGGCGCAGGATGGCCCCGATCCGCGCCAGCAATTCCTCGCTGTGGAACGGCTTGCCCAGGTAGTCATCCGCCCCCGCATCGATCCCCGCCACCCGCTCGCTCCAGGAGGCACGGGCCGTCAGGATCAGCACCGGCGTGGCCAGCCCGGCCGCGCGCAGCCGCTTCAGCACCGTAATCCCGTCCAGCTGCGGCAGGCCCAAATCCAGGATGATTGCGTCGTAGCCTTCCGTCTCGGCCTGGAACCAGGCCTGCTCGCCGTCATGCACCTGGTCCACCACATAGCCGGCGCGCGCCAGCGTGGCGGCGATGTCCTCCGCGATGGCGCGCTCATCCTCCACCACCAGAATGCGCATCAGCGGTACGTCACCTGCATCAGCTTGTTGCGGCGCGCATCGACGGTCACGTCGCAATACTCGCCCTGGCGCGTCAGCACCGTGAACCGATAGGTCCACACCCCGCCCGCGCCCTCGTTCAACGCCACGTCCAGCACCTCCCCAGGCACGGCCACGCGCACCATGGCCATCACCTGGCTGAGCGGCGCGGCATGGCCGCTGGCCACCGCCTCCGCCGCCCGGTTCTGCGGCGCCTGATCCGCCGGCCCGCGCGCTCCCGCGCCCCGGCCACCACCGGCCCCCCGTCCGCCCAAGGCGCTGTTCCCCGCCGTGCCCCCGGAGCCACTGCTGCCGGAGCCACTGCCACTGCTCCCGGACCCGCCGCTGGATCCGCTATTGCCCGACCCGCTGCCGCTGCTCCCCGATCCACTGTTGCTCCCCGAACTGCCGCTCCCCCCCGAGCTGCCGCTGCCACCAGACCCGCTGCTGCCCGATCCACCACTGCCGGAACCACCACTGCCGGACCCCCCGCTGCCCGAACCCCCGCTGCCTGAGCCCCCGCTGCCCGATCCCCCACCCCCGCCAGAGCCGCCGCCGCCCGATCCACCACCACCACCGCCACCACCCCCACCACCACCGCCACCACCACCGGACGCAAGCGCCCCCGGCGCGCCCCAATGCAGCGCCGCCACAGCCAGCAGGAAGGATCGTCGCGTGTGCACCATACCGGCCGGACCCTACCCAAGCCCACCTGACGAAACGCTGACAACACCCTGACCATGTGCTGACCAACGGCGTCAGGCGGCTGTGGGGGCCGGTTGCGTAGGTTTGCCGTCAGCCGGGCAAACCCGCCCGGAACAACCAGGAGACGATCCATGCGCGCAGTGCTGATGGCAACAACCCTCATGGCCGGAATGGCGTTCTGCACCCTCGCCGAAGCCGCCCCCTCCCGCACCACCCTGTCTGACAGCTCCACGACGATCCAGGCCGCCCAGCCCGGCGCGATGATGCTGGCCCATGGCGGCGGTGGTGGCGGTGGTGGCGGCGGCGGCGGTGGTGGGGCCGGCGGCGGCTCCGGCGGCAGCGGCAACTCCGGCTCCGGCAACTCCGGCAGCGGCAACGCCAACTCCGGCGGCCACGGCGGCCATGGTGGCCACGGCGCCACCGACGCCCCCGGCCACGACGCCGGCGACGACAACGGCGGCGCCACCGGCGGCGGCCGTGGCGGCGGCGGCCGCGGTGGCCACGGTGGCCACGGCCAGGATGACGGCGCCGGCCACACCTGATCCGGCCACTCCGCCCCCCCAACGGGCCGAAGGCGGTCGCTCCCGCCCCGTTGGGGTGGACGGCCCCACGGCATCGAGTGCCAAAGTTCGCTGTCAACGCAGAACCTGGAGCCGTCCATGAACCATATTACGCGGGTTGCCATCGATACGTCCAAGTCCGTCTTCACCATCCATGCCGTCGATGCCCGGGACCGT
>CANHKG010000150.1 GCA_947460455.1 Rhodospirillales bacterium | reverse complement strand
GAGACGGAGGAGGAGAGCTCCTCGGCGGCGGAGGCGACGGTTTGCACGTTGACGGAGGCCTGTTCCGAGGCGCTGGCGACCGTGGTGGCCTGGCGGGAGGTTTCCTCGGCGATGGAGGCCATGGAGCCGGCGGCGGCGGTGAGCTCGGTGGAGGCGGAGGAGAGGGTGCCGACGACGCTGCCGACGCTGGCCTGGAAACGATCGGCCAGGCTGTTCATGGCGGTGCGCTTTTCGAGTTCGGCGTGCTGCTTGGCGGTTTCCTGCTCGGCCTTGAGGCGTTCGACCTCGACGAGGCCCTGGCGGAAGGTCTCGACGGAGCGGGCCATGGTGCCGATCTCGTCGCGGCGGTCGGTGCCGGTGACGGTGGTGTTGAGCTGGCCGGCGGCGAGCGTGTCCATCGTGCCGGTCAGGGCGCGGATGGGGGTGACGAGGCCCTTGAACGCGATCCAGGTGCCGAGCAGGACGACGAGGGTGAGGGACGCGGTGATGAGGATGATGGCTTCGCGATGAGTGCGGTCGGCTTCCTCTGACAGGAGGCGGGCCATGGTGACGGACTCGGCCAGGATGTCGTCGGCGAAGGTGACGAGATCCTGGCGCAGGGCGGCGAAGGGCTGGTTGAACTGGGCCTGCAGCAGCGCGGTGGCTTCGGCGGCCTTGCCGGATTGCTCCAGGGCCATGCCGGCCAGGGCCACGGCGTGCAGCGCCTCGAAGCGCTGCTGGTAGCCAGGCACGCGGGCGGCGAATTTCTCCTCCGTGAGCAGGGTGCGGGTGCGGGTGGCGCGCTCGCGGAACTGGACCAGCAGGGCTTCCAGGGCGCGCCGTTCCTCGGCCGGGTCGGCGGTGTTGTCGCTGAAGGCGCGCCAGGTGAGGCGGCTGAGGTCGATGACCGAGGCGCCCATGCGGGTGGCCCAGGTGGCGGCGGGGGATTTCTGCTCCACCAGCACGGTGTAATGCGTGTCTGCCGCCTGCTTGGCGATGAGCAGCTTGGCTGAGAGGCCGATGGCGACGAGGGCGCACAGGGCGATGGGCAGGAGCGCCTTCTGCCAGATCTGGAGCGAGGCGAGCAGGCGGGACATTGGCAAGGACCTCAGGATGTTTGCTGGATGCCCCTTGTTCCCGCTAGCGTCTTTACCAGTGGTTAGCGCCGACCGGGGGATGAAGGGGGGGCGGATTACATTTGCGAAAGCTGGGTGGACGCATTGTTGCCCTTGCCAGGGACGCTGCGGGCCGGTTGACTCTGGGGTGACATTTTTTCCGGGATCGCGCACCGCATGGCTTCCGCACGCTTGGCTGTCGATATCGGCGGCACCTTCACCGACCTTGCGCTGGAGCATGGGGGGCGTCGAACGACGGCCAAGGTGCTGACCACGCCTTCGGCGCCGGAGCAGGGGGTGATGGAGGGGGTGCGGGCGATCCTGGCGCAGGCGGGGCTGGCGCCTTCGGATATCGCGATCCTGATCCATGGGACGACGCTGGCGACCAATGCGGTGATCGAGCGCAAGGGGGCGCGCACGGCGCTGGTGACGACGCAGGGGTTCCGCGACGTGCTGGCGATGGGCAATGAGAGCCGGTACGACCAGTATGACCTGAACATCACGCTGCCGCAGCCGCTGGTGCCGCGGCATTTGCGGCTGGCAGTGGCCGAAAGGCTGGACAATACCGGCAAGGTTCTGCTGCCGCTGGATGAGGCGGGGGTGCGGGCGCTGGTGCCGGTGCTGAAGCGCCACGCGGTGGAGAGTGTCGCCGTCGGGTTCCTGCACAGCTTCGTCAATCCGGCGCATGAGAAGCGGGCGGCGGAGATTCTGGCGGCCGAGTTGCCGGGGGTGCCGGTTTCGCTTTCCTGCGAGGTGTCGCCGGAGATGCGCGAGTGGGAGCGGTTCTCCACCACGGCGGCCAATGCCTATGTGCAGCCGTTGATGGCGCGGTACCTGACGAAGCTCGCCGCGGAGCTGAAGGGGATGGGGCTCGACGCGCCGGTGTTCCTGATGCTGTCGGGCGGTGGGTTGACGACGATCGAGACGGCGTGCCGGTTTCCGATCCGGCTGGTGGAGAGCGGGCCGGCGGGGGGGGCGATCTTCTCGGCGCATGTGGCGAAGGAGTGCGGGTTGAACGCCGTGCTGTCGTTCGACATGGGGGGGACGACCGCGAAGATCTGCCTGATCGACGATTTCAAGCCGCAGACCTCGCGCACGTTCGAGGTGGCGCGGGTGGGGCGGTTCCGGAAGGGCTCGGGGCTGCCGCTGCGGATTCCGGTGATCGAGATGGTGGAGATCGGGGCGGGCGGTGGGTCGCTGGCGCATGTGGACAGCCTTGGGCGGATCGGGGTGGGGCCGGAGAGTGCGGGGGCGATGCCGGGGCCGGCGTGTTATGGGCGTGGCGGCACGAAGCCGGCGGTGACGGATGCCAATTTGGTGCTGGGGCGGTACGATCCGGCGCGGTTCGCGGGTGGGGCGATGACGCTGCATGAGGGGCCGGCGAAAGTTGCCCTGGGGGAGCATGTGGGGGCGAAGCTGGGGTTGGCGCCGGAGATGGCGGCGCTGGCGGTGGTGGAGATGGTGGACGAGAACATGTCCAACGCCGCGCGGGTGCACGCGATTGAATCCGGCAAGGGGTATGACGGGCGGACGATGATCGCCTTTGGTGGCGGTGGGCCGGTGCATGGGTTCCGGGTGGCGGAGAAGATCGGGATTGATCGGGTGCTGGTGCCCTCTGGCGCGGGGGTGGGGAGTGCCATCGGGTTCCTGCGGGCGCCGGTGGGGTATGAGGTGGTGCGGAGTTTGTACCAGCGGTTCCGGTCGTTCGATGTGGCGGCGGTGAACGGGCTGTTGGACGACATGGTGCGCGAGGCGGAAGAGGTGGTGGCGGCCGGGAGCTTTGGGGCGCCGACGACACAGAGCCGGATCGCGTTCATGCGCTATGTCGGGCAGGGGCATGAGATTCCGGTGGCGTTGCCGGCGCGGACGTTGGTGGCCGACGATGTGGCGGCGATCCGGGCGGCGTATGACGTGGAATACTCGCGGTTCTACGACCGGCCGGTGCCGGGATCGGACGTGGAGATCATGAGCTACGCGGTGGTGGTGGCGACCGTGGCCGAGGCGGCGCCTTCGGTGGCGGCGGTGCCGGGGCGGAGCGAGGCCACGGCGGTGCGGGTGCAGCGCGTGCGGGACAGCGTGACCGGGGAGGTGGCGGATTGGGCCATTTATGACCGGGCTTCGCTCTCGCCGGGGGCGGTGCTGGCTGGGCCGGCGATCGTGGCGGAGGACGAGACCTCCACGCTGGTGGGGGCGGGGTGGACCGCCTCGGTGACGGCGCAGGGCTATATCGAGCTGGTGCGGGGGGCACGCTGATGTCGGGTGGGCAGATGGCCGCGATCCAGCGGCAGATCATGTGGAACCGGCTGATCGCAGTGGTGGAGGAGCAGGCGCAGATCATGATCCGCACCGCGTTCAGCACCACGGTGCGCGAGGCGGGCGATCTTTCGGCGGGGATTTTCGACCTGCAGGGACGGATGATGGCCCAGGCGGTGACGGGGACGCCGGGGCATGTGAATTCCATGGCCGAGGCGGTGGGGCATTTCCTGGCGAAGTTCCCGGCGGCGGCGATGAAGCCTGGGGATCACTACATCACCAATGATCCGTGGCTGGGGACGGGGCATCTGCACGACCTGACGGTGGTGACGCCGGCGTTTCGGAATGGCGCGATCGTGGGGCTGTTCGCCAATACCGCGCACGTGATCGACGTGGGTGGGCTGGGGATTGGGCCGGAGGGGCGCAGCGTTTACGAGGAAGGGCTGTATATTCCGATTGTGAAATGCTTTGACCAGGGGGCGCCGAACGAGACGTTCTTTGATTTCATCCGGGTGGGCTCGCGCCTGCCGGTGGAGCTGGAAGGGGACGTTTATTCGCTGTGCGCCTGCAACGATGCCGGCGCCAAGCGGCTGGTAGAGATGATGGACGAGTTCGGGATGGACTCGCTGGATCCGCTGGCCGGGTTCATCTTCGAGAGTTCCATGCGCGCAACGGTGGCGGAGATTGCCAAGCTGGGGCGCGGCACGTTCTCGGCGGAGATCAGCAGCGACGGGTATGACGAGCCGGTGACCCTTCGCGGGGCGATGACCATTCTCGATGATGCGATCGAGGTGGATTTCGCGGGGACCTCCGGGCTGTCGCAGCGCGGGATCAACGTGCCGCCGGCCTATACGCGGGCCTATGCGTGCTTCGGGATCAAGGTGGTGGTGGCGCCGGAGATTCCGAACAACTGGGCCAGCTTGCTGCCGTTCCGCATGGTGATCCCCGAGGGGTGCATCCTGAACGCGCCGCGGCCGTATCCGGTGAGCGTGCGGCATGTGATTGGGCATCTGATCCCGGACCTAGTGATGGGGTGCCTGCACCAGGTGGTGCCGGACCGGGTGGCGGCGGAGGGGGCTTCGTGCCTGTGGAACCCGCCGATGCGCGGCGGGGCGAGCGTTTCCGGCCAGGCGCGCGGGAACAAGCCGGTGGTGAGCGATTTCGAGATCATCACGTTCAATTCCGGCGGGACGGGTGCGCGGCGGACGCTGGATGGGCTGGATGCCACCGCGTTTCCCTCTGGCGTGCGGACGATGCCGGTGGAGGCGACGGAGAATGTTTCGCCGCTGGTGTTCTGGCGCAAGGAGTTGCGCGAGGGCTCCGGCGGGGCGGGGCTGACGCGCGGCGGGTTCGGGCAGGTGATGGAGGTGGGGACGAAGGGCGAGCTTGAGTACGCCGTGAACGCCACCTTCGATCGCATCGCCAATGCGCCGCGTGGGCGGGATGGCGGCTTGGACGGGGCGCCCGGGGCGGTGCGGCTGAAATCCGGCAAGGTGCTGCGGCCGAAGGGGTTCCAGGTGATCCCCGATGGGGACCGGTTGATCCTGGAGCTGCCCGGCGGCGGCGGAATGGGCGAGCCGGTGGCGCGCGATCCGGCGCTGGTGGCCCGCGACGTGCGCGACGGGCTGGTTTCGGTGGCGGCGGCGCGGGATTTGTATCGAGTGGCGGTGGATGGGCTGGGTGTGCTGGACGAGGCGGCGACGGCGCGGCTGCGGGCGGGGGGCTGAGGCGATGCGGGCGCTGCTGGCGCTGGTATTGCTGGCCGGGTGCGGGGCGGGGTTGCAGCCCACCTACGCGCCTTCGGGCGCCTGCGCGGGGTTGCCGGGGGAGCCGGCGATCACGGCGCGGCTGTATTTCGGGCGGACCATCAAGGGCGGCGGGAAGGTGGATGATGCCGCCTGGCAGCGCTTCCTGGCCGAGGCGGTGACGCCGCGCTTCCCCTCGGGGTTCAGCGTGTTCGACGGCTATGGCCAGTGGCAGCAGCGCAGCACCGGGCGGATCATCCAGGAGGCCTCGACGGTGATCGAGGTGGCGGCGCCGCGGAATGCCGAGGTGGTGGCGAAGCTGGAGGAGATCCGCGGGGCGTATCGCGCGCGGTTCCAGCAGGAGAGCGTGGGGCTGGTGGTGGGTGAGAGTTGTATGTCGTTCTGAAGGAAGGAAGACTCTTCTTTTTCTGAAGAAAAAGAAGCAAAAAGACTTTATCCATTTGCAGCTTCGATGGGGTGTTATCCCGGCGCCAGGTCGGAAAAGTTTTTTGGTTCTTTTTTCAAAAAAGAACAATTCTTATCCCAGTTGGCGCAATCAATGACCGATGTTGCGGCGGAGGGGAAGAGCTGGATTGCTTCGCTACGCTCGCAATGACGGGGGAGTTACGGGTCGGTGGTTGTTACTACTTGATTGCCTTCCAGAAGAACACCACCGCCTCTGGCGTGCCATCGGCCGTGCGGGTGTAGTCCGGCATTGATCCGCCGCGTTGCCAGCCTTCGGCGGCGTAGAGCTGTTCGGCTTCGCCGCCTACGTGGGTGGCCAGGGTGAGGATGTCACGCCCGGCGTCGCTTGCGGCGGTTTCGGCTTGGCGCAGCAGGGCTCGGGCGAGGCCTCGGCGGCGGGCCTGGGGGGCGACCATCAGTTTCTTGATTTCGGCGCGGTGGCGCTGGTTGTCCGGCAGGGCGAGGTCGAGGGTGACGCTGCCTGCGAGGATGCCGTCGGACCAGGCGGCGAAGAGGATGCGTTCGCCGCGGGCGGCCTGGGAGGCGACGCGGCGCATGTAGGCGGCGGCTTTCTCCTTCGGCAGTGGGGCGCGGAAGGAGAGGTTGCCGCCTGCGTCCACGCAATCCTTCAGGATGGCGGCGAGGCGGGGGACGGCGGAGACGGCGGCAGCGGCGTTGAGGCGTTGGATATGGGGGCCGGTGAGGGGCTTGGCGTATTCGAACTCCATGGAGTTCGACAGGTCGTTGAGCGCGCGGATGGGGCCGGCGCGCAGGTAGGAGGATTTTTCGTAGAAGCGGTGGGCGCGGTCGAAGCGGGTGTCGCTCCAGAGGCGCATTTCGGTGGCGCCGTGGCTGCAGGCGTGGGTTTCGGCGGCGGCGACGAGGGATTGGGCAAGGCCGGTGCCGCGCTGGTTGGCATAGGCGTACATCTTGCAGAGTTCCCAGGTGCCATCTGCCAAGGGCTTGGTGGCGACCATGCCGACGACGCGGCCATCCTGTTCGGCGGCCCAGAGGGCGCCGTTTTGCTGGGCGTAGTAGGTGGCGAGCGCGCGCAGTTCCGGCACCTCGCCATCGAGGTCCATGACGCAGCCGGGGTATTCGGCCCAGCAGGTATCGACCAGGGCGATGAAGCCGGAAGCGTCGGAATCGCGCCCCGCCCGCAGGACGGGGGGCGCGTTCACGTCAGGCTGGCGACGAACTTGGCCATGCGGGACATGGCTTCTTCGAGGCTGGCGTCGTCGGTGGCGTAGCTGATGCGCAGGTAGGGCGACATGCCGAAGGAGGCGCCGGAAACGAGGGCCACATGGGATTCCTCGAGGCAGGCCATGGCGAAATCGGCGTCGGTTTCGATCACCTTGCCGGCCGGGGTTTTCTTGCCGAGGCAGCCGGCGATATTCGGGAAGACATAGAACGCGCCTTCGGGCTTGTGGCAGGAGATGCCCGGCATCTTGTTCAGGGCATCCACCACCATGTCCCGGCGGGCGTTGTACTGGGCCTTCATGTCGGCCACGATTTCCTGCGGGCCATCCAGCGCCGCGGCGGCAGCGGCCTGGCCGACGGTGGAGACGCCGGCGGTGGCCTGGCCCTGCATGTTGACCATGGCGCGGATCAGGTCCTTCGGCCCGCCGGCGAAGCCGACGCGCCAGCCGGTCATGGCGTAGGTTTTCGACACGCCGGAGACGGTGACGACGCGGTCCTTCAGGTCCGGCGCGACCTGGGCGAGGGTGGTGTGCTTGAAGTCGCCATAGACGAGGTGTTCGTACATGTCGTCGCAGATCACCCAAACATGCGGGTGCTTGCGCAGCACGGCCGCCAGCGCGATCAGCTCGGCCTCGGTGGGGGCGGCCCCGGTGGGGTTGTTGGGGTAGTTCAGCATCACGAGCTTGGTCTTGGGCGTGATGGCGGCATCGAGATCCTCGGGCCGCAGCTTGAAGCCGTTGTTCTGCGGGCAGGTGACGATGACGGGCTCGCCACCGGCCAGGCGGGACATCAGCACGTAGGCGGACCAGTAGGGGGCGGGGACGATGACTTCGTCCCCTTCGTCCACCGTGGCCATGATGGCGTTGTAGAGCACCTGCTTGCCGCCGTTGCCGACCATGATCTCATCGAGCGCGTAGTCGAGCCCGTGGTCGCGCTTGAACTTGCGCTGGATGGCCTGCTTGAGGGCCGGCGCGCCATCCTGCGGCGGGTACTTCGTGTCGCCCTTCATGGCGGCGGCGAACCCGGCCTCGATGGCGTGCTTCGGGGAGGCGAAGTTGGGCTCCCCGATGGTCAGCGCGATGACGTTGTGGCCCTCGGCGCGCAGCTCGCGGGCGCGGATCGTCATTTGGACGGTGGCGGCGACCTTGACGCGGCCGAGACGTTGCGCGAGGGCCGGCATGTTACTTCAACCCCTCGCAGAAGCGCTTGATGCGGTTGCAGGCGTCTTCCAGCGTGGCGTCGTCCAGCGCGTAGCTGATGCGGAAATGGCCGGGGTAGAGGAAGGCGCTGCCATGGACGGCGGCGACACCTTCCTCATCCAGCAGGGCGGTGACGAAATCGGCATCGCTGTCGATCTTCACGCCGGACTTGCTGGTTTTGCCGATGCAGCCATGCACGGAGGGGAACACGTAGAACGCGCCTTCCGGCTTGGCGCAGGTGATGCCGGGGCAGGTGTTCAGCATGGACACCACCAGGTTACGGCGGCGCTGGAAGGCTTCCACCATGTCGGTGATGAATTCCTGCGGGCCGGTGAGGGCTGCCACGGCGGCGGCCTGGCTGACGGAGGAGGTGTTGGAGGTGCTCTGGCTCTGCAGCTTGTCCAGCGCCTTGATCAGCTGGAGCGGGCCGCCGGCGAAGCCGATGCGCCAGCCGGTCATGGCATAGGCCTTGGAGCAGCCGTTCATGGTCAGCGTGCGGTCCTTGAGCTTCGGCTCCACCTGCACGATGGTGGCGGGCTTGAAGCCGTCGTAGGCGAGCTTTTCGTAGATGTCGTCGGTGAAGATCCACACGTTGGGGTGGCGCAGCAGCACGTCGCAGATGGCGCGCAGCTCCTCGGCGGAATAGGCCGCACCCGTCGGGTTGCACGGGTTGTTGAGCATGAACCACTTGGTCTTGGGCGTGATGGCCGCTTCCAGGTCCTCGGCGCGCAGCTTGAAGCCGTTGTTCTGGCCGCAGGGAACGAGCACGGGCTTGCCATCGGCCAGCGAGACGATGTCGGGGTAGCTGACCCAGCAGGGCGAGGGGATGACCACCTCGTCGTCCTTGTCGAGCGTGGCGACCATCGCGTTGAAGATCACCTGCTTGCCGCCGGTGGAGATGATGATCTCCTCCGGCTTGTAGTCGATGCCGCTGTCGCGCTTGAACTTGGCGGCGACGGCTTCGCGCAGGGCGCGGGTGCCGGCGACGTCGGTGTACTTGGTGTCACCGCCCTGGATGGCGGCGATTGCCGCATCCTTGATGAACTGGGGCGTGTCGAAATCGGGCTCGCCCTGGGAGAGGGTGATCACGTCCCGCCCAGCCGCTTTCAGGGCCCGTGCCTTGGTGGAAATGGCGATGGTGAGGCTCGGGCTGATCCGATCGAGGCGTTCGGCAGTCAGGTGGGACATGAGGCGGAACCTTTGCGGGTGGCGCGAAAAACGCGGCACCCTAATGCCGCGCCTTGCCCCCCGCAACCGGGCGCCAACGCCATGCTGCCCAGCCCAGGAGCAGGGTGAGGGCGAGCAGGACGGTTGCCAGGGCGTTCAGCACCGGGGTGGGGCCCAGGCGCAGGGTGGAGAACATCAGCATTGGCAGGGTGGTGGCGCCGGGGCCGGAGACGAAGCTGGCCACCACCACGTCGTCCAGCGAGAGCACGAAGGCCAGGCCCCAGCCCGCTGCCAGCGCCGGGGCAAGCAGGGGTAGGGTGATGCGGCGCAGGACCGTCAGCGGCGGGGCGCCGAGGTCGGCGGCGGCCTGTTCCAGCAGCGTGCCTTGGCCGGCGAGGCGGGCGCGGACGGTGAAGGCGACATAGGCGATGCCGAGCGTGACATGGGCGAGCATCACCGTGCCGGCGCCGCGGCCGGGCCAGCCCAGGGTGCGTTCCAGCAGCACGAACAGCAGCAGCAGGGCGAGGCCGAGCAGGAGATCGGGCAGCACCAGCGGGGCGGCGAGCAGGGCGGTGAAGCCGGTGCGGCCGGGGAAGCGGCCGAGGCGGGCGAGTGCCAGGCCGGCCATCGTGCCCAGGATGGTGGCGCCGGTGGCGGAGAGGGCGGCGATGCGCAGGGAGAGCCAGGCGGCTTCGCGCAGGGCTTCGTCGGCGAGCAGGGCGCGGTACCAGCGCAGGGAAAAGCCGCTCCAGGCGGTGGTGAGGCGGGAGTCGTTGAAGCTGCCGAGCACCAGCAGGGCGATCGGGGCGTAGAGGAAGGCGTAGCCGAAGAGCAGGGCGGCCCATCTCATGGCTTGGCCCAGCGCACAGGCAGCACGGCCAGGGCGAGCAGCACCACGGCGAGGGCGGCGGCCTGGGGCCAGTCGCGCTCCTGGAAGAAGGCGTCCCAAATGACGCGGCCGAGGGCGAGGTTTTCCGGGGCGCCGAGCAGGGCGGGGATGACCACCTCGCCGCTCACCGGGACGGCGACCAGCACGATGCCGGCGAGTACGCCGGGCAGGGAGAGGGGCAGGGTGATGTGCAGAAAGGTGCGCCAGGGCGGGGCGCCGAGGTCGGCGGCGGCCTGTTCCAGGGCTGGGTCCGCCGCCGAGAGCCGGGCCTCGATCGGCAGGATCATGAAGGGCAGGTAGACATAGGCGAGGCCCACCAGCATCGCGGCCTCGGTGTGCAACAGGTGTAGGGGGGCGTCGGCGAGGCCGAGGGCGAGCAGGGCGGCGTTGAGGTAGCCTTCGTCGCGCAGGATGGCGATCCAGGCGGTGAGGCGGAGCAGCACTCCGGTGAGCAGGGGGAGCAGCACCAGGGCGCGCAGCATGGGGCGGCGGTGGGAGGGCGCGCGGGCGATGGCGAGGGCCATGGGGTAGCCCAGCAACAGGCACAGGCCGGCGGTGAGCGCGGCCATGCGCAGGCTGCCCCAGAGGGCGGCGTGGTAGAGCGGGTCTGTCAGCGTCAGGGCCAGCGGTTCCGGGTTCCAGCCCAGGGCGAAGGGAGGCACAGCCTCGATCGGCGTGGCGAGCGCGATGGCGAGCAGGATCGCGGCAGGGGCGGCGATGAAGGCCAACAGCCATGCCCAGGGGAGGACGGCCATGAAGGACGCCCTGCCTACTGGGTCACCAACGCCCGGATCGCATCCAGCTTGGCGTGGTGCCGCGACATGTCCAGGCTATCGACCGTCAGCTCCGCCAGGGCCGTGACCCCATCCACGGCAGGCCCGTGGCGGACGGCGTGTTCCAGGATCGCCCGGTCCCGTGCCGGGTCCAGCGCTTCCAGCATGGCGTCGCGCCAATCCGGGCGGAGGACGGCCAGTGCCGCGATCAGGCCCCAGGCGCCCCAGTTGGAGACGCCGGCGACGATCAGGTGGTCGGCGGCGGTGGCGCAGGCGATGGTTTCGCCGTGGGCGACATCCTGCGCGATGAGGGCGCGGGGCAGGGCGCCCATGCCGATTTCGTTGCCGCCATCGCCGACGGCGAGCTTCGCCCAGGGGCCGCCGAGGAAGAGGTCATCCAGCGGGGCGGTGAAGTCGCCGATATCCACGCCGCGCAGGTTGCGGGGCCGGCCGTCGAAAGCCTGGCCGCAGCGTTCGATGGAGATGGCGTGGGTGACGCCGGCCTGGCGCCAGGCTTCGATCAGGGGCGTGAGCGGGGCGCCGAGGGCGGCGACATCCATGGGCGTGTCGCCGATCCCGGCGCCGACGAGGGAGGCGGCGCAGGTGGCACGGCAGGGCTCGTCGGTGGCCAGGCGCACGGGCACGCCGGCGGATTCCAGGGCGCGCAGCAGCAGGGCGGCGCCGATGGGGCCATCGGTTTCGGCCGCGGGTGGGTTGGCGCGCGGCACGTAGAAGCCGGTGATGACGCCGACCACGGGGGCTTGCGCGGCGGCAAGCGAGGAGGCGGCGGCCCAGAGGCCCCCTTTCGCCGCGGCGCAGAGGTGGGAGATGTTGCGCCCCACCTCCTCCTGCACCAGCGCTTCGATCTGGTCGACCAGCGCGCGCTGGGCCGGCACGTGATCCATCAGAGCGAGGCGAGGTTGCTGTTGCGCAGGTCGGTGATCAGCATGCAGCCCGGGGCGTGGGTGATGCAGAATTCCGGCTTCACCTGGGCGATCACCGCCTGGGGGGTGACGCCGCAGGCCCAGAACACCGGGAGTTCGCCGGGGGCGATGGGCACTGCGTCGCCGTAATCCGGCTTGTTGATGTCGGCGATGCCGATCGATTCAGGCATGCCGATATGCACCGGGGCGCCGTGCACGGAGGGGAAGCGCGAGGTGATCTGGATGGCGCGGATCGCGTCCGCCGGCTTCAGCGGGCGCATGGAAACCACCAGCGGGCCGTGGAACACGCCGGCCGGGGTGGTGGCGATGTTGGTGCGATACATCGGCACGTTGCTGCCGCAGGTGATGTGGCGCACGTCGATGCCGTCTTCCACCAGCGCTTCCTCGAAGCTGAAGGAGCAGCCGATGGCGAAGGTGACGAGATCGTCGCGCCAGACAGAGGAGATGTCGGTGGGTTCATCGACCAGCACCCCGTCGCGCCACACGCGGTAGCGCGGCACATCGGTGCGGATATCGAGGTTGCGCGCGAGGCCGGGCAGGCGGGGGTCGCCGGGTTCGGAGACGGCGAGCACGGGGCAGGGCTTGGGGTTGGCCTGGGCGAAGCGCAGGAAATCATGCGCCAGGGCCTTGGGCAGGATCGCCAGGTTCGCCTGCACGTTGCCGCGCGCGAGCCCGGCGGTCTGGCCGGTATAGGCGCCGGCACGGAAGCGCAGGCGCTCCTGCAGGCCGGCATTGGCGCCGAAATCGGAGATGGCGTTCATGGCGGGCTCCGGAATGGGACAAGGACGCCACCCTAAGGGCGCGCCCCGGCTGGCGTAAAGCCGGGCGGTTGCCGCGGCGGGGCGGGTCGGGCAGCATCGCACTGCACAATGAAGGGGCTTCGCGGTGAAGATTTGCGTCTATGGGCCGGGGGCAATCGGCGGCTGGCTGGCGGCGGCGATGGCCAAGGGCGGCATCGAGGTTTCCGTGGTGGCGCGCGGCGCGCATCTGAAGGCGATCCGCGAGAACGGGCTGACTCTGGAACTGCCGGATGACCGCTACACGGTGAAGGTGAACGCCAGCGACAACCCGGCCGACTTGGGCCCGCAGGATGGGGTGATCGTGACGGTGAAGGCGCCGTCCCTGCCCAGCGTCGCCGGTGCCATCGGCCCGTTGCTGCGTGAGGACACGCCGGTGGCGTTCCTGACCAACGGCATTCCGTGGTGGTATTTCATCGGGCATGGTGGCGCGCTGGATGGCCGTTCGCTGCCGCGGCTCGATCCGAATGACGGGCTGCGCAACGCCATCGGCCGCAAGCGCCTCATCGGCGGCATCGCCTGGCCGGCCAGCTCCGTGCCCGAAGCCGGCGTGATCAAGATGAGCGCCGGGGCCGCGCGCGGCTGCGTGATCGGCTCGCCGGACGGGCAGCCGCATCCGGGGTTG
>CANHKG010000149.1 GCA_947460455.1 Rhodospirillales bacterium | reverse complement strand
TCGAGGCGGGCACGCGCCCGATGAGCGACGACAACCTGCTGGAGCTTTTGCCGCAATGAACATCCGCTTTGACGGCCGCGTGGTTGTTGTCTCTGGTGCCGGCCATGGCATCGGCCGCGCCATTGCCGCCACCTTCGCCAACCTGGGCGCCATCGTGCACGTCTGCGACCTGCGGCCGGAGCCGTTGGCCGAGACCGCCCGTGTGACCGGGGCGACCACCAAGGTGCTCGACCTCAGTGACCGAAAGGCCGCCACCGCTTGGATCCGGGATGTGGAGCAGGCGACGGGGCAGGCGGTTTACGTGCTGGTGAACAACGCGGGCGGCGTGGCCGGGCAGGTGATGCACCCGATCGACGAGATTTCCGATGACGAGTGGCAGATCGTGTTTGACGTGAATGTCGGCGCGGCCATGGGGCTGTCGCGCGCGGTGGCACCGGCGATGAAGAAGGCGGGTGCCGGGCGCATCATCAACATCTCCTCGGGCGCCGGGCTGCAGGCCTCGCTCACCGGTATCCAGGCGTATTGCTCCGCCAAGCATGCGGTCATCGGTCTCACTCGCCAGTTGGCACATGAGCTTGGCGCGTTCGGCATCACCGTTAATTCCGTCGCTCCTGGCTTCATCCGGTCCAATCCCTCCACCGAAGTGCAGTGGGACAGCTATGGGGCGGAGGGGCAGAAGGCGCTGGTGGACCGCATCGCGTTGAAGAAGCTCGGCACCGCGCAGGATATCGCCAACGGCGTCCTGTTCTTCGCCTCCGACCTTGGCAGCTTCGTGAACGGGCAGATCCTTCAGGTGGATGGCGGGCGATGAGCGTTGCCGAACCGTCCGGGCAGGATGCGATCGCGGCGGCCGATGCCTGGATGGCGGATAATCGCCAACGCTTGCTGGACGAGCTGTTCGATCTGATCCGCTGCCCGTCCGTCTCCACCGATCCCGCCTACAAGAACGGCATGGACCAGGCGGCCGCGCTGCTGCAGGCGCGGTTGGCCCGCATGGGCATGGCGGATGTGCAATTGCTCAACAACGGTGGCCACAGCGCGGTGTTCGCGCAGTGGACCGGTGCGCCGGGCATGCCCACCATTCTGGTGTACGGTCATTACGACGTTCAGCCACCGGATCCCCTGGAGGCCTGGGCCTCGCCACCGTTCGAGCCCACCCTGCACGCCGATCGCTACGTGGCGCGCGGGGCGAGCGACGACAAGTCGCCGCTGTGGATTGCGTTGTCGGGCCTGGAGGCGTGGCTCGCAGTGACAGGTGGGCTGCCGCTGAATGTGAAGGTGCTGCTGGAGGGCGAGGAGGAGATCGGCAGCCGTTCGCTGCCGGGGCTGTTCGTTTCGCACCGGGAGCTGCTCTCCGCCGATGTTCTGGTCAGTGCCGATGGCGGCCGCTGGCGCCCTGGCACGCCCAGCGTGAACACCAATAGCCGCGGCAATATCGGCATGGAGTTGCATGTCCAGACCGCGGGGACGGATCTTCACTCGGGCCGGTATGGCGGGCCTGTGGGCAACGCCGCGATGGTGCTCGCCCGGATGTTGGCCACCCTGCACGACGCCGAAGGCCGCATCGCTGTGCCTGGGTTCATGGACGGATTGCAGCGCCCTTCCAACAGCGACTACGCGAGCATGGAGGCGCTGGGGTTCGACGAGGCGAAGTTCTTTGCCGAGATCGGTGCCGTGCCGGGTGCGATCGAGCCGGGCGTGCGCTTGCTGGAGTCGCTCTGGCTGCGCCCGACCATCGAGGTGAATGGCCTTACTGGTGGGTATCAGGGCGTGGGCGGCAAGACCGTGATCCCCGCCACGGCCAGTGCCAAGATTACCTGCCGCCTGGGACCCGGGCAGGATCCGGTCCGGGCCGCGGAGGCGGTGGAGAAGCATCTTCTGGCCCATTGCCCGCGCTGGGCGACAGCGGAGGTTCGCCGGTCTCGCGGTGGTACTGCCGCCTATGCGGTGCCTGAGGACGATCGCTTCCTTGCCGCTGTCGAACGGGTCATCGAACAGGTCCATGGCCGGAAGCCGCTGCGCGTCGGCGTGGGCGGGACACTGCCGATCTCAGCCATGGTGAAGGAGCACCTGGGGCTGGAAACCGTGATGCTGAGCTATGCCATTGCCGACGAGAACATCCACGCGCCGAATGAGTTCTTCCGGCTGTCATCCTTCGATGACGGGCTCAAGGCATGGGTGCGCGCGTTGCCGGAGTTGGCGAAGGCCTGAAAGCTATTCCTGGGGCACGACGGCGGTCTGCGGAGGGCGGCCGAGGGGGAGCGGCTCACTCGCACAGCCGAGCTCCTCGCGCTTGAACACCCGCAGGCCGTCGAAGAAGGCGATTTCGCGGTAGTGCGACCAGGCGCGGGCGAACTCTTCGTCGGACCCGACCAGGACGGCGATGTAGTTCGTACCCTCCCGGGTATCGACCACGGCGATATCGGGGCACCCGGCGACGAAGTCGCGTGCCACCCAGCGGCGAATGGGCCATTCCTTGGGGGGGCGGCCGTCCTGCCGTGTCTTCCAGATCTCGCCTTTCAGCGCCCACATTGAGTCGAACCGTGACGTCCAGGAAACGCCACTCTCATTCACGACTGGGAAGCCGAGGGCGATCCATTCGGAGAAGGCGATGTAGGTCTTGGCCTTCTCGCGCTTGATCAGCTTCACCAGCTTCACTTCGGTGGAGAGGTTTGGCTCCGCCGCGGCCTCTACCCAAGGGCGGATACGTTGCACATTGGCGAACCCGAAGGCGAACATGGCCGCAATGCCGCAGGTTACGGGAAGACCCAGGCGCCGCCAGGAAGGCCTGCCGGCGGCGCCCGCGAGTTGCCCGAACTGCGCCGTGAACACCACGGACAGCCACAGAATCAGGGCCAGAACCGTCGCCGTCGTTGCGGGCAGGCGGTGATAGAACCAGTCCTTCCCCTGCATGACGAACAGCACCGTGCAGGCGACGGCGAAGGCCACAAGCGCCAGGAATAGATGGCGCAGGAAGGGGGAGTGGCGGGCAAACGTCTCGCGCTGATAGGCGCACAGCAGCAACGTGACCGCCTGGCCGAACAGCAGGTTTCTGCTCTCTGTCAGGATGTGCCAGACGGACGTGTCTGTACCGCCGTAGAGGGTCAGGGCGAGAGGCACGGCACGTGTAAGGAAGTCAGGTTCGAAGATCAGCACCGAGACGCCGTACAAGACGGTGGCAGCGACGAACGCCATGGGTGCCAGACGGAGCCGGCGGTGGCCGCGAAGCACCCCGATCACTTCGACCAATACCAGGGCAAGCGCATAGCTCGGCTTCATCGCGCAGCCGAGGGCCGCGACGGTGCCGGCCAGGGAGGCCTGGACCCTGGGTTCCGATTCACCCTCCAGCGCGCGGACAAAGAGCGCGATGTAGGGCAATACGGAGGCAGCCAGCAGGTGTTCTCGCTGGCCGAACTCGACCCCTGGAAGCACCAGAAGCAGGATAGCGATGATGCTGAAGACCGGCGCGCGGCGGTCAAAGAGGGATGCACGGCCATGAAGCAGGTTGGCCGTCCACCACGCTGATCCGACAAGGATCGTGGCAAAAAACAAGGTGGACGTGAGCTTCGGTGCGACATCCAGCCAGTTCGAGAATGCCGCGGGAATGGCGTAGAGCCAGATCACCAGTGGAGGGTTGACCTCTACGAGGTCAACGTAGAGGTCCCGGCCACCGAGCCACTTCTTGGCAACCCACAGCAGCCAGGCCACGTCATCCTTCAATGGCGAGCGGATGACCGTCGTGAGGACGAACAACAGGGTGATCGCAAGTGCGACGAGAGCAATGGCATCGACTATCCAGCCAAGATGCGATGCGCCTCGGCGAACCCTGATGGTGGCTGCCGGAGATGTCACTGGCGGCTGACCCCAAAGTGGGTCGCCAGGGCTTGTCTCGTCACGTCATACCTCTGCATTCACTGCATGGCCACTGCTACGACAACGCGTGACCCATGCCAAGTTGCTCCGATACCCGGATGAGCCCAGAGCGGGTGTAGCGATCGCTGATGGCCATAGTGTGACGATCAGTGGCGGTTTTTGTGCAGCAGGACGGAGGCGAGCAGGCCCCACGTCCTGGCTGCGCGCAGGTTTCAAGCCAATGTCGCGAGGAGACCAGCCATCAGCCGGCCACGACGCGCCAGGCTTGCGACTTCGATATGCTCTTCCAGGGTATGGGCACCCCCACCCTGCACGCCGAGCCCATCGAGCGTGGTGATGCCCATGGCGCCGGTGAAGTTGCCATCCGAACCGCCGCCGCTGCTCTGGTGGGCGATGTCGAAGCCGAGGCGGTTGGCGATGCCACGTGCGTGTTCGTAGAGCGCCATGACCTTGGCGTCCGGCTCCCAAACCGGGCGGGTAACGCCGCGGGTCACCTGGAACTGCACATCATTGCCTGCGGCGCGCAGCGCGAGCATCTGCTCCACGCCCCGGTCCAGGTCCTCCTGCCGCTTGGCCATGGACAAGGCTTCGCCCGTACAGGTGGTGGTCACGCAATTGACCCATTGCCCGCCATGGATCACGCCGACGCTGAAGGTGCAGTCTGAGGTCGTCATGTCCTCGATGGCGATGAGCTGGCGGGCCATTTCGCGGATGGCGCTGCGCCCATCGCCCGGGCGGGAGCCTGCATGGCTGGGGCGGCCGGTGGCCTCCAGGTTGAAGCGTGCGATGGCATAGCGCCCGGTGACGACGCCGCCATCGGGCCGGCCGGGTTCCGGGACCAGCACGTATTTGTGGCGGGCGGCCTCGGACTCGATCACGTCGCGGGTCGAGGGGCTGCCGACTTCCTCGTCTGGCGTGAAGAGGAAGGTGACCGGCAATTTGGTTTGAATACCCGCACGGGCCAGTTGGCGGACGGCTTCGAGCGAAAGGTAGTTGCCGCCCTTCATGTCGAAGATCGCGGGGCCGTAGCATTTCTCCCCATCGCGACGGAACGGCAGCTTTGACAGTGTGCCGATCGGGTGGACCGTATCCATATGGCCCATCACGAGAATGCCCGGCTCCGTGCTTGCGTGCGGAAAGGTGGCGCGCAGGCAGCCGGCGAAGCCCATGCGGCCGGCAATCCGCTCGATCCGGGCGCCGGCAATCACCATGTCTCGTGCCGCGAGATCCAGCATGCGCTCAACGGCTGCGGCATCGAAGGTGGGGCTTTCGCACTCAACCCATGGACGCAGCCCAGCTAGCATCGCGTCCGTGTCGAACGGCAAGGCATTCGGATCGAAAGACATATCCATCTTGCGCTTCCTCTCATTCATGGGGTGGGGACGGTGGGTCGCCGTGACGGTGGATGTGGCGCCTGGAACGGGGTCAGGCGACGCTGAGCAGGCGGATGAGAAGGACGCTGATCACGCCCAGCATCAGCAGCGAACATGTGACTGCGGCCGTGACCCGCCCGCCGGCGCGCGCCACGACGCGGACATCAACGCCAAGTCCGAGTGCTGCCATTGCGATCGTTGTCAGCAGCCCCGCGGTGAACTTCATCGGGTCAAGCAGCGGATCGGGGATCAGGCCCAGGGAGCGCACGGCCAACATTGCGATGAAGCCGATGATGAACCATGGGACCATCTTGCTGAACCCGAGCTTCACGCCCGTGCCATTCTTGACGCCGGCCCGGTGGACGATGATCGCAAGCACCAGGCAGACAGGGCCAAGCATCAGAACACGAACAAGCTTGACCAGTGTCCCCATTTCGACAGCTTCCGGCCCGACGGGGACGGTGGCTGCCAGGACCTGAGGCACGGCGTAGACCGTCATGCCAGCCAGGGTGCCGTACTGCGATAACGTCATGCCGAGCAATTCGCCGACCCAGGGCAGAACCAGAACGGTTGCCACACCCAGTACGGCCGTGAAGGCGATAGATGCCGCCACGTCGGCTTGGGTTGCGCCGATCACCGGAGCGACGGCCGCGATGGCAGAGTTGCCGCAGATGGCGTTTCCGCTGGCGATGAGGGTTGCCATCTTCGCCGGCAGGTTCAGGGCCCTACCGATCAGGAAGCTTGCCGTCAGCGCGCCCACGACGACGAGGATCACGCTGATCAGAAGCAATGGTCCCGCGGCGACAATCGTCATGGCACTGACCGATGCGCCCAGCAGCACGATGGCAAATTCGAGCATCTGCTTGCCGGCAAAGGCGATCCCGCGCTGCAGAGAGGCGGGCGGCACCCAAAGGCTGCGAATCACGGTGCCCATGAGGATTGCGATCACGAGTGTTTCCACCCAGGCACGGCCCAACAGCCTGGCCTCCAGCCAACCCAACCCGGCAGAGGCGGCGGTAACGGCAACACACAAAAGGATGCCGGGCAGCAGCGTGCGTGCCTTGTCGGCGAGGGTCGTTGTGATCGTGGCGGACATGGCACCTGGCAGGCTGAAGACTGTACCGACCGTGACAAGGCGTCCATGTCGCGTCAACCCATCGAGGCAGCACGGCTCCACAGACGAACTTGGCTGCGAGCCTGACCGCATCCAGCAAGCTGTGGGTGGCCAAGTGTATCCACATCGAACATCCTCCCTTACGATTGTGGGCAACAGTCATCGGAGGGCACCATGAGCAAGCCGGCTGGTATGAGCGACGTTGAGTGGGGGTTGCGCTGCGACCTTGCTGCAGCGTTTCGGCTTTCGGTGCGCTTCGGGTTCAATGAAGGGCTGGGGAACCATTTCAGCCTGATGCTGCCCGGCTATGACGACCGGTTCCTGGTGAATGCCCGCGGTCTGCTGTTCCAGGAGATCACCGCCAACAACCTGTTGGTGGTCGACTTCAAGGGGAATGTGATTTCGGGGGGGCGCGAGGTCCGCTCGGTCACGTATCACATCCATGCCCCGGTACATGCGGCCAACCCGGCTGCAAAATGCGCGATCCATCTGCATCCGCCCCACATCACCGCGCTTGCGATGATTGAAGGCGGGCGGCTTTCCATGGCTCACCACAACAACCTCCTGGTGAACCATCGCGTCGCCTATGACGACGAAGCCACGGGACCGGCGACGAACCTGGAGGAGGGGTATCGCCTGGCCCGTGCGCTGGGCGACGCGACGACCTTGGTGATGGCCAATCATGGGGTGATGACGGTTGGCCCGACCGTGCACGACGCGTTTCATGAGCTGTGCGTGGTGGAGAAGACCGTGGGCTACCAGTTGTTTGCGGCTTCGACGGGGCTTCCACTGCGCCGGCAGCCGGACCATCTGCGCTGGACCCACCACAAGGGGGCCTGGAGCGAAGTGCATGACGGCCGCCAGTTCCTTGACGCCTGGCGTCGCATCCTGGATCGCGAGGAACCCGACTACGCTTCGTGACTCCACAGAGACTGGGAGAGAGCCATGGTTGAACCTTGCCCCCTGATCGATCTCTCGGGCGGCCCGCATGAGCGAGGCGTGCAGCATGGACGGCTTGCCGCTGAGCGCATCGGCAAGGGGATCGCGCACTACACGGCGCAGATTGGCCGCTCGGGCCTGGATGAAGGCGCGGTCGTTGCGCTGATTCGTGACTATCTGCCGATCATCGAGGCCTTCGACCCACTCTATATCGAGGAGATGCGCGGCATCGCCGAAGGTGCGGATGTTGCGTTCGAGCAGATCGTACTCCTGAACGCTCGCACGGAGATCCTCAAGCTGGCGGAGCGGCCGGATCTGCGCGCGCGGTTGGCGGAACGTCTACCGGATGGATGCACCGGCGTTGTCGTCATGCCCGAGGCGACGGCGGCCCGCCGGCTGATCCATGCCCAGAACTGGGATTGGAAGGCGGAATGCGCCGAGACGGCGGTCGTGCTTCGTATCCGCAGGTCCGATGGGCCGGACCTCCTTACCTTTACGGAGGCAGGGGGCCTGGCCCGTTCAGGATTGAACGAGGCGGGGATCGGCCTGACTGCCAACTACCTGCAATCGGATCGGGACTATCGCGATGTGGGTGTGCCCCTCGCCTTGATACGACGCAAGGTGCTGGAGCAGGAATACCCGGCGCTTGCGATGCGGGCGGTCTACGCCACAGCAAAGTCGGCTGCGAACAACATGATCGTCAGTGCTTCGACCGCGAAGGGCCAAGGTGTTGCGATCAACTTCGAGTGCGCGCCGGATGAGACTTTTCAGGTGCATCCGGATAGAGGCCTGCTGACGCACGCGAACCACTTCGTGAGCCCCGTTGCCTTGGTGAAGCTGCGAGACATGGGGGTCGCCACTACCCCTTGTTCCCTCTATCGCGATATCCGGGTTCGTGACCTGCTACTGCCTCACTTGGGTCATGCGACACCGGATCATGTGAAAGACGCGCTGTTTGACGATTTCGGCGCGCCTTACTCCGTCTGCCGTCCGCCCCGCCCCAATGACGCCAACAACCTGTCAGCCACTGTTGCCATGATCGTCATGGAGCCGTCGATCGGGGTGAGGGACGTGGCGATGCTTCCGGCATTGAACAGGAGCTTCAGCCGCTTTTCCCTGGCTACGGGCTCTACCGCGCAACGTTTGGCCGCGGAATAGCGTAGGACTGACCAGCTTCAGCACGCCTGGGGGTGCTGAAGCTGGTCCTTTCGGTTGCAGGCGAAGTTAGCCAGGTGCGCGGTCGCCGGGGGACAGCGACAGGGGCACCCATTGGAGGCCATCGCTCGTCTGCACGAGCATGAGCACGGAACGACGGTTGGCCTTGCGGACCTTCTCGACACGCTCCTGCACGTCGTTGGGGGTCGTAACCTCTTCCTGCTGGACTTCCACGATCACGTCACCGGGCTTCAGGCCTTTGTCGGCGGCAGGGGTTCCCTGCAGAACACCCGTGATGAGCACGCCTTTTTGGTCGCCACTAAGCTGAAAGCGTTCGCGCGCTTCAGGAGTGATGGGGGAGAGGCGCAGGCCGAGACCCGAGAGCTCCACTGGCTGAACCGGCGCAGGCTTGTCGGGTGCCGCGGATGCCACGCGCTGGTCGTCTGGCAACTCGCCGACCTTGGCTTCCAGGGTCACCTCTTTGCCGTCGCGCCATAGGACGACCGGAACCTGCTTGCCAATCTCCGTATCTGCGACGATTCGGGGCAGGCTTCGCATATCCTTCACATCCTGGCCGTTGAACCGCAGCACAACGTCGCCGTTCCTGATCTTGGCGGAATCGGCGGGTCCACCATCCGTGACGCCAGCGATCATCGCGCCCGTGGGTTCCTTGAGGCCGATGCTTTCGGCGATGTCAGGGGTTACCTGTTGGATGCGCACGCCGAGCCATCCGCGACGCGCCCGACCGAAATCACGGAGCTGGACGACGACGTTCTTGGCAAGGCTGGCGGGAATGGCGAAGCCGACACCAACGGACCCGCCGGTGGGCGAGTAGATGGCGGTATTGATGCCAATAACCTCCCCGTTCATGTTGAACAGGGGGCCACCTGAATTGCCCTTGTTGATCGCGGCATCGGTCTGGATGAAGTTGTCGTAGGGGCCCTGTTGGATATCCCGGCCGCGGGCGGAGACAATGCCGGCTGTAACCGTGCCGCCGAGGCCGAATGGGTTGCCGATCGCCAGCACCCAGTCGCCGACGCGTGCTGCGTCGGAATCGCCGAACGGGACCGCAGGAAGCGGGCGGTCGGCGATGACCTTCAGCACGGCGAGATCGGTGCGCTCGTCCTTACCGATCAGCGTCGCCTTCAGCATCATCCCATCGTGCATGGTGATGGTGATCTCGTCCGCCCCGTCGATCACGTGGTTGTTGGTGACGACAATGCCCGACGGATCGATGATGAACCCTGACCCGAGGCTTTGCGACCGGCGGGCCGGAGGGTTGCGATCTCCCCGCTGGCCGGGTGTCGCTCCGGGGGGCGGGCCCGGTGGGCGATTGCGCTCCATGAAGTCACGGAAGAAGCGCTCGAATGGCGACCCCGGCGGGAATTGCGGCATGTCGGGTGACCCGCGATCGCCGCGGGCCGCCACGGTTTGGCTGGTTGAGATGTTCACCACCGCCGGAAGCAACTTTGCTGCCAGGTCGGCAAAGCTCTCGGGTGCGGAGCGCGCCTGCGCCACGTTGGCGGTAGCCGGCAACATCGGGGCTGCCAACGTGACGGCAAGTGCCAGGAAGGCACCTCGGACGGCACTGGCGCCCCGCCGGGGCCGCCAGGACTTGAAGACGCCGGGGTCGATCATGAGGGGATCCTATTGCTCGCGACCCTAATGTGGGCGGCGGCGCGCACTACCGCAAGCGGAGCGCCTTGATCATCAGTGGCGCCCCGCCGAGACCAGCTTACCCCTTTCGCTGAGCCATCAGGGACTACGTGGCGCTGCGGGGGGCGCCGCTGGCGTTGCAGCAGTCGCGGTGGGCGGCTCCCGCAGGAGCTTCAGGAAGCCATCGCCCGGCGTCATGACGAGCCTTGAGCCACCTTGTGCGAAAGATTCGCGGTAGGCCTGCAGGGTTCTCCATATCTGGAAGAAATGCGCGTCACGATTGAAGGCCTCCGCATAGATGGCGATGGCGTTCGCTTCGCCTTCGCCTCGCAGGCGGTCGGCGGTGCTGCGTGCATTGGCCAGTAGGACGGTGCGCTCCCGCTCGGCATCGGCGCGAATTCGCGCGGCTGCCTCATCGCCTTCCGCTCGAGCCTGGGCCGCGACGCGCTGGCGCTCCGACTGCATGCGGGAGAGAATCGCCTGGGTGTTCTCCGGCGGCAGGTCGGCGCGGCGGATGCGCACATCGGCCACCTCGACCCCGAAGTTGCGCATTTCGGCGTTCACCTGCTCCCGGATCAGGGCCATGATCCGGCCGCGGTTGGACGACAGCACGTTGAGGAGCTGTTCGTTGCCCAGCACGCGGCGCAGTGACGAGGTGACCACGGAGTTGAGGCGGGCGCGGATGCCATTCTCGGTCGGGCCCACCGCCTGATAGTAGCGCAGCGGGTCGACGATGCGGTAGCGCGTGAAGCTGTCGACGATCAGGCGGCGCTGATCTCCAAGGATGACCTCCTCCGGCGGCAGCTCATAGTCCAGCAGCCGGCGATCGAACCGGATGACGGTCTCGGCCAACGGCCATTTCAGCTTCAGGCCGGGCTCGGTGATCACGCGGCGCGGTTCGCCCAGGCGCGTGACGAGGACCTGATCAGTCTGCTCGACGGTGAACAGGGAGGCTGCGGCCACCACAGCGGTGGCGGCAAGCGCGACGACGGCAATCAGGGAGCGGCTCATCGGGTGGTCCCCCGCGGAGGAGTGGCAGGTTGCCCTGTCGGCGCGAAGCCGGCGCCGGGCTGTGCCGGAGCGGGGCGGGTGGGACGAGTTGCCTCACCCAGCGGCAGGAACGGCATGATGCCCTGGAGCCTGTCGTCGACGATGACAGAGGGGGTGTTGCCGAGGATTTCCTGCATCGTCTCGATGTAGAGGCGCTGGACCGTCACTTCCTTAGCGGCCTCATAGGCCTGGAGCACGGAGAGGAAGCGCTGCGCCTGGCCGGTTGCCTCAGCCACCGACACTTCGCGTGCCGCGGTCGCTTCGGCCACCAGGCGCGCCGCGTTGCCACGAGCGCGGGGAACAATGTCGTTCTGGTAGGCATCGGCCTCATTGCGAGCCCGATCGGCATCGGTGTTGGCGCGCTGAACATCGCGGAAGCTGTCGATGACGGCGGCGGGCGGGTCTACCTTCTGCAGCTGCACCTGGGTCACCTCGACGCCGGCGTGGTACTGGTCGAGGATCGCTTGCACCCCGCGCAGCACGTCAGCCTCGATACGGGCGCGGGCATCCGTCAGGGCCGGCTGGATGGGGGTGCGGCCGATCACTTCGCGCATGACGCTCTCGGCGGCGGACTTCACCGTGTATTCCGGGTGGCGGGTGTTGAAGAGGAAGTCCCCGGCGCTGCGGACGCGCCAGAAAACCGCGAAATTGATGTCGATGATGTTCTCATCGCCCGTCAGCATCAGGCTTTCCTCGGGCAGGTCACGGCCCGCGGCCTCGCGCCCGCGGAGCGAGCGGATCTCGACCGGGCGGGCATCGGAGACGCCAGTGCTGAAACCGACCTCGACCCGGTTGATGCGGGTGACCGCAGGGAGCAGCACCCGCTCCACAGGCCAAGGCACATGGTAGTTGAGGCCTGGAAAAGCGGTTCGATCGTAGGCTCCAAAGCGGAGTACCACACCCTGCTCATCCGGCTGTACGCGATAGAAGCCGCTGGAAAGCCACACCACAGCGACCAGGGCCCCCATGATCGCGATGCCGCGGCCGCCGCCGAGAATTGAAGGCATCCTCGGCCCGCTTCCCCCAGGCATTGCGCCGCGGAACATGTTCTGAACCCTGGCGATCAACTCATCGAGGTCGGGTGGCTGATTGCCGCCGTTACCACTGGGCCCACGCGGTCCCCCGCCCCACGGACCCTGCGGTCCTTTGGGGCCGTTACCTTGTGGCCCGCCGGGGGGCGCGCCCCATGGTCCGCCCCCTCCAGATCCGGAGTGGACGACCGCGAAGCTTTCGGCGTCGCTAGATGCGCCGTTTGAGGAAGGCATGAGCTGACTGGGCTCCTGTGCGCGTTTCCGCCGATGCAGGGAAGGGCATTGGCTTCCGGAGTTGAAGCAGCCATATCCCTGGCATGACACGCCTGCATATTGACTGGGTGCGAAGGGTTTTCAAGCGCATGAGCGAGCCGAGTGCTGCCTCCTTGAAGGAGGTTCTCCGCAGTGTGGCTGATCCAGAGAGCGGCCGGGACATCGTCGCTGCCGGGATCGTTGAGGGAATCGAGGTGCGCCGTGGTCCGCATGGCGTTCTGGTCCAGGTAAGCCTCCTCACCGAACGCAGTCGTGTGCAGGCGATGGAACCGGTGCGGCAGAAGGTTGAGGCGGTGCTGGGCGCCGAACGCGGCGTGCAGAATGTTGCCGCGGTGTTGACGGCACACGCGACTCCACGGCCTGCGGCGCGAGCGGAGCATTCGCATGGCCATGGGCACGCACCCCGCGCTGCGACGCAAGGTGCCCCTCCGGAGAAGGCTGTGCTGCTGCCGAACGTGAGGAACATCGTCGCGGTGGCGTCGGGGAAGGGTGGTGTGGGCAAGTCCACGGTGGCTGTGAACCTGGCCGTCGCCCTGGCGCAACTCGGCCTTCGTGTGGGCCTGCTCGATGCGGACATCTATGGCCCGAGCTTGCCACGGATGCTGGGCTTGGCGAGGAAGCCGGAAGTCCGGGGCGACAGGATGATCCCTCTTGAGGCCTGGGGCCTGAAGGCGATGTCCATCGGGTTCCTTGTGGACGAGGATACCGCGATGATCTGGCGTGGCCCCATGGTGATGGGGGCCCTGGAGCAGATGATGGGCCAGGTCGAGTGGGGCGAGCTCGACGTGATGATCGTTGACATGCCGCCGGGCACTGGCGACGCACAGCTCACCATGGCGCAAAGGGTTACTCTGGCGGGCGCGATCGTCGTGTCGACACCTCAGGATATCGCGCTGCTGGATGCGCGACGGGGTGT
>CANHKG010000148.1 GCA_947460455.1 Rhodospirillales bacterium | reverse complement strand
CGGTGCGCGACCTGCTGCTGAGCCCCGATCACGCGGTGTTCGCGGCCGGGGTGCTGATCCCCGTGCGGCATCTGGTGAACGGGCGCACGGTGCGGCAGGAGCCCACGGACAGCATCACCTATTTCCATGTCGAACTGGCGGCGCATGACGTGCTGCTGGCGGAAGGGCTCGCCTGCGAGAGCTATCTGGATACCGGCAACCGCGCCGCCTTCGCGAATGGTGCCCCTGGGGGCGTCGGCGCGATGATGCTGCATGCGGATTTCGCGCGGCGGGCCTGGGCCGAAGGGTCCTGCGCGAAGCTGGTGGAAGCCGGGCCGGAAGTGGCTTCGGTTCGGGCGCGGTTGCTGGCGCGGGCGGGCGCGCTGGGGCATCGGCGCGGGCCGGACCCGGGGCTTTCGGTGCTGGCCGAGGGGCGGGTGCTGCCGGCCGGCGGCGGGCGTTGGCGCGAGGTGGCGGTGCCGGTGGGCGCGCGGGCGATCGCCATCGCCTCTCGCCGCTGGGTGCCGGCGGAGATGGAGGGCAGCGAGGATGCGCGCCCGCTGGGCGTGGCGGTCGGCCGGGTGCTGCTGGATGGCGCCGCGGTGGCGCCGGGCGATGCACGGTTCGGCGCCGGGTGGCATGCGCCGGAAGGCGACTGGCGCTGGAGCGACGGGATGGGCTGGCTGCATCTGCGCGGGGCGCGGCACCTGCGCTTCGAGATTGCGGCGAGCGGGCTGTACTGGCTGGGAGACGCCGCCTGAGCCTGACGCCTGTGGGGGCGCCCATGGGGGCGACGGAGGCCTGCGCCTGCGGCAGCACGCTGCGGCCGTTGCGCTGTTGCGCGATGGACCCGGCGACGGCGAGCCCGCCCGGCTCCGCGCTGATGCTGGCGCCGCAGATCCGCGAGGCGGAGGCGCTGCGGCAGGCGGGCGAGTCTGGCCGGGCCTTGGCGCTGCTGCAGGAGGTGCTGGAACTCGCACCCTGGGCGCCGGCCGCACTTTCGGTGCTGGCGCGGCTGCATTGGGAGGCAGGCCTGCTGGGGCCGGCCTTTGTGCTGCTGGAGCGGATCGTGGCGGTGGATACCGGCCACCAGGAAGCGCTGCGCGATGCCGTGCGGGTGGCGCTGCAGCGCGGGGACGTGTTCGCGGCGCTGCGGCATGCGCGTGCTGCGGTGCGGGGGGATCCGCTGTCGGCGGATGCGCACCACCTGCTGGGCCTGGCGCTGACGACGGCGAACCGGCCGGTGCCCGGGGAGCATCATTACCGGCGGGCGCTGGAGCTGGCGGGGCGGCGGGAGCCGGCGGTGCTGGGGAACCTCGCCGCAAACCTGAAGGCGCAGGGGCGGATCGCGGAGAGCCGTACGCTGTATGCCGAGTTGCGCGCGTTGGGCGCGCCTCCGGCCGGGGTGCTGCTGGGCGAGGCGCGGATGGAGGAGGCGGCGGGCGCGTTGGATCGTGCCGCCACGGTGCTGGACGAGGCCGAGGCGGCGGCACCGGGGGATGCCGGCGTGGCGCTGGCGCGGGCCGTTGTGGCGGCCCGCCGCGGGGCGCGGGAGCATGCGCTTTCGGTGCTGGATGGTATCGGCGCGGCCGAGCCCGCGGTGCTGATGGAGAAGGGCCGGCTGCTGGACCGGATGGGGCGGCCGGCGGAAGCCTTCGCCGCCTGGAGCGAGGGCAAGCGGCGGCTGCGGGAGGCGACCGGGCAAGACTATGGCGCGGGCGAGGCGGCGGATGAGGCGGCGCGGCTGGGCGGGTTCTTCACCCCGGAGCGGCGGCGGCTGTTGCCGCGCGCGCCGGTGGCACCGGGGGCGCAGCCGATCTTCATCCTGGGCTTTCCGCGCTCCGGCACCACGCTGGTGGAGCAGACGCTCTCGGCCCATCCCGCGGTGGCGGCGGGGGATGAATTGCCGCTGGTGGGGGACCTCGCGGCGATGGTGCCGCGCGTGCTTTCCAGCCCGCTGGGCTATCCCGAGGCGCTGGCCGATCTGTGGATGGGCGACGAGGCCGATGGGCTGGAGACGTTGCGCGACCACTACCTGCGGCGGGTGCGGGGCATGGGGATCGTGGGGCCGGGCCAGGCCTGGTTCACCGACAAGATGCCGCTGAACGAGTGGCATCTCGGCCTGATCGGCATGGTGTTCCCGGCCAGCCCGATGATCCTGCTGGTGCGCCACCCCGCCGACGTGGTGCTGTCGGTGTTCGGCAACGAGCTGACGCACGGGTTTCATTGCGCGTTCTCGCTGGAGGGCGCGGCGAGGCATTTCGCCCTGGCGAGCGAGCTGGTGGCGCAGTACCGCGCCAACCTCGCGCTGCGGCTGCTGCCGGTGCGCTACGAGGATCTGGTGGACGACCAGGAGGCGACGGTGCGGCGGATGCTCGATTTCGTCGGGCTGCCGTTCGACCCCGCCTGCCTCGCGCCGCAGGAGAACCGGCGCTACGCGCGCACGGCCAGCTACGCGCAGGTGACGGAGAAGCTCTACGACCGGTCGCGCTATCGCTGGCGGGCCTATCGCGAGCAACTGGCGCCGGTGCTGCCGATCCTGGCGCCGGCGATGGCCCGGCTGGGTTACTCGGATGAGTGACGCAATCGAGCAGGAGTTGGCGGCGGCCGCGGTGGCGGAGCGCGAGGGGCGCATCGGTGAGGCGGCGGCGCTGCTGCGCGGGCTCGGCGGGGCGATCCTGGATCGGCCGGCGGCGCTGCATCTGGCCGGCGTGGTGGCGGCGCGGCAGGGGGATTTCGCGCGCGCGGCGCCGCTGATGGATCGGGCGGCGAAGCTGGGGGCGAAAGGCGGGCTGGAGGCGGCGGCGCTGGCGCTGGTGCATCGCAACCGGATCGAGGTGCATCGGCGGCTGCTGAACCCCAAGGCGGCGATCGCGGCAGGGCGGGACGCTTTGACGCTGGCGCCGGACGATCCCGTGGCGCTGAACAACCTGGCACTGGCGCATTTCGATGCGCTGGAGATCGATGCCGCGCTGGCCTGCTACGACCGGGCGATCGCGCTGGCGCCAGATGACCCTGCGCCACGGTTTGGGCGCGGCGAGGTGCTGCTGGCCTGCGGCGATTTCGCGCGCGGGTGGGAAGGGTATGGCTGGCGGTTCCGTCTGCCCGGCGTGCCGGCACCGCTGCCGGCCGAGGTGGCGGCGCGCAAGCGCATCCGGCGCTGGCAGGGCCGCGCCATGGCCGGCACGTTGCTGGTGGTGGCCGACCAGGGTTTTGGCGACGTGGTGCAGTTCGCGCGCTACCTGCCCTGGGCCGCCGGGCGCTGCGGCAAGCTGGTGGTGGCGGCGAGCCCGGAGATGCAGCCGGTGGTGGCGCAGATGCCGGGGGTGGCGGAGCGGGTGGTGGCCTGGGACCGTCTGGGGGATTTCGCCGCCTGGGCCACGCTCTCAGACCTGCCGGGGTTGGCCGGGGCGATGCCGGACGATGGGGCCCCGTATCTCGCCAGCACGCATGAGGACCGGATGCGCTGGGCGGCGCGGCTGGGCGAGCTGGTGCCGCGCGGCATGCGCCGGGTGGGGCTGGTGTGGGCGGGGCGGCCGGACCATCCGTTCGATTTCGCGCGCTCGGCCAGCCTGCGGGCGCTGGCGCCGCTGGGGGATGCGGCTGGTGTGGCCTGGGTGGCGTTGCAGGTGGGCGCGGCGGCGGCGCAGGTGGGGGCTTCGGCGTGGCGGGCGCCGCTGGTGAATCTGGGGCCGGAGATCGCGGGCTATGCCGATACCATGGCGGTGCTGGACGGCATGGACCTGGTGGTGACGGTGGATACCTCCGTGGCGCATGTGGCCGGCGCGATGGGGCGGCCGTGCTGGCTGTTGCTGGCGCGGCGGCCGGATTGGCGCTGGGGGCTCGCGGGGGAGGAGACGGGTTGGTACCCCTCCGTGCGCTTGTTCCGGCAGAAGAAGCTTGGGGATTGGGCGGGCGTGGCGCGCGATGTGGTGCGGGCGTTGTCGGCACGGGAGGGCTGAGCGATGGCGGTGTACTACCCGCAGGTGTTCGATGCCGCGGATGAGGCGGCGGCGCGGGCGATCATCCTCACCGACGAGGGCGAGGGGGCGGATACCGCCACGCGCTGGGAGCGTGAGACGCCGTACCTCGTGGGGCTGGTGCGCGAGCACGTGCGGCTGGGGCCGGAGAGCCTGGTGCTGGACTATGGCTGCGGCATCGGGCGGATGGCGAAGGCACTGATCGCGGCCACGGGCTGCCGGGTGGTGGGGGTGGATATCAGCGCGCGGATGCGGGCCATGGCGGCCGAGCATGTGGCGGATGAGCGGTTCCTGGCCGTGTCTCCGGCGCAGCTGGACGGGCTGGTGCAGCACGGGTTGCGCGCCGATGCGGCGCTGGCGGTGTGGGTGCTGCAGCATTGCCTGGCACCGGCGGAGGATATCGACCGGCTGGGCCAGGCGCTGGCGCCGCAGGGGCGGATGTTCGTGCTGAACATGCCGGGGCGGGCGGTGCCGGCGGTTCAGGGGGAAGCGGGCGAGGCGCGGTTCGTGTGGGCGGCAGACGGGATCGACGTGGCGGCGCTGCTGCGCAAGCGTTTCGCGGTGGAGGCGGCGGGGGAGCCGGACATGTCCCGCGTGCCGAGGATGTCCTCCATCGGGGCCTATTGGATGGTGCTGCGGGGCTGAGCCGAGCTGGCGGGGATCGAGGATTCCTTGACACGCAGGTGTGTTTCAGAGAATTTCACCGTGTTTTAATTATGCGACATCTGTCTGGTGTCCGCCTTGCCCACGCCAGGATCGCGGGGCCGGCAGGGCATCGGCAGGCCTTACATCATGGTGCAGAGCATTTCCGATCCCGCCCCCGACGCCACCGGCGCGCCGCGTGCCGAGACTGGCCCCGTATCGCCCCCTCCCGCCTACCCGCCGCCGGCCGCCCGGCCGACTCAGGAGGGGCCGCAGGGGATTCACTTCGACTTCAACGAGGGCGCGCGGGTGGTGCTGCCGGAACGCAGCGCCGGGCAGTGGCGGGTGCGGCTGCGCGACCTCGATACCGGCAACATCCTGTTCCAGAGCGAGAACCAGGGCGCGGTGGTAACCTCGGCCAAGCGGTTCTTCGTGCGCTTCGGGGTAACGGTGTGGGAGATCGACGACGCCGGCGCGGAAACGCTGGTGCTGGACCATGCCTATGAGGCGCGTGGGCGCGAGGTGCTGGTGCAGCTGCCGGTGGGCACGCTGGGCGACACGCTGGGGTGGTTCCCGTATGCCGCGCGCTTCGCGGAGGTGCATGGCTGCCGGCTGACGGTGGCGATGTCTGGCGCGATCATCCCGCTGGTGCGCAACGCCTATCCGCAGATCCGCTTCGTGACGCATGAGGAGATGGTGGCCGGGAAGCTGGCCGAGAGCTTCTACGCCACCTACTCGATCGGGCTGTTCTTCGACGATGTGGACCATCTGTGGCAGCCGACTGATTTCCGGTTGGTGGGGCTGCATCGCACCGCCGGCTACATCCTGGGCGTGGACCCGACCGAGGTGGCGCCGAAGCTTTCACTGCCGGACAGCAGCCGGCCGATCGCCGAGCGCTACGCGGTGATCGCGGTGCAGGCGAGCAGCGGCTGCAAGATGTGGAACAACCCCGAGGGGTGGCGCGCCGTGGTGGCCGATCTGCGCGCGCGCGGCTACCGGGTGGTGTGCATCGACCAGAAGCCGGTGCACGGCACGGGCTTGATGTGGACGCATATCCCGAACGGCGCCGAGGACGAAACGGGCGACAGGCCGTTGGCGGAGCGGGCGCGCTGGCTGCTGCATGCCGATGTGTTCGTGGGGCTTTCCTCCGGCCTGGCCTGGCTCGCCTGGGCGTGCAGCACGCCGGTGGTGATGATCAGCGGGTTCACGCACCCGACCAACGAGTTCGCCACGCCGTACCGGGTGGTGAACTGGCATGCCTGCAATTCCTGCTGGAACGACCCCAAGCTGCGCTTCGACCACAAGGATTTCCTGTGGTGCCCGCGCCACGCCGGAACGGAGCGGCATTTCGAATGCACGCGGCTGATCACGGGCGAGGCGGTGGTGCGCACGATCGGGCGGGTGCCGGGGTTGCTGGCACAGCCTGAGGCGGCGGGATGACGGCGTACGTCGTCAGTTCAGGGGCGCTCTCCAGCGGGCTGGTGCTGCTTTCGGGCGATACCGCGAGCGTGCTGGGCGGCGGCGTTGCGGTCTCCACCTCTGTCAGCTCCGGCGGGCAGCAGAGCGTTCGGGGCACGACGTCTTCCTCCCTGGTGTCGACCGGCGGGGTGGAGATCGTCGAATCCGGCGGCGTGGCGCGGCAGACGGTGGTCTCCGGCGGCGGCGTGCAGCGCATCCTGGCCGCGGGTAGTGCCAGCGGCACGGTGGTGGAGGCCGGCGGGCAGCAGGTGCTTTCTTCCGGTGCGACGGCGCTGAGCGCCGCGGTGCTGGGGGTGCAGACGGTTTCGGCCGGTGGGGTGGCCTCGGCCGCCGGGATCGGCGCCGGGGGATCGCAGGTGCTGCTCTCCGGCGGCATCGCGCGGGCCACGGTGGTGTCGAGCGGCGGGGCGCAGACCGTGTCCTCCGGCGCGACCGATAGCGGGGCCGTGGTGCTGGCCGACGGCCTTCAAGCGGTGCTGGCGGGCGGCATCGCCTCGGCGGCGGTGCTGAGCGGCGGGGCGCAGACGGTTTCCTCCGCCGGGATCGCGCGGGCGACGCAGGTGCTGAGCGGGGGCGTGCAGACGATCTCCTTCGGCGGCGTGGCCTCCGCGGCCGTGGTGGTGGATGGCGGGCTGGCGGTGGTGCGCGGCACGGCGACGGGGGCTGCGCTGTCTGGCGGCAGCCAGGTGGTGTCGCTCGGCGGCGTGGCGAGCGCGAGCCTGGTGAGCGCGGGGGGGCAGCAGGTCGTCTCCTCCGGCGGCATTGCGCGCGGAACGGTGCTGGGCAGCGACGGCGGCGAGACGGTGCTGGCCGGCGGCGTGGCGAGTGCGACCTCGGCGGGCAGTGGCGGAACGCAGACGATTTCCTCCAGCGGGCAGGCGATCGGCACGCGGGTGAGCAGCGGCGGCAGCCTGGTGGTGTCGGCGGCCGGCAGCGCCACCGCTGCGGTGGTGCTGGCGGGCGGCACGGTTTCGGTGCTGTCCGGGTTGGCCAGTGCCGCGGTGGTGAGCAGTGGCGGCAGCGTGGTGGTGTCGGCCGGCGGGTCTGCCACCGGGGCCGTGGCGCTGACGGGCGGCGTGGTGACGGTGGAGTCCGGCGGGCGGGCCCTGGCCGGCACGGTGAGCAGCGGCGGGTTGCAGGCGGTTTCCTCCGGCGGGCTCGCCAGTGGCGCGCGCATCAGCAGCGGCGGCAGTGCGGTGATTTCAGCCGGCGGCACCGAGAGCGCTGCCACGGTGCTGGTGGGCGGCGTGCAGGCGGTGCTGTCGGGCGGCATGGCGGCGGCGACCACGCTGAGTTCCGGCGGGGTGGCAAGCGTCGGCGCCGGCGGGCTGGCGAGCGGGGCGCGGCTCAACAGCGGCGCCAGCCTGGTGGTGGAGTCCGGCGGGCAGGTGCAGGCGACGGTGCTGCCCCCTGGCACCACGCTGCCGCTGTCCGCGGGGGCGACGGCGAGCGGCACGATTGTCAGCAGCGGCGGGACGGAGCTGGTCTCTGGCGGGTCCGCGACCAGCACGACGATCCTGACCGGCGGGCGGCAGAACGTTATCTCCGGCGGCGTGGCGCTGCAGGCGCGGGTGAGTTCCGGCGGCGCGCAGGCGGTGCTGGAAGGGGGCACGGCCAGCGGCACCTTCGTGTTCTCGGCCGGCTCGGCCGCGGTGTCGTCGGGCGGCGTGCTGGTGTCGGCGGTGACCACGGCGGGCGGCACCACGCTGATTTCCTCGGGCGGGCTGGCGAGCGGCACGCGGCTGAGCGGCGGGACGCAGCGCATCTCGGCCGGCGGGTTTGGCAGCGCAGCGGTGGTGAGTGCCGCCGGCGTGGAGGTGGTGCTGTCGGGCGGCGTGGCGCAGGGCACCACCGTGCTGCTGAGCGGCGCGCAGCAGGTCTCCTCCGGCGGCCTTGCGAGCGCCACGATGGTGTCGAGCGGCGGCACGCTGACGGTGAGCTCCGGCGGCGTGCTGAGCGGCACCACGGTGAGCACGGGCGGCATCGAGCAGGTGCTGGCCGGCGGTTCGGCTGTGGACACGACGGTGGCGGGCGGGGCGCAGCGGATTTCCTCCGGGGGCGTGGCCGCGGGAACGCAGATCGGCAGTGGCGGTTCGCAAGTGCTGTCGTCCGGCGCGGTGGCCTCGGCGACCTCGGTGGGCAGCGCGGGCGGGCAGACGGTGCTGCTGGGCGGCATCGCCAGCGCGGCGGTGCTCGGCAGTGGCGGCACGCAGACGATCTCCTCCGGCGGCAGCGCGGTCGACACGACGGCGAGCGGCGGGACGCAGGTGATCTCCAGCGGCGGCACCGCGACCGGCACGATGGCCAGCAGCGGCGGGGCGGTGCGCGTGCTGGCCGGGGGTGTGGCCAGCAACACGGTGCTGGGCGCGGGCGGCACGCAGGTGATGTCTTCCCTGGGCATCGCGCGGGCCACCTCCGTGGGAAGCGGCGGCGTGCAGACCGTGTCTTCCGCCGGCGTGGCGAGCGGCACGGTGGCGAGCGGCGGCGGCGTGGTTGTTTCCGCAGGCGGCGTGACCAGCAACGCGGTGCTGAGCGAGGGCGGCACGCAGACGGTGCTTTCCGGCGGCATCGCGCGGGCCACCTCCGTGGGCAGCGGCGGCAGCGCCGTGGTTTCCTCCGGCGGCGTTGCGAGCAACGCCCTGCTGAGCGCGGGTGGCACGTTGCTGGCGATTTCGGGCGGGATTGCCAGCGCGACCTTGGTGAACAGCGGCGGCGTTCTGGCGCTCTCGGGCAGCGGGCTGGTCTCCGGCACGGCGAGCGGCACGGTGGTGTCCAGCGGTGGGCTCGCGCAGGTGCTGTCGGGCGGCATTGCGAGTGCCACGACGGTTTCGGATGGCGGCACGCAGGCGGTTTCCGGCGGCGGCATTGCGCGCGCGACGGTGCTGGCGAGCGGGGGCATGGAGATCGTGTTCTCCGGCGGTGTCACCAGCGCGACCTCGGCCGGCAGCGGCGGCACACAAACGGTTTCGTCGGGCGGGTTGGCGAGCGGCACGCGGGTCAGCAATGGCGGCAGCGTGCAGGTTTCAGCGGGCGGCAGCGCGAGTGCGGCGGTGGTGCTGTCTGGCGGGTCGCTGGCGGTGCTGTCGGGCGGGCGGGCCAACGCGACGGTCGTGAGCAGCGGCGGCACGCAGCTCGTCTCCGGCGGGCTGGCGAGCGGCGCGGTGCTGAGCAGCGGTGGCAGTGCCGTGGTCTCGGCGGGCGGCATCGACAGCGCGGCGACGGTGCTGGGCGGGGCGGTGCAGGCGGTGCTGTCGGGCGGCACGGCGGCGGTGGCGACTTTGTCCTCCGGCGCGGTGCAGTCGGTCGGCGATGGCGGGCTGGCGAGCGGCACGCGGGTGAGCAGCGGCGGGGCGGTGCAGGTTTCCGCCGGCGGCAGCGCGGCGGCGGCGCTGGTGCTGGTGGGCGGCACGGTTGCGGTGCTGTCGGGCGGTGCGGCTGGCGGGGCCACGCTGAGCAGCGGCGGCGTGCTGGCGGTGTCTTCCGGCGGGCTGGCGAGCGGCACGGTGGTGAGCAGCGGCGGCGTAGCCCGGGTTTTCGCCGGCGGCACGGGCAGTGCCGCGCTGGTGCTGCTGGGCGGCGTGGAGGATGTGCTTTCCGGCGGCATCGCGGCCGGGGCCCTGGTGAGCTCCGGCGGGCGGCAGGCGGTGGCTTCCGGCGGCGTGGCGAGCGCCACGCGGGTGAGCAGCGGTGGCTCGGCCTTTGTATCCTCCGGCGGGCTGGCGAGTGCCGCGGTAGTGCTGTCGGGTGGGGCGATCACCGTGGCGGCCGGGGCGGCGGCGAGCGGGACGGTGCTGAGCGGGGGGGCGGAGCTGGTTTCGGGCAGCGCGACCGCCACCACCGTGAGCAGCGGCGGGGTGCACACGCTGTCCTCCGGCGCGGTGGCCGCGGGGGCGGTGCTGTCTTCCGGCGGGTTCCAGGTGGTGCGCTCCGGCGCGGTGGCTGGCGGCACGGTGGTGCTCTCGGGCGGCCGGGTGGATGTTTCCAGCGGCGGCGTGGCCTCCGGCGCCGTGCTGTCGGGCGGGGCCCAAGTGGTGTCCTCGGGCGCGGTGGCCAGCGCGACGCTGGCGACAAGCGGCACGGAGACGGTACTGGCCGGCGGCGTGGCGATCGGGGCGACGCTGAGCGGCAGTGGCAGCCAAGTGGTGTCGTCCGGCGGCGTGGCCAGCGCCACGTCGGTGGGCAGCGGGGGCCGCCAGGCGCTTTCGGGCGGTATTGCGCGCGCCGCGCTTGTGGGCAGTGATGGGATTCAGGAGGTGTTTGCGGGCGGCACCGCGAGCGGGACCGTCGTTTCCGGCAGCGGCTCCGTGCTGGTGTCTTCCGGCGGTGTTGCCAGCGGGGCGGTGCTGGGCGGGGGCGGCAGCCAGACCATCGTGAGCGGTGGCATCGCGCGTGCCACCTCCGTGGGCAGCGGCGGCGTTCAGGTGATCTCCTCCGGCGGAACCGACAGCGCCACCGTGGCCAGCAGCGGCGGCGAAGTGCGGGTGCTGTCGGGTGGCAGCGCCTTCTCGGCAACGCTGAGCGCGGGCGGCGTCCAGACGATCTCTTCCGGCGGCCGGGCGATTTTCACCTCGATCGGCAGCGGCGGCGTGCAAACGGTCCAGGCAGGCGGCAGCGCGGGCAGCAGCTTCGTCGGCAGTGGCGGAACCCAGCTTGCCGACGGCGGCACGGTGCTGGTGGTTTCCGCCGTGAGCGGTGGCGAGGTTCAACTTGTCGCCGGGGGCGTGGCCAGCGGTGCCGATCTTCGGTCTGGCGGGAGCCTGAGGGTATTCTCCGGCGGCATCGCGCGGGGTGGCCTGGCGGGCAGTGGCGGCCTGGTGTTCATCTCGGCGGGCGGCAGCGCCAGTGCGGTATCGGCCGTGGGCGGCAGTGTTTCGGTGCTGTCCGGCGGCGTCGCCACCAGTTCGCTGTTGAGCGGCGGCGGCAGCCAGGCGGTGTTTGCCGGCGGCACCACCACCGGCACCATCATTTCCAGCGGCGGCACCCAGCTCCTGTCGGGCGGCGTCGGCCGCAATACGATCGTGCGTGCGTCGGGAACCGAGGTGATTCTTTCGGGCGGCATCGCGAGCGGCACCGCCCTCAGCAGTGGCGGGTTGCTCGTTGTCTCCTCCGGCGGCACGGCGCTTGATGCGGTGGCCCTGAGCGGCGCCCAGCTGGTGGTCTCGGAAGGCGGGCTGGCGAGCCGGGCGATCGTCTCCGGGCTGCTTTCGGTGCGGGCGGGCGGGCTCGTGCAATCCAGCCTGGTCCATGCCGGTGCCACCGAGCAGGTGGCCGATAGCGGCACGGCGAGCGCAACGATCGTCTCCTCCGGCGGTATCCAGGCCGTGTCCTCGGGCGGCATCGCCATCGGTGCCATTGTCAGCAGCGGCGGGCGGCAGGTGCTGTCGGGTGGCACCGGCACGGGCACGCTGGTGCTGGCGGGCGGCAGCGCCGCGGTTTCGGCGGGCGGCACGGCAATCGGCATGTTCGTCAGCGGCGGTGTCGCGCTCGTCTCCTCCGGCGGGCTGGCCAGCGCAACCACGCTGCGCACCGGCAGCCTGCAGGTTTCCTCCGGCGGCGTGGCATCGGGCAGCCTGCTGAGTTCCGGCGGTGCCGAGATTGTCTCCGCCGGCGGGCTGGCGGTTTCCGCTGCCGTGCAGGCCGGTGGCGCGCAGACGGTGCTTTCGGGCGGCCTGGCGAGCGCGACGCAGGTCAGCAGCGGCGGCGCGCAGCACGTCTCCTCCGGCGGCGTGGCCAGCGCGACGGTGGTTGGGAGCGGCGGCAGCGCCACCATCTCCCTGGGCGGCACCGGGCGGGCGCTGGAGGTGGCGAGCGGGGCGGTGATGCTGGTGCTGTCCGGCACCACGAGCGCCACGGCTTTGGCCAGCGGTGCGGTGCAGACGGTTTCCTCCGGCGGCGTGGCCAGCGGCACGCTGGTGAGCGCCGGGGCGGTGCAGGTGCTCTCCAGCGGGGCCACCGCGCGCTTCACCGACATCGGCAGCGGCGGCACGGAGCGGGTGCTGGCCGGCGCGGTGGCGAGCGGGGCGGCGCTGGGCAGCGGCGGGACGCAGACGATCTCCAGCGGCGGGATCGCGAGTGCCACGGTACTGGCTTCGGGCGCGACACAGGTGCTTTCGGCCGGTGCGATCGCGCGCGGCATGGTGGTTTCGGCGGGCGCGAGCGCCACGATCTTCACCGGCGGGGTGGCGAGCGGCACCGTGCTGGGCGGCAGCCTGGCGGTTTCCAGCGGCGGCGTGGCCAGCACCACGGTGGTGGGCTCCGGCGGGGTGCTGGTGCTGTCGGCCTTGGCCGCGGGGCGCGGCGCTGTGGTGAGCAGCGGCGGGCAGGAGGAGGTACGCTCCGGCGCCACGGCGAGCGGCACGGTGGTGCTGAGCGGCGGCACGCAGCTGGTTTCCAGCGGCGGGGTAACGAGCCTGACCGTGCTTTCGAGCGGCGCGGCGCAGACGCTTTCGGCCGGTGCCACCGCGCGGAGCATGGCGGTGTCGGCCGGGGCGAGTGCCACGGTGCTGTCGGGCGCGGTGACGACCGCGACGGTCCTGGGCGGCGCCATGGCGGTTTCGAGCGGCGGCGTGGTGAGCACCACCTCCGTGGGCTCCGGCGGGGTGCTTGTGCTGTCGGCCGGGGCGACCGGGCGTGGCGGGCTGGTGAGCAATGGCGGGCAGGAGCAGGTGCTCTCGGGCGCGGTGGCCAGCGCCACGGTGGTGCGGAGCGGCGGGCAGCAATTGGTTTCCAGCGGCGCGGTGACGAGCCTGACCGTGCTTTCAAGCGGGGCGGTGCAGACGCTTTCGGCCGGCGCCATTGCGCGGGCCATGGTGGTTTCCTCCGGCGGCAGCGCCACGCTGCTATCGGGCGCGGTGACGACAGGCGCGGTGCTGAGCGGCGGCGCCATGGCGGTTTCGAGCGGCGGCGTGGCCAGCACCACCACGGTGCGCAGCGGTGGCGTGCAGGCGGTGTCGGCCGGCGGGATTGCCAGCGGCACGGTGGCCAGCATCGGCGGGCAGGTGGTGCTGGGCTCCGGCGCGATCGCGCGCGCGGCGGTGCTGAGCAGCGGCGCCAGCCTCGGCGTTCAGAACGGGGCCGTGGCCAGCGCGACGACGGTGAGCAGCGGCGGCGTGCAGGCCGTGTCCTCCGGCGGGTTGGGCAGCGGCACGGTGGTGCTGGTGGGCGGGCAGCTTGTGCTGTCCTCCGGCGCGATCGGGCGGGCTGGGGTGGTAAGCAGCGGCGGGCAGGAGCAGGTGCTCTCCGGCGCGGTGGCCAGCGGCACGATCCTGCGCGCCGGCGTGCAGGCGGTGGCCAACGGCGGCCTGGCGAGCGGCACGGTGGTGAGCAGCGCGGGCAGTGCCGTGGTGTCCTCCGGCGGCGTGGCGAGTGCGGCCACCGTGCTGGTGGGCGGGTTGCAGCGCGTGCTGGGCAGCGCGGTTTCCACCACGGTCAGCAGCGGCGGCACCCTGGCGGTGTCGGCCGGCGGCCTGGCCAGCGCGGCTTTGGCGCTGAGCGG